>JBAPNE010000251.1:0-19315 GCA_049278975.1 Candidatus Kryptoniota bacterium
GAAATCGCAGTACTATCCGAACGTAAAAGAGGGCTCAACGAAAATATTTTGTCACTTGAAAAACGCAAAACCGACCTCGGAAGCAAAAATGATCTTCTTTCATTACAGATCGAAGAATTGAAATTTAGCCTTGTTGAGACTGATGGTGAAGAGAAAGCTCTTTCAATTTCTCTCGCCTCCGAACAAGAAAGTTTTAGGAATTTTGAACAGCAACTCTTCGCCGCAAGAGAAAAATCAAATGTGTGCCATGAAAACCTGATTAATATTTTAAACGATGTTGCGCTAAAACAAAATGATAGAGAACGGGCGCGCGCAAAGATAGAAAGAGTGCAGTCGCACAACGAGGAGCTTGACATTAGAAGGACTCAACTTAAGAACGAAAAAACTCAACTATTGTCACGAACGGAGGTTTCAAGAACAGAGAAAGAAAAGTTCACGCGGGAAATAGAAGCCGAAAAAACCAAGCTTAGTGATTTAGAACGGCATCGCGAAGAACTTTTTAGTGAAGCTGAACGGAAGAAAATTGAGGCCAAAAAACTTCGTGTTAGTCTTCAATCGAAAGAAGCAAGAATAGATTTTCTCAATGGACTGGTCGAAAATTTAGAGGGACTCCCGGATGGTGCAAAGGTTCTTGCGCGTGGAGAAATTGATGGACTGCCGAAATTTGAAATTCTAAGCGACATTTTTTATGTCGAACCCGATTACCGGATTGCGGCTGAGTCTGTTCTAGGTGATGCATCAAACTTTCTCGTCGCTCCCGATGAGCATACGGCTCTGAGCGCTGTCGATGCACTCAGAACACGTGACCTGGGCAAAGTAACGTTTGTTTGTTTAGATAGAATCAAATCTCCCGATTCTCATTTGAGCAGCGTTTCATTCCGGCGACTTATCGACCACGTTCAGATAACATCAGAACACGAGGCGATTGGAAAATATTTTTTCGAGAATGTCGCAATTGTAGAGAACTTTTCTGAAGCAGAAAGAGTACTGCGCGAAGATCCGACGGTGCTGTGCGTAAATTACTCGGGCGATCTTTTTTCAGCGAAAGGAATAATTCGCGGCGGAAGCACGCGCCGGACGGAAGGCGGTAGAGTTGGAAAGTTGAGGCAACTCGAAGAACTCAAAAGTGAAAAGGCCGAGTTGACGGAGAAATTGTCCGACCTTGAGAAAACAATTAACAAGCTGCAATCTGAAATTGATCAACTGCCTATTAAGACCGGCAATGAAACTCTTAGATATCTAGAACTGCAATTAGCGCGAGTGGAACAATCGAGTTTAGAAAATGAAATAGGATTGCAAAGAATTGAGACCCAGATCGCAGATATTGAAACTCGTATTTCAATATTGGAATCCGAAATTTCCGAGGCGCAAACTGAACTCAATACGACTGAGATGGCGCTGACGGAATTAAATGCTAGCAAGAATTCCTCCGAACACGAATACCAAACATCATTGGGTGAACTTAAAACCATCGAAGAAGAATATAGACTTAAAAATGAGCGACTTCGTCAAGCTCAGGCTCAGCATATTGAATGTATAAACAAACTTAATTTTCTGAAAAGAGAAATTGAATCTTCTGAAGAACAGGTGAGTGCAAATCTGGATGGGATCGCCAGAGCCGAGGAAGATTTTCACCTGAACAAAGTGACAATTGATCAGTCCGTACAAAAACTCGAAGAGCTTGAAGACAACAAAAACAACGCACAATTAGAGATCACAGCTCTCGATACACAAACTACAGAATTAAATTCTAAATTAGCTGCTAAGAAAAACTCCGAGGAGATTGAAGAAGGCAAGCTTCGTGAAGCCCGCGCGAATCATGACACCGTTGTCGAAACGGTGCATCAGGTAAACTTAAAAATTAATGAACTTGACACTCAGGCGAAAGGTCTCATCGAAAGGGCACAGGAAGAATTCAACTTGGACATATCGAAGCAAACCCGCGAGTTAATGAACATTCCAGCAGATTTTGATACAGGCGCCGCACGAGAGCGAGTGAATTATCTCAAAGGACGAGTCGAATCTTTTGGGCCCGTAAATCTTGTTGCATTTTCGGAGTATACTGAAGAAAAGCAGAGATTAGATTTTCTGGTTGCTCAAAGAGGCGATCTGTTGGAGGCCGAGAAAACTTTGACAGCAACGATTGATGAAATAAATCACACGGCTCACCAAAAATTTCTAGAAACTTTTGAGCAAATCTCAGAAAATTTTAAAACTACTTTTCAAAGTTTGTTCGATGGCGGTGAGGCGGAGCTTAGAGTCGAGCCGAATGTAGATCCGCTCGAAGCGAAGATAGAAATAATGGCAAAGCCCGCAGGCAAGCGTCCGCAATCCATCGACTTGCTTTCGGCTGGCGAAAAAACTTTAACGGCAATAGCTTTACTTTTTTCTATTTATCTCGTTAAACCAAGTCCGTTTTGCATTCTTGATGAAGTGGATGGACCGTTAGACGACAACAACACAGACAACTTTGTTAGGATGATCAAACGATTTTCGACGGACACTCAGTTCATTGTGATCACTCATAACAAACGTACCATGGAGGCAGCAGATACGCTTTATGGTGTGACCATGGAAGAGCAAGGTATCTCGAAAGTCGTAGCCGTGAGATTTGTTGACGATTGGGTAGCTAGCGCATGATAAATTTGCATACGAAAATATTTGTTGATTTCGACGGAACGATAACCAAGGAAGATATTGGAAACTCCTTTTTCCGGACGTTTGGAAATGAAGCGGAGTCTCTCAAATTCGTCGAGAAGTGGAAAAGCGGAGAAATGTCCGGACGAGATTTGACTTCGAAAGAAGCTGAGTATGTTCATGTAAACGAAAACGAGGCGTTAAGATTCATCGAGGGCTTCGAAATTGATCCAAAGTTTAATGAGTTTGCATCGTATTGTAAAAGTAGTTCATTTGATTTGACAGTTCTTAGCGATGGGCTAGATTTTTACATCAAGAGGATTTTCGAGGTAAATGGAATTTTTGATGTCCCATTTTATTCCAATCATGTCCATTTTGAATCGAACGGAGTTCATATCGAGTTTCCTTACCTATCCGATTGCGAAAAATGTGGAAACTGCAAAGGGTATCAAATCTTGACAAAGACCGGTAGCGACGATATTGTGGTGTACGTCGGCAACGGTTTTTCAGATCGATGCGCCGTTCAATACGCGGACATAATTTTTGCCAAGGATGAACTCTTGCAATATTGTGAAGAAAACAACATTACGTTTTTTCCGTTTGAAAATTTCGGGAACATCATTGAAAAACTTAGAAAAATTTCCGGTACAGGAAAATTTAGAAAACGCCATCGCGCAGAGTTGAGACGCAAAGAGGCTTATTTATCGGAATGACCGTGCAGATATCAAATAAGAGTTGGAAGAATTATCTGTTTACCTACAGGAGCTACACGCCAATCCCATTCCTTATCGTCATGGTACTGTTTGCCGAACCGACAGCATTGTCGCTGTCAGTCGGGTTTGTGGTCGCTTTCGCCGGAGAGATGATTCGCTTCTGGGGAGTGTCTTTTGCCGGCAGCGAAACACGCACAACGGGAATGGTCGGCGGCACGAAACTCGTTACAGGCGGTCCGTATGCGTTTGTAAGGAATCCATTATATATCGGAAATATTGCGATGTATCTCGGTGTAGGAATTATGTCTAATGCTCTTGTGCCATATTTGCAGTTGATTGCACTTGCATATTTTATTTTCCAATACACCGCTATAGTGAGTCTTGAAGAAGAATATTTGGCGCGAACATTTATGGATTGGAAAAATTATTCGGCAAATGTGCATCGCTTTATTCCCGGCTTTAAGAAATTTCGCGGCAATGATAATCTCGTTCCGAATTTTCCGAGAGCCGTTCGCTCCGAGCGTTCGTCTTTGATTGCGTTGGCTTCTTTGACTCTTCTGCTGTTCGCAGTTTACATGTACAAAAATGCCGCATGAATAGTATGAGCAAAACTTACATGATAATCGCAGGCGAAACATCGGGTGACAATCATGGTGCCCATTTGGTTGAGAGCATGAAGAAAAAAGATAATGTGCGCGTGATCGGGATTGGCGGCGATAAGATGAAAGCCGCGGGAGTCGAGCTGCTCCATCATGTGAAAGAGATGTCCGTGATGGGATTTTCTGAGATTTTAGCGAAGCTTCCGTTTTTCAGAGAAGTGAGACGCGATCTTTTGCAGGCAATCCGCAGTGAGAAACCGTCGGCTGTGATTCTTGTCGATTATCCGGGATTTAATTTGCGCTTCGCGGAATTGGCTAAAAGAGACGGCCTGAAAGTGATTTATTTTATAAGTCCGCAAATCTGGGCATGGGGAAAAGGGCGCATAAAAAAAATTCGCCGCAACGTCGATTTGATGCTAACAATCTTCAAGTTTGAAAAAGAGATGTACGAGAAGGAAAATGTAGGTGTTCACTTTATCGGCCATCCTTTGCTTGACGAAATGAAAACTCCGGACGAGATGGAGATTAGAAAATTTCGTGAGTCCACTCTTGGAACGCAAGTGGATAAAGAGCCAACAAAGTTGCTCGCTTTGCTCCCTGGAAGCCGGCTGCAAGAAATAAATAGAATTTTGCCGACGATGATAGAATCCGTGATAATGTTAAAAGAACAATTGGCGGATGATAATCTCGGACTTGAAGCAGTTATAGGATGCGCTCCTGGAATCGATGAGAAAGTTTATGATAAAATTATCCACAAAACCGGAGTCAAAGTCTATTTGAGTCATGAGGTGGAATTGCTCATGAGTTCTGCCGATGCCGGGATGGTGACGAGCGGCACAGCCACACTTGAAGCAGCACTTCATGGCTTGCCTATGCTGGTCGTATATAAAACAAGTTCTTTAACTTACGCTATCGGAAGATTACTCGTGAGGCTTAACTCAATCTCGCTTATTAATATCGTGGCACAGCAACAAATTGTCGATGAACTTGTTCAGCATGATTTCAAACCAGATAAAGCTGCAGCAATATTAAAAGAGATCATGACGAACAATCTGGTTGCCGACGGAATCGGACAAAAGTATGCTAAGTTGAAAGAAATTCTCGGTGGACCCGGCGCTTCCGATCGGGCGGCTAATTTGATATTGAAAATGAGCTAATGGGAAATCGTATAAAGAACATATTGCTCCCGTTCAGTGCATTATATGGCGGAGCGGTTTCAGTTAGAAACCTTTGCTACGACAATCATCTTTTTAGGATGCAGAACCTTCCGAGGCCGGTTATTTCGGTTGGAAATATTTCGGTCGGCGGCTCAGGAAAGACTCCTTTTGTAATGTACCTGGTTGAAAAACTTTTGGCGCTTGCCAAAAAGCCGGCGGTTTTGTCGCGAGGCTACAAGCGCATGACAGATGAGTTAATCATTTCTTATCCAGAGAAAGGAGCCGAACCGGACATACGGTTTCTTGGAGACGAACCGGCGCTGATCTCTCAAAATCTTCCGAATGTTCCCGTCGCAGTTCAAAAGGATCGGCACCATGCCGGCCTCGTCGTGCTCGAAAAATTTGGCGCCGACGTTTTCATCCTTGACGATGGCCTTCAAAATAGGGAATTGCATCGGGACGTAGATTTTGTTCTTCTTAGAAATTCTCTTCAAGATTTAAGAGACAAATATTTGCCCGCAGGAAATCTACGAGATTCCCCAAAGAGAATCCGTCAAGCTGATATAATCATTTTGACATCACACAACAACGGCAATTTTTCCGACTTTAGTCCTATTAAGAACTATTCAAATGCTCCAATTGCAGAAGTGAGCTTCATACCTTCGGATTTTCTTGATCATACCGGACAAAGTCATTCCCTCGAAATGATGGCTGGTATGGAAGTCGCGGCATTCTGTGGAATTGCAAATCCCGGGCAATTCTTTTCTGGAATTGAATCTCTGAATATCAAGATCGTTCGGAGAAAACTTTTCCATGATCACCACTGGTTTGACGAGTATGATATCGACGAAGTCTTCGGCGGCAATGAAGACATAATAGCTTTGACGACGTTGAAAGATGCAGTCCGAATTTTTCGTGATGAAGAATTGCGACAAAAAGAAGAAGTTAAACGCATTTACGCTTTGCGTGAGAGAGCAGTCGTCAATTTTGGTGAAGAACATATTGACAATGTCCTGACAAAAGTTTTCGGTGAGGTTTATGCGTAGGATCGGAATGTCGGACTGCGGAGAGAAAATTACTAATTACGAAAAATATTTAAAGCGCATTCCGGATTCAAAAGTCATTGTATTATTGGAACAAAATGTGGATGAGCTTGAACATTGTGATGGACTTGTCTTAACGGGAGGAGTGGATGTTGCACCTGAGCTTTATGGCGACTGGGCAGACGAAACAGTCCACGTCAATTCAGAACGGGATGGAAGCGAATTCAAATTGATAGACATGGCTTTGAAAAGGGGTATCCCGATTCTCGGAATTTGCCGCGGGCTGCAAATTCTAAATGTATATTTCGGCGGCACGCTGATAATAGACCTAGAGAAATTTCACGGAAGAAATCACACGGCAATTTCGGATGAGGAAGACCGGCTTCATCAAATTAAATTGGCTGAAGGCTCAGGGTTAATGAATTTTATTAAACAACAAGATGGAACAGTGAACAGCTCGCATCATCAAGCCGCGGACAGGATCGGCGACGGCCTTAAGGTTGTGGCGCGTGCTGATGATGGAACGGTAGAAGCTATTGAAAGCAATGACAGCCATGGCATCGTTGCAGTTCAATGGCATCCGGAGAGAATTAGTTTCGAGAATCCGTTCTCAAAAGGCGTGCTTGATCTGTTCGGCTTTTATATCGAAAGAGAACATAACTTAGAAAACAACGTTCAATGGAGGTTACAAAATGAGTAAAACAAAATATGTCTATTTCTTCGGCAACGGAAAAGCCGACGGAAGGGCAGAAATGAAAAATCTGCTCGGTGGCAAAGGGGCAAACCTTGCGGAGATGACTAACATCGGCTTGCCTGTACCACCGGGGTTTACAATCACGACTGAAGTTTGTACTTATTACTACGCAAACAAAAATAAATACCCGAAATCCTTAAAGGACGAAGCAACCAAGGCGGTAAAGCGTCTTGAATTGTCAGTCAGCGCGAAACTCGGGGATAAGAATAATCCGCTTCTCGTCTCTGTCAGGTCGGGCGCGAGAGCTTCAATGCCCGGAATGATGGATACGATTCTCAATCTCGGAATAAATGACGCCGTCGTCGAAGGACTTGCGAAGAAAACAAACAACAGACGATTTGCTTACGACTCATACAGACGATTTGTTCAAATGTATGGCGATGTGGTTCTCGGTTTGAAGCCGACTCACAAAGATGAGATCGATCCCTTCGAGGCAATCATCGAACGAAAGAAAAAAGAGAGAGGTGTTCATCAGGATACGGAATTGAATGCCGATGATCTGAAGAATCTGGTAAATGAGTTCAAGAAAGCAATCAAAGAAAAAACAGGCAGCAATTTTCCGGAAGATCCGATGGAGCAGCTGTGGGGAGCGATTGGTGCCGTGTTTGGATCATGGAATAATGATCGCGCGATCGCATACAGAAAGATGTACGATATTCCGGAATCATGGGGAACTGCCGTGAATATCGTCGCCATGGTGTTTGGCAACATGGGTGAGACATCCGGGACCGGAGTTGCATTTACCCGCGATGCGGCTACAGGCGAAAATATTTTTTATGGCGAGTATTTGATGAATGCGCAAGGCGAGGACGTTGTCGCCGGAGTCCGCACTCCGATTCCTATTTCGGGTCTTGCAAAGGAAAACGCAAAAGTTTATGGCCAGCTTGAAAAAATTCGGAAGACACTTGAGAAACACTACCGTGACATGAACGATATCGAATTCACTATTCAGGAAGGCAAACTTTATATGCTCCAGTGCCGCGTCGGCAAAAGAACGGCATTTGCAGCTATAAAGATTGCTGTCGATATGGTCAATGAGAAGCTTATAACTGAAAAGGAAGCTCTCGGCAGAATCGAGCCCGACCAATTGAATCAACTTTTGAGGCCGGTGTTTGATTTGAAGGAAAAAAGTGCTGCCGTGAATAACAATCGACTTCTTGCAAAAGGCTTGAATGCAGGGCCGGGCGCTGCGACAGGTCGCCTCGTCTTCAATGCGCCTGATGCAGAGGAATGGCACAAGCGTGGTGAGCAAGTTATCCTAGCTCGTATCGAAACCTCTCCAGAAGACATCAGAGGAATGAATGCCTCTGCCGGTATTCTTACTGCAAGAGGCGGAATGACTTCACACGCAGCACTGGTCGGCAGACAAATGGGAAAAGTAGCCGTCGTCGGCTGCTCGGCACTTAACATTGATTATTCAACTCACACGATGCACGTCAATGGTAAAGTTATCAAAGAAGGTGACTGGATTTCGATTGATGGAACAACCGGTGAAGTAATCGAAGGAAAAGTCCCGACGAAGCCATCGGAAGTTCTGCAAGTTCTTATCGAGAAGACTCTGGATCCGAAGGATGCGCCGATATACCAGCAATTTGCAAAAGTTATGCACTGGGCTGATAAATACAGAACACTTAAGATTCGAACAAATGCGGATCAGCCTGATCAGGCATCGAACGCTGTTTCATTCGGTGCGGAAGGAATCGGCCTCTGCCGGACTGAGCACATGTTTTTCGGCGAAGCTAAAATTGGTCCGATGCGCGAGATGATTCTCGCGGATACTTTAGATGCACGCAAGAAAGCCCTTGCAAAATTGCTACCACTGCAGCGTGCTGACTTTGAAGGAATTTTTGAAGCCATGAAAGGAATGCCGGTTACCATCAGGACTCTTGATCCGCCGCTCCATGAATTCCTTCCGCACGAAGAAAAAGCGCAGCGCGAACTTGCTGGTCAAATGGGAATCAGCTTCGAGAAAGTTCACCAACGCGTAGAAGACCTTCATGAATTCAATCCGATGCTTGGCCTTCGTGGCTGCCGACTCGGGATTATATATCCTGAGATAACTGAGATGCAGAGCCGTGCCATCTTTGAAGCAGCCGCCAACGTTCAGAAAAAAGGGACGAAGGTGACCCCGGAAGTCATGATTCCTCTCGTCGGAAATGTCAAAGAACTGGATGATCAGGCAAAGATAGTAAGAAAAGTGGCCGATGAAGTCATGAAGGAAAAAGGCGTAAAGTTCGAGTACCTAGTCGGAACCATGATAGAAATCCCTCGCGGCGCGCTCACTGCCGATGAGATTGCCAAGACCGCTGAGTTCTTCAGCTTTGGCACCAATGACTTAACTCAGACGACGCTTGGCGTCAGCCGCGATGACGCCGCACGTTTTCTCATTCCATATACTCAAATGGAAATCTATGCAAAGGACCCATTTGAGGTACTGGATCGTGTCGGTGTCGGTCAACTGATGCAAATTGCCAAAGAAAGGGGACGATCAGTTCGGCCTGGCCTGAAGATTGGCATTTGCGGCGAGCACGGAGGTGAGCCATCTTCCGTTGAGTTCTGCCATATGATTGGGTTGAACTATGTCAGCTGTTCGCCGTTCAGAGTGCCGATCGCACGGTTGGCTGCGGCTCGGGCAGCTCTAACATATCCTGCAAAGCCTGCAGTGAAAGCGGCTAAAAGGCCAGCGTCAAAGTCAACAAAGAAATCGAAAAGATAAGACGTAGTCCCGTTCCGTCCCGCAATGTGCGGGACGGAACAACTCTAAAACTAAATAAAGGGATTATGAGACAATGAAACTTGCCGACTTTAAATACACGATTCCTCGCAACTTAATTGCAAAAACTCCGGCGCAGCCGCGGGATCATTCACGAATGATGGTAGTGAATAGAGCAACGCAAGAGATTGAGGACAAATCGTTTCATGAGATAGCCGATTATTTCCAAAAGGGAGATGCGTTAGTTGTCAATGAAACAAAAGTTTTCCCCGCGCGCCTAATGGGAAAAAAAGAAAAGACGAATGCCAAAATAGAAGTCTTACTGTTGCGAGAACTCAATCACGAAGAAGGTATTTGGGATGTCGTAGTCGAACCTGCGAGGAAAGTCCGCATCGGGAACAAAATATATTTTGAGGATGAAAGAATTTACGCGGAGGTGATTGACAATACAACGAGCAGGGGAAGAACGATAAAGTTCAATTACAAAGGCGACATCTATAAGATTCTCGATAACATAGGGCAGATGCCGCTGCCTCATTACATCAAACGTGAGCCTACCGATAAAGATAAGGTGGACTACCAGACGATCTACGCTCGAGTTGTTGGTGCCGTCGCGGCTCCGACTGCCGGGTTGCATTTCTCGACTCGCCTGTTCACGAAGTTAGAGAAAAAAGGTGTGAAGATTTTTCCAGTGACTCTTCATATAGGAATAGGAACTTTCAGAACTGTTGATGTCGAAGACTTGACCAAACACAGAATGGATTCCGAATTTTATGAAATCCCGCTCGAATCGGCAAAGGGAATAAATCACACGATCGATGCAAAGAAAAAAGTGTTTGCTGTAGGGACTTCTGCTGTGCGTGTACTGGAATCCAATATTACAACCGACAATCACGTCAAATCGGGGAAAGGTTGGACGGATAAATTTATTTATCCTCCATACGATTTCAAAGTAGTTGACCATCTAGTCACGAATTTCCATTTGCCGGAGACAACCCTAATAATGCTCGTCAGCGCATTTACCGGCCATGATCTGATGGTGCGGGCTTATAAGAAAGCTATTAAAGACGGCTATCGGTTTTACAGCTATGGCGACGCAATGCTGATTTTATAAATGGGAAAGAAAATTGGGGTAGTCATCCCGGCCGCGGGCGTCGGGACTCGTCTCGGCGGTGTATCAAAACCTCTGATCGAAATAGGTGGACAGACATTAATCGGCCGGCTTCTCAACTTGTTTGGGGAGTTGAAACAAGTTGAAACAATTTGCGTCGCTGTTTCACGGACTAATATTATTCAAATCAGAAAAATCGTGGAATCACTTAAGTTGCAACCGGTTGTGCAAATCATAGAAGGTGGAATCGAGCGGCCATTATCGATCAAAAACGCCTTCGATTGTCTTGGGCATCATCTAGACGAAGATGATTTAATTTGCATCCATGATGCGGCTCGTCCACTTTTATCTAAATCAGATTTAGAGAAAGTTATCGACGCCGGCTGGCAACATGACGCGGCTTTTTTAGCAACCAAAGTTAAGGACACATTAAAAGTTGTTGATGACAAAAACTTCTGTGTGTCTACGATAGATCGATCGAGAGTTTATGCTGCGCAAACCCCGCAAGTCATGAAGGCTGGTTTATTGTCTCGTGCTTACAAAACTGTGACGAATATTTCCGACATTACGGACGAAATAATGCTCATGGAAAAAATCGGTGTCAAAGCCTTTGTCGTCGAGCCGCATCATTTGAATCTTAAACTTACCACTCCTGAAGACCTGGAGTTGATTAAAAAACTGATTTCATAGATTGATCAGAAATGAATTTTAGTAATTTGGCTTTTTAACATCTCCGCCCTCAAAAAATCCGACGGCAAAACTTCGCGACCTTCACTCAGTGCATCTCCAAATTGCTGCCCCAACCTGTTTATAAAAACGTCTCTCTGTTGCGCGACGGAATCCAACCTGAAAGCTACTTCACCTTCTTCAACCCAAATCCCAATCTCATCGGGCAATTTCCTCGTACCAGTTTCATAAGTGAGGAAGGCCGAACCGAAGAAGTGCACTAGCTTAGCGCTATCCCCCCATTTATCGCGAGGCGAGTCGTTAAAAAAATATCTAGGCAGTTTCCTTATTCGCGAAACAGCTTCAGCCGAATCTTCAGCGGGAAGTGGAAGCCTTACAACTCCAATAAGAGGGAACGTCGGCTTTATGTATGTTCGATTCAATACGGCGAACGATATCGCAAGAAGGGCAGTGCTCACTTTATTGTTCGATAGTTTCATCCCTTTTGCGAAAATTATGTCGATATGTTCAAGCTATTCGTTTCTATCATGGCCCGCTCCAGAGAATTTGTTTTCTCTGAGATAGTCACGGAGCTTATCTGTTATTTGTAATACATCCGGCTCAAAAATTTTATTCAATATGTCCGATTGTGCACAAACGTTTTGCGGGAGGAATGGTACCAAAAACGCTGAAAGCAAAAAAATAAAGAGCGTAGTTTTCAAGTTTGGAGAATGCCGACATTAAATTTTGGAATTTCCGGATTGTTGTTCGCCGCTTCAATCCCGAGTGAAATTATGTCCCGCGTATCTAACGGGTCAATTATGTCATCGACCCACAATCTTGCCGCAGCATAAGTCGGCTCCATTTCGTTCTCATAACGTTTCTTTATTTCATCGAGAAGTTTACTCTGTTCTTCGTTCGAAATATTCTTTCCATCTCTTTTCAATTGTTGAAGCCGAATACTAAGGAGGGTTTGACTTGCCTGTTCGCCGCCCATGACGGCGATTCTAGCAGAATGCCAGGCAAAGATCAACCGTGGTTCATATCCCTTTCCGCACATCGCGTAATTGCCGGCACCGAAGCTATTGCCGATAATAAATGTGAATTTGGGAACGGTGGAATTAGAAACCGCGTTAACCATCTTCGCTCCATCCTTTATTATTCCGCTTCGCTCAGCTCGCGTTCCCACCATGAATCCAGTAACGTCCTGAAAAAATACCAGAGGAATTTTTTTCTGATTGCAGTTCATTATGAATCTTGCGGCTTTATATGCGCTGTCGGAATAGATCACTCCGCCAATTTGCATTTCGGTTGTGTCGTCCGGCTTTTTTGACTTAACTGTCGTACGCTGATTTGCAACAATGCCGACCGACCATCCGTCGATGCGGGCGTATGCGCATATTATTGATTTGCCATACGAGGCTTTGTACTCGTCAATCTCGCTCTCATCAACGATCCTCGCCAATATTTCGTACATATCATAAGGTTTAGATCTATCATTCGGAATTATTCCGTAGATTTCTTGCGGATCAAATTTTGGAGAATGTGATTCCGATTTATTGAAGCCAGCTTTGTTTTGCGGACCGAGTTGAGATATTAATTTTCGAATCGTCTTTAACGCTTCAGAATCCGATTTTACTTTGTAATCTATTATTCCAGAAATCGAAGAGTGCGTTTCAGCACCACCTAATTTTTCCACGTCGGTATCTTCACCGATTGCGGCTTTTACTAAATATGGGCCGGCAAGAAATACGCTGCCTGTTCCTTCCACTATTATTGATTCATCGCTCATGATAGGCAGATAGGCACCACCTGCCACACACGGTCCCATAACGGCAGCAATTTGCGGAACACCCATCGAACTTAAAATCGCGTTATTGTAAAATATTTTTCCGAAATCATTTTTGTCGGGGAAAATCTCCGACTGTAATGGCAGGAAAACTCCCGCCGAATCGACAAGATAAACAATCGGAACTTTATTTTGGACGGCGATTTCTTGTGCCCGGAGATTTTTCTTAATCGTCATAGGAAAATACGCCCCCGCTTTTACCGTTGAATCGTTCGCAACAATCACAACGTTTCGGCCGTGAACCTTGCCGATGCCGGTTATGATCCCTGCTGAAGGGGCTCCACCGTATTCTTCGTAAAGCCCGAAGGCGCCAAATGTTCCAATTTCACGGAACTTTGTACCATGGTCAATCAAATTATTGACCCGATCACGGGCTAACATTTTACCACGCTCTTTTTGCCGCTTTGCAGGGTCTTCGCCGCCCCCTTTTTCGATTTTACTTTTGAGACCACGCAATTTTTCGAGGAGGTTTTTATTTGAGTCTTCATTCCGCAGAAAGAAGTCGGTGCGCTCCACCTTGCTTCCGCAAATGTTCATGACTGCTCCATCACTCATCTGTTTATTCAAGATAATTCACGGAGAGCACTTATTTCAAACTGTAATTCAAGATTAGACGCTCAAATTGATGCAAGGAGAAGATTCCAGGAGGTTTTTTCTTCATCGGCACTCTGGCTTGCCGGTATTCCTAATTCATTGACATTCTGACGGCTCGTTTCTATATTGTCACTTGTTGAAATGCAGCACAAGTCATCGCATGAGAAAACATCGTCAGCTAAGCTGACGTTTGTTGTATTATCGGATGCCAAGAAACCATCACGGACTTTCAAGGCATCGCGACTTCAATTAACGCTGTTAGTTCTTTTTGGTTTTGTGCTTGTCGGTGCAGTGAGCATTTTAGCTATGATTCATACGCCGTTAGGTGAGTTGATTATGCCCGAATATTTCAGCACGCAGACCGCACAATTAGAAAAAGTGCGGGCGCTGGAATCAAAGGTCGGAGACGTTCAAAATCAATTGTCTTACCTTGCCGCATACAACGTAAAGTTGAGAAGCGTGCTGGGCGATACTATGACGGTCGATACAACAACCCCTGACGCGGCTGAAAATATTCAAACGCAGCAGAATGTCGAGCAGCCTGTCCAGTCAACCAGAACGGGGCAATCAGAAGAATCCGAAAGCAGGACATCTGAGAATGCAACTTCTTCTCCGGGCAGTTTGTCCGAAGACCAGCCTGCCCATTCATCATATGGACTGGCTGAAACTTATGCACAGTCACCGCCTAGCGAAGAGGATCAAAACATCTTTCCATTGTTAATGCCGGCGGCAGGTTTCATAACGCGCACTGTTGATTATTCAATACAGCACTACGGTCTTGATATTTCCGCTCCGGAGGGTGAATCAATAGTCGCACCCGCGCCCGGCGAAATCGTTTTCGAAGATTGGACATTGAATGGTGGCAATACTCTCATCATTGCTCACGCAAATGATTTTATGACAGTGTATAAACATTGCGAACGAATACTGGTAAGTGTTGGCACAAAAGTAGCAAGAGGTGATGCAATCGCATTAGTCGGCTCAACAGGTATTACGAGTTCAGGGCCGCATCTTCATTTTGAACTCTGGCAAAATGGAAAAAATTTGAATCCGGAAAATTACTTACTAACGAAGAATTAAAATGGCAAAAGAAGAGACGCAAATTAATATCGTATCTCATGGTACACGTTTCGAAGGAAAGATTACAAGCCCCGGCAGCCTTCGCGTAGATGGTCAAGTCAATGGCGACATTTCATTGACCGGTGATCTTGTTATCGGTGCGAATGGCGAAATTACGGGGAACATCGACGCTCAAATGGTAACGGTCGGCGGAAAAATTACCGGCAACATTAATGCAAAGAATAAATTGGTTTTCGAGAACAAAGCCCGGATCAAGGGCGATATTCGCGCATCGAAGTTAGTCATTGATGAAGGAGCTATATTCGATGGGAAGTGTGACATGAGCGGAGATCGAAAGCCAAGTGAGTTATTCAGATGATTGAGAATAGCATTGAAAAGAAAACAACCATTAGGAGAAAGTTTAGGCGAAGCGTACAGGCAGCTTGCGCCTTACATGGGACTCGGCACTGAACTGGCTGCGTCTGTCGTCGGTATGCTCCTTATCGGCTATTTCCTTGACAAACATTTTGGCACTTCACCCTGGTTGCTCCTGGTCGGCGCTGCGGCAGGACTGATCGGTGGTTTCTATAATTTCATAAGAGAAATTCAAAAATTAAGTAAACGTGACAACAGATCAGGCGATTGATTCATCAATCAAATTGATGCGGAGCAAAATGCTGAAGGTTATTACAATATCCATCATAGCGATGGGGTTGGTCTCTTTCTTCTTCATTTGGAGATTAGCAACCGGAATGTTCGGCATTTCATATTTTCTTGGTGCACTTCTAGGACTCCTTAACGGCATCATTGGCTTTTTGACAATAGAAAAATTTATAGACAGAAGCAGCATTGTCTTCATGAAAGGTGTCTTCATCGGAATGGGAGTACGACTCTTATTCTTGCTGGGAATATTCATGATTTTAGCAAAAGTTTTTGAGGCGCACATAATTGCATTGGTTACCGGATTATTAATTTTTTACTTTGCAATGACGATATTCGAAGTAATTTTCTTGAACAAAAGGATTGAATTGAAGAGACCAGTTAAAGGGCTCGTGTCGTGATTTCCGGTTCGGGACTTCTTAGTTCGACAAATTTAATTGCCGCAAACACGGTAATTGCCGATACCGCGAAGTCCGTTGCTGCAAGTTCATCCGATGCTTCAAGCGGAAGCTGGATAATTGAGCACGTCGCGGATTCACATGTTATTGAATTTCAACCGTTCGGTGAGATCCATCTTCCTCAATTTCCGCCAGTTCACATCGCCGGCATGACGATAGATTTTTCTCTGACGAAACACATCGTTATGATATGGTTTGCCTGTCTGCTCCTTCTCATTTTTGTAAGGGCTGCGATGAGAGCATATAAGAAATCAATCATCCCGCACGGGTTGGGAAATGCGCTCGAGACAATCGTAATTTTTGTCCGTGACGAAATTGTTCTTAAGGCAGTTGGTGAAAAAGGGCGCGTACTTCTTCCGTATTTCTTGACGCTATTTTTCTTTGTGCTTTTCTCTAATTTTGTTGGATTGATCCCTTATACTTCAACACCAACAGGGAACATCAATGTAACGGCAGCTCTGGCCATAATTGCATTTTTCGTTATTCAAATTTCGGGGATGGTAAACCATGGATTCTTCGGCTACTTCAAAGGATTAATGCCGTCTCATATTCCGTTGTTTGTTGTACCTGTGATGGTCATCGTCGAACTTCTGGGGCTTTTCACGAAGCCGTTTGCGCTGTGTGTTCGTCTTTTTGCAAATATGTCTGCGGGACACATCGTGATATTTTCACTCATAGGTTTGATTTTTATTTTTCATTCTGTTTTTGTTGCGCCGATATCAATCGGATTTGCAGTATTCATAAGTCTGCTCGAGATTCTTGTCGGACTTATACAAGCTTATATTTTTACAATGCTGACTGCGCTTTTTGTCGGGTTGGCGGTTCATCAAGGACATTAAAACGTTACTTAAAACATTTAAACTTTAGGAGACTCAAATGCCTGATATTGGAATAGGGTTAACACATCTTGCAGCGGGAATTGGTGCCGGTTTGGCAGTAATTGGCGGCGGATATGGAATCGGAAAACTTGCTGCTTCAGCGATGGAAGCCAGCGGCCGCCAACCGGATGCTCTCGGAGAAATTAGAACTTCTATGATTATTGCAGCGGCACTTATCGAAGGTGTCACGCTTTTCGCTGAAGTTATAACGATCATACTTGCACTGAAGTAAAACTTAGGAGTGAAAGTTAACAGCCGATGGCTAACGGCCAAGGCTGATAGGAGTTGATATGCTTCAATTAAATACCGGATTGATAATCTGGACTGCGCTGACGTTTGGTGTGCTTCTGATCGTCCTGCGCGCCTACGCCTGGAAGCCGATATTGAAAATGTTGGACGCACGTGAACAGACCATACGCCAGTCGATCGAGAGAGCTGAGCAAGCAAAAAAGGAAGCCGAAAGAATTCTCAATGAGAATAAAAAGAACCTTGCGAAAGCCGAAGAAGTTGCTCAACAGGTGATACGTGAGGCGCGAGAACTTTCGGAGAAAATAAGAGCCGAAACCGCATCGAGAGCAACCATCGAAGGTAACAAGCTCATCGACAAAGCACGTGAAGAAATCGAAAGAGACAAACAGCTTGCGATGACGCAGCTTCATGGTTTGGTTGCTGAGCTCGCAGTCAAAGCTGCCGAGAAAATTCTTAACGAAGCCATCGACGAGGCGAAGCAGAAAAAGCTTGTCGAAGATTTCATCAACTCTTTAGGTCCTCAGGCGTAAATCATGTTGACTTTTTGTAAGTTGAAAATTCCACAAGCACTGTGGTTGTCCGAAAAGAATGGAGGGTAATCCATGAAGGGAGCAAGAGCAGCCAAGAGATATGCGGGAGCGTTACTCGGGCTTGCATCGGAATTAAAAAAGATCGACCATGTTGCATCCGACATGCGTTTAATGCATGATTCAATATCAGCTTCCCACGAGCTTGCTCTATTTTTCCAAAGTCCGATAATTGATCGTTTCAAGAAAAGAGACGTCATAAAGTCGCTGTTCAAAGAAAAAGTTGACGAGCTTACCTTCCACTTCCTTCTTCTTTTGGCTGACAAAGGAAGAGAAGGACTCATCGACGCAATCGCTGTAGAATTCGGCGTGCTTCTCGATGAGCAGCTTGGAATTGTCAACGCCGAACTAAAAGCTCCGTACCAATTCGATGAGAAGAATAAATCTCAAGTGCAGTTCAAGCTCGAAGAGCTGACTAATAAGAAAGTGCAAATATCTTTCTCGCTCGACAAAAATTTGGTTGGCGGTTTCCTGGCACAGATCGGCGATACTGTTTATGACGGCAGCGTGCGAAGACAACTTGAAATATTGAAACGACAGCTTACTGGAAATTAAAACATTGAAGATTGAAAATTCTGGAATCAAAAATAAAAATTCATAACCAAAAATCGACTTCCGAAAGAGGTAGTAATGCCTGAAGTTAGACCTGACGAAATAACAGCAATATTAAGGAAACAAATTTCCGGCTTCGAAAGCGAAGTTGACATCTATGATGTCGGAACCGTTTTACAAGTTGGCGACGGAATAGCGCGCGTTTATGGTTTGCAGAAAGTAATGGCGAGCGAGTTGATCGAATTTCCGAACGGCGTTTTCGGGATGGCTCTTAATCTTGAAGAAGATAATGTCGGCTGCATGTTGTTCGGTAATGACACGCTGGTGAAGGAAGGGGACCAAGTTCGCCGGACCGGCAAGGTCATGTCAATGCCGGTCGGCGAGGCGATGCTGGGACGCGTGATTAACCCACTCGGTCAACCAATTGACGGAAAGGGTGCAATCGATACGAAAGAATTTCTCCCTGTTGAAAGAAAAGCTCTCGGTGTAATTGCAAGAAGTCCCGTGAAACAGCCGCTGAATACCGGCCTCAAGGCAATTGATTCAATGATTCCAATCGGACGCGGACAGCGCGAACTTATCATCGGCGACAGACAAACAGGGAAGACTCAGATTGCAATTGACACAATTATTAATCAGAAACATACGCACACAGAAGAAGCAAAGCGAAGAAACATCAAGCCTGTCTATTGCGTTTATGTCGCGATCGGTCAGAAAGCATCTACGGTCGCACAGGTCGCTGCCAAGTTAGAAGAAGAGGGGGCAATGGAATATACGACAGTGGTGTCGGCAACTGCTGGCACACCGTCACCGATGCAATTCATTGCGCCATATTCCGGATGCACACTCGGCGAATTCTTCCGCGACAACGGCCGTGACTCTTTGGTTATCTACGATGACCTATCTAAACATGCATGGGCATATCGTCAAGTCTCGCTGCTTCTTCGCCGTCCGCCCGGACGTGAGGCTTATCCCGGAGATGTATTTTATTTGCACAGCAGGCTTCTCGAGCGCGCCTCAAAGCTCAATGATGAAT
>JBAPNE010000252.1:0-1818 GCA_049278975.1 Candidatus Kryptoniota bacterium
GGTGCAAAGGTAGCTCTCATCTGTCTTCAAACGTATTCGTTACGATATACCGTGAAACGACAACGTGGAAAGAAGCTCAACGGACTTTCTGGAGAAGTTTATGCATTAAAAAAGACAAACTCTCAAATCCTTGCGGTGAAACCTGTCGGGGTGGGCGCCCCATCCCTCACAGTATTGTTGGAAGAACTTGCGGTTTGCGGAATCCGGCGATTCATTATGATCGGTATTGCGGGAACAATTAGTCACAGAATCTCGACTGGCGAAATCATATTTCCGACAAGTGCAATAAGGGATGAAGGAACATCGCATCACTACTTGCCAAGTGACCTCCCCGCTCAACCTTCGAACGCTCTTCAGAATAAGCTGGCTGGAGCAGTCGAATCGCGCGGCATAAAATACTCCTCGGGAGTTGTTTGGACGACGGACGCGCCTTTTCGAGAAACAGCTGAAGAAATTCTACACTATCAACAACAAGGGGTACTCGCAGTCGAAATGGAATGCGCCGCTTTCTTTTCTGTATGTTCAGCCCTGAATCTTGAAAGTGCTTGCGGGCTTGTCGCCGTCGATTCACTGGCCAGTGCTGTGTGGCGTCCTCCCAACCATGCCGCTGCGGTTGAGCGTTCTTTTCAGATTCTTGCCGACACTTCAATAGAGGTGCTCACATCTTGAAGCCAGCAATTATCATTTCAGCATACAATCGTCCTGAAGCCCTTATGCGTTTGTTGCATTCGGTCTCGACGGCTATCTACCCCAATGATGTCCCTCTCGTGATCTCGATTGATTTTGGCGGAGAACGCCAATCGGAGGTGCTGGACGTTGCCGAAAGATTTGAGTGGGACCACGGAATCAAGGAAATCATCCTGCACGAGAGCCATCTTGGCCTGAACCAGCACGCATTTTTTATTGGATCGTTGTCAAGTAAACATGGGTCGGTTATCCGCCTCGAAGATGATTACTATGTTTCGCCAGTATTTTATGAGTATGCAGCAAAAGCATTGGACTTCTACAAGAATGACCCACGCATCGGTGGAATATCACTTTACAATGTGTGGTTCAACGGAATCACACATGAACCTTTTGTACCGTGCCTCGATGACAGTGACGTATATTTTGTGCAATCATCATGGGCGCACGGGCATGTGTTTCTTGCACCGCAATGGGAATCCTACGCTGCCTGGACCCGCCAGAATGACTCCCGCGTTTCGAGGAACGACAAGTTACACGACAGCTGGGCAGCGCTTGACAAAGGAGATTGGCTTCCCTCGGCTACAAAATATCTTGCCATGACAAACCGGTTCTATGTTTTTCCACGAGAGTCTTTATGCACAAACTTCGGAGATATCGGAACGCATTTCAAAAGGGCGAGTCAATATTTTCAGGTGCCTTTGCAGATGCGAAGGAGAACATTTCGTTTTCAGCTTTTTGAGGAAGCGATAGCAGTATATGATGCGTTTCAGGAAATCCTGCCGGATCGTCTCAACCGATTAACACGCGACATTGCAAGCTACGATTTCGAAATGGATGTAAACGGAACGAAGTCGGCATCAAAAATCAGTCATCCTTACGTCGTGACTACGCAGCCGTGCGTCTTGCCAATTCGTTCGTGGGGATTTGCAATGTATCCGACTGAGTTGAACATAGTTGAGTGTATCCCCGGAACAGATATCAAATTGTGCCGGAGCGAAGACCTCCGCCCAGGCGGTTACGCAGGACTTGTGGCAAGCTACCGACAGTATGAATATGCCCGTTCACGATTGTCCGTCGGATTGTTGAAGCACACCCTATTTTGGATTATAAGGCGGATCGAGAGGATTAAGC
>JBAPNE010000253.1:0-2077 GCA_049278975.1 Candidatus Kryptoniota bacterium
ACGGATCATACCTTGTCTCGACGTAAACGCGGGACGGGTTGTAAAAGGAGTAAACTTTGTAAATTTGACTGACGCAGGAGATCCTGTCGAGTCTGCAAAATTCTACGAGCAGGAAGGGGCCGATGAAATTATTTTCCTTGACATAACGGCTAGCGTCGATAATAGGGCGACTATACTTAATGTCGTAAGGAAAACTGCGGAGAGCATTTTTCTGCCGTTCTCGGTCGGCGGGGGAATCAGAACTGTCGATGACATAAGAAATATTTTATCGAATGGCGCGGACAAAGTTAGTCTTAACACGGCGGCGGTAATGAATCCCGAACTGATATCTGCCGGTGCCGAGGAATTCGGAGTGCAGTGCATTGTCACCGCAATTGATGCAACAAGAACCGGAATTAATAATGATGAAGCTGTTGCATCGTTAACGGATGAGCTGGATCGCTTAAGAATTTCAAATGTCTCCACACCATCGGGCTATGAAGTTTATATCAACGGCGGACGCACGCCGACAAAGTTAGATGCAGTTGAATGGGCAAAATATGTTGCAGACCATGGCGCCGGAGAAATATTACTTACAAGCATCGATAAAGACGGAACAAACAGCGGCTATGATATTGGTCTTTTACAAAAGGTAACTAAAGCTGTGAATGTGCCTGTCATAGCAAGCGGCGGAGCAGGAACACTCGATCATTTTTTCGAAGCGATAGATTGCGGCGGGGCTGATGCGGTTCTTGCCGCGTCGGTGTTCCACTTTGGCAAATTTAAAATCAAAGAAGTGAAAAACTATTTACATGAAAAAGGTATTGCAGTAAGAATATGAATTTTAGCAATGAAATATTTGATAAAATAAAGTTCGATGCAAATGGGTTGGTCACCGCAGTCGCGCAAGATCACAATACTGGTGAAATCCTGATGCTTGCACATATGAACAAAGAGAGTTTTCAAAAGACGGTTGAATCTGGTCAGGCTGTTTACTGGAGCAGGTCACGAAAGAAGCTGTGGCGCAAAGGGGAAGAATCCGGCAACGTTCAGAATGTAAAGGAGATTTTTATAGATTGCGATGGAGACTCGGTGGTTTTGAAAGTCGAGCAAGTAGGCGGCGCGGCATGTCACACCGGGAAACGTTCTTGTTTTTATACAAAAATTCAGGATGGAAAACTTGTCGATGTCGGAATTAAAGTTTTTGATCCGGAAGAAGTTTATAAGCATAATAAATGACGACAAACAGGTGTTTGTCGAACTTAATCTCGACTTACTTTACCTCAATCGAAAGGTGAATAATGCCTAAACCTAAAGTAGCTATTTTAATTGGCAGTAAATCGGACGAAGACGCTATTTCTGAGGCGGTTATATACTTAGATTACTTCGGAATCGAGCATGACCTTCTCGTTTTGAGTGCGCACAGAAATCCAAAGGAAACCGCTGAGTTTGCGTCGAGCGCCGAGAAAAACGGCTATAGTTTGATTATTGCCGGAGCGGGAATGGCGGCACATTTACCGGGCGTTGTCGCAAGCATGACTACTCTCCCGGTTATAGGAGTTCCTTTAAGCGGCTCGGAACTTTCGGGAGTCGATGCGCTGTATTCCATGGTACAGATGCCGCCGGGAATTCCAGTCGCGACTGTTGCAATCGGAAAAGCCGGCGCAAAAAATGCCGGAGTCTTGGCCGCGGAAATCATTGGCCTGTCTAACAAAGATGTAAAACAAAAATTGACTGAATTCAGGTCGAAAGGTTCGAAGCTTTGAAAATCCTTGTCGTTGGCGCGAAAGGTCTATTGGGAAGTAAAATCATGGACGTTTTTAAACGCGAGTCGGAGTATGAGCTGCTCGCCTGCGATTTAGCAGCCGACCACGATGGAGGTCTCACTCTCGATATTACGGATCATAAAAGGGTAATGGAGACGGTCGGTTCTTTTAAACCGTCGATCATCATAAACGCCGCAGCCTACACGAATGTTGACAAGGCAGAAGTTGAGAAAGAAGTTGCGTACAAGGTTAACGCTTCCGCAGTTGGACATTTGGCAGACGCTGCGAACACTTTCGATGCTAAGTTAATTCACATCTCTACCGATTATATC
>JBAPNE010000254.1:0-8166 GCA_049278975.1 Candidatus Kryptoniota bacterium
GCCTTGCACAGACCAGCTTACCAATCGAGCAGCTACGACTTCAATTTAACGGCTCAACTCATCACGGATGGAATAATAGAATCGAAACTTCCCGCGTGGATCGTCGTAACCAAAAGCACAGAAGGTCCCGTCAAGAGGAACGAGCGGGAATGGATCATGGATCGCAACCCACTTACACAATTGACCATTGGAGCTTCCAAAGGATGGGTGCAGATCGAAATGGAAGGCGATTATGACAAATTGTCGGTTGACAGTTTTGATATATCAGGGACTCTGCAGGTTGATAGCCTTGAGGCTAAATATTGGCAGATAATTGTAAGCGGCTCAGATGATGGAACTAATTGGACGGAGCTTGGGGGAGCAAGCGGCGATGAGCTGCCCGGAGATGCGATCACTGGCCCGCTGGCGGGATTTTATCCTCAAAACACAAGAGGATATAGTTGCTCAATCAAGCTTGAGTCTGTAGTACATTACAAATTTTATCGACTCAATCTCAATTCCCCCAACGCAGAGAGCTGGGGCATTGGCGAGTTTGGGATGTACCATGGTGGGAAACGCAACGAGATAGGTGGTCCGTACCGTTTTAGCAGTGCGTGGAAAAGTTCCGGCTCCGGTGAAGAATGGGTGTATGTTGATCTCGGAGCACAGTGTATGTTCGACCGGGTAGTACTCTATTGGATCCGGCGCGCTGCTGCCGGTACAATTCAGGTCTCCGACAATGCCACATCATGGAGAGATATCGCGACAATATCGAATACCCCCACCGATACCGATGACATTAAGTTGACCAACCAGGTGAAGGGAAGATACGTCCGCGTTTTTATGACTAAGCCTGCATCAGTGGATGGATACATTTTGAGCGAGCTTCAAGTTTTCGGGACCGGCGGGCCGGTTGCAATTGCACATCAGCAAGCTCCTGCCAAAAAGAATAGCGAGATTGATCTTGCCGGAGGAGCGTGGAAGATCCAGCGAGAATCGCTCGTGAGTGCAAATGGTGAAACGCTTTCTAAACCCGGCTTCAACGACAATGATTGGATCGTCGCCACTGTGCCTGCGACTGCACTCATGAGTTATCTTAATGTTGGAGCTTTGCCCGATCCAAACTTCGGTGATAATCAATTCCTCATTTCGGATTCCTATTTCTATTCTAATTTTTGGTATCGCGATGTTTTTAATGTACCATCTTTTTTCAATGGGAAACATTTGTTTTTGAATTTTGATGGAATTAACTGGAAAGCCGAAGTGTTTTTAAACGGAAAAAATCTCGGACGTATCGACGGCGCTTTCACTCGCGCACATTTCGACGTTACCGATGTTTTGACTGCAGGGGGAAATTTTTTGGCCGTGCGTATAATTAAGAATGACAATCCGGGTTTTATCAAGGAGCCAACGAAGTTCAACCATGGTATTAACGGCGGTGCGCTTGGTGCCGATAATCCAACTTTTCAACCTTCGGTGGGCTGGGACTGGATACCGACGATCCGCGGAAGGAACATCGGTATTTGGAATGATGTATATATTTCCGCTGCCGGACCCGTAACTATTGAAGATGCATTTGTCTCGTCCGATATTTCACTGCCCGATACTTCGTCGGCCGATCTAAATATCGAAGTGACTCTTCACAATCACATTGCCGAGAATGTAAAAGGAACATTGCAGGGTAAGTTCGGCGACGTCAAATTTGTAAAGCCTGTCACGCTGGATGCTTCCGAATCTAAGACAATTAGACTCGATCCTTCAACAAATCCGTCATTGAGATTGAAGAATCCGAAACTATGGTGGCCGAATGGATATGGCGAACAAAATCTCTACGATGTGGAACTCAAATTTGTCTCTTCAGATGGAAGCGAGTCGGATGTGAAGGCATTCAAGACAGGCATCAGGAAGATGACATACTCCGAAGAAGGCGGAGCGTTGAAGATCTGGGTCAACGGGAAACGGTTTGTGGCTAAAGGTGGTAACTGGGGATTCCCTGAGTCCATGATGCGTTACCGCACGCGCGAATACGATATCGCCGTAAGATATCACAAGGAAATGAACTTTACGATGATACGGGACTGGGTCGGACAGACGGCGAGCGACGATTTTTATAACGCCTGTGACAAATACGGCATCATGGTGTGGCAGGATTTCTGGCTGGCGAACCCGTTCGACGGGCCGAATCCGAACGACGACAAAATGTTCATCCAGAATGCGGACGATTTCGTGAAACGAATTCGCAATCATCCGTCGATCAGCTTGTACTGCGGACGAAACGAAGGCTACCCGCCCGCAGTCATAGACTCTTCACTTCGGAAACTTTTATCGCAGTTGGATCCGGGTGTCCACTATATTCCTAACTCTGCTGCGGATGTCGTGAGCGGCGGCGGCACTTACAGAGCGATGCCCGTAAAATTCTATTTCGAAGAAAGAGCGACTCCGAAATTGCACAGCGAAATTGGGATGCCTAACATGGTCTCGTACGAAAGCCTGAAGCGAATGCTTCCCGACTCGGCTTTGTGGCCAATCAATCGTTTGTGGGGGATACACGATTTCAATTTGGAAAGCGCCCAGTATGGTTATTCATTCATGAAGCAAATCACGGACGACTTCGGGCCGGTTGATTCATTGAAGGACTGGCTCAACTTCGCGCAATGGATAAACTACCAAGGGTACCGAGCTATGTTCGAGGCGCAAAGCAAAAATAGGATGGGAGCTTTGTTGTGGATGAGCCACCCGGCGTGGCCGTCCATGGTGTGGCAGACATATGACTATTACTTCGAGCCCACCGCTGCCTACTTCGGATGCAAGAAAGCATGCGAGCCGCTGCACATACAGTGGAACGCGCTCACTGACAGCATTGAAGTGGTTAACTACAGTGTTGCGGACGGGTCAGGCCTGACCGCAACCATGGAGATACTGAACATTGATGGTACAGTGAAAGCAAAAAAACAAACTGCGGTAAATTGTCCGGAAGACAGCACTGTCCGCTGTTTTGCCGTTGCCCGTCCGGAAGATTTGAGCGGCGTGTATTTCATCCGACTGAAGCTTACAAGAAAGCGTGAACTCATTTCGGATAATTTCTATTGGAGCGGGACCTCATCGGAGGAGGGCAGTCTGAAAGCTATTCGTGAACTCCCGAAAGGGAAATTGGAATTGAACACGAATGCTTTGAAAAAACGGGATCGCTGGTATCTCACGACAATTCTGACGAACAAGACAAAGACTCCTGCATTGATGGTCAAGTTGAAAGTTGTGGGGAAGAAAGACAAAGAACGGATTCTGCCGGTGATATTCAGTGACAACTATGTTTCGCTCATGCCCGGCGAGCGAAGGGCAATCAAAATGGAATTACAGAACGCCGACACACAAGGCGAGAAGCCGGTAGTGGTGGTTGAGGGAGTTAATGTGAAATGAAAAGTGAATCACGAACCGGACGTTCCAAGACGAGAAGTTGAGTTGTTGGCGAAGGAGTCAGGCAGGTGAGGATCTACTGATTGAAGTTTCTGATCCGTGAAACAGTTAGTTAAGATCGTATTCTCGGGATCTTCGAAAGTTGTCAACCATATTAATTGTGGAATAGCAGTAAATTGGTCTGGCAGCTTTCCCGTATGCATCGATCCAAAAATTGAGAACCTTCTTTTTTTATCTTTATTCGAGACGTATCCGTGGTGCGTATTCCGTATTGCCCGCACAATCTCTCCGACGAATTCTTCCTCTGAACAAAGGGAGGCGGCATCCTGGAAGAGTGATAGATATTTGTCCCACTCTCGCGTGCGAATTCCTTTCGCAGTCTTTCTGTAAGTCATCCATAACCCTTTCTTCCCGAGTACAGTATAGTAAAGTGAATCGAAAATTTGATTACACTCCTGATGGAAGAAGCCATCGAATGGTGGTGGCAAATTCTTAAACCTTGGTAGCAATGATTTGTCTTTGAACTGTCGCGTGACGAAGTGATGGAACGTTTTACCGGGATCAATGCCAGGTACTCTGATTAACTCGGCAAACTTGTCCAACATTGCGAAGGACAGTATCCTCGCGGAAAAACCATCTTCGGCAGTCTGGCATCGATTTAATTCCATGGTGATGCGCTCAAATGTAGAAAATCTCTCAAAGGCCGCGATGAAATCAATATCTTTTCCTTTGCGATAATTTGTCACATCTAGCCTCAGCCGTAGCGAATGGTTGAACTTGAGAATGAAATGTCGAAATAGATCGAGGAGTTCCCTCGCAGAAAAGGAACGTGAAGGGATATAGCGGCCAAGCCAACCCTCTTCAATGGATCTCGGTTTTAACAAGTCTGGCTCATTCCCTTGCATGAGTCCATAGACATGGTGAAGTTCGACTAGTGAATGAGGATAATGTCCACGTTCCAAAATTTGTTTTTCGTTGGTCAACAAGATGAGCATGTATCCGAATCTTCCAATGATATATGTGGTCGCGTACGGAAAGAAGATGTTTGACAACGCCGAGAAGTGCGCCGCGGCATTGACCATTCCAATGTTGTGAAGCGCCGTCATTGTACCGACACCCTCAAACCCCATTCCTTGCATGTCATTTTTTTCTTTTGAGTCATAGACGGTCCCAATATTGCCCCATCTCAGCATTGCTGCTCTGGTTTCATAATCATAATTGAATTTCAGTGCGAGAATAAGACCAGATGGAAAAAGACCGAAGAACCACGGGAAGAAAAACTTCTCAAGAAACAATGCGCGATCCGTACTTTTCACGAGTAATAATGCTAAAGAATAAAGGTAGATTTGATCCTTGAGAGGCTTATTACTTGCGGATTTTATAAGATCATACGATTTCATCGTATCAGCCATTTGGTCAGATGGTATGTCATAGTCGCTTTCGACCTTTAGGATCCATTTAGCATCTCTATTCGTGTTTATATCGACAAGGGCGATTTCCTCCGCGTAGTCAAAGTAGTTTCCAGTTCTTCGTTCTTTGCTTCTCAACCATATCTCGTTTCCAGAGTTTTCTAGTTCGTACACATTACGTAGACGTCCTGTGCAGTAAGTCTTAGTTGCATCGATGCAGAAAGAAGCTATATTTCCGATTCTTGCAAATCCTCTATCCGGGTAAGATGCTGGTTTAATTATGCCCATTGCCTAATCTTTTATTTCCCCCTTTTTCCCTTGTTTTTTTCTTCCTTTCTCCTTCTCCTCTCCCGACATTTCTTTCAGTCTCTTGGCCACAAGATGGAACACCGAGTCTTTCTCGTACTGACCTTTTACATCTTGTTTCCCGGCTGGTTTGCCAGTAAGGATCTCAATTCCGTCCTCGATTTTTCCAACCGGGTAGATGTGAAACTTCTTTTCTTTCGCAGCTTGTATAACTTCATCGCGAAGAACAAGGTCTTTTATGTTTCGCTGTGGTATGATGACCCCCTGATCGCCGGTCAACCCTTTCGCCTTGCAAACTTGATAAAACCCTTCGATCTTTTGATTCACTCCGCCGATCGGCTGTATGTCGCCCTTCTGGTTCACACTTCCCGTCACTGCGATGCCTTGCTTGATCGGGAGATTGCTCAGACTCGAAAGTATCGCGTAAAGTTCAGTTGACGAAGCGCTGTCGCCATCGACGCCGCTGTAAGACTGCTCAAATGCGATGCTTGCAGAAAGCGAGAGGGCTTTTTCTTTTGCGAACTTCTCGCGGAGATAGCCCGAGAGTGTCATGACGCCCTTGTCGTGAATCTTGCCGGAAAGATTCGCCTCGCGCTCGATGCTCGTGATTCCCGCCTTGCCCATACCCACTGCTGCGGTAATCCTTGTCGGCCTGCCGAATGAATAATAACCGATGTCATAAACCGAGAGCCCATTCACCTGTCCGACACGCGCGCCGGCTGTGTCGATCATCAATGTATCCTGTTCGATCATCTCCTGGATTTTGTCTTCGATGAGATTGTTTCTCTCGATCAGCGAGTCCAGGCTTTTGTTCACGTCCTCACGGTTCACGAGTTTGTGTTCGTTCTTACTTGCCCAGAAACTCGCCTCACGGAGAAGATCGGCGATGTCGCTGAATCGTGTCCAGAGTTTATCCTGCCGTTCTGCCCGGCGCGCGGCGAATTCGATTACGGCGGCAACACCCGACTTGTCAAAGTGCATCAGCTTTTCTGTCCTGCAAATTCGCGAAATGAATCTTGCGTATTCGACAATTTTTCCCGAATCTAATTTGGCTTCGCTGTCAAAGTCTGCTTTCACTTTGAAAATCTTTTTGAAATCTTCCTCAGCGTCGTAAAGGATATTGTAAATGTACGGGTCGCCGATGAGAATAACTTTAACGTTGAGTTGTATTGGCTCCGGTTTCAACGCGAGCGGGCTGACCTGAAAAAATGTATCTAACGGTTGAATCTCCAACTTTCTGTACATCAGAGTCCTTTTGAGCGCTTTCCAAACGCCCGGTTCCGTCAGCGCATCAAGCGCATTCAGCACGATGTATCCACCATCGGCGCGAAGCAGTGCTCCGCCTTTTATTTTTGTGTGATCAGTCTGGAAAAATCCACGGGCATCCACCATCCTCTCGATTGTGCCGAAGAGATTTGTGTAAGTCGGGCTTGTTTCGATCACGACGGGACATAGTTCTCTGTCTGTGTTGTCTTGAATCAAGTTTACGCGATAAACGATAAACGGATCGCTTTCGATCTTACCCCCGGCAAGAATTGGCAGAGACTCAGGTTCATCGTCTTGAGTCCTTTTGAAAATTTGGATGTTGTTCAGCGTATGTTCCTGAACTAGCTTGAGATAATCGATGACTGGCTGATTACCTTTGTATCTGCTTTCTAATTCTTCGAAGATAGATTCGACAACGACGGAAACTGTTTGACGTTCCATGTCATCGACTTTTCTCATCATCTCACCGGCGATTGCAGAGCCTTTTCTTGCGACCGACCCAAGCTCTTTTCTGAAAGTCTGAAGCTTCTTTTCAGTATCGGCATATTCTTTGGCGCTTATTTTTCCCTCGCCTGCGAGCTGCTCAAGCTCTTCGATGGCAATAGGCTTGCCGTTGAACACCGGAAAGATTTGCGGCTGGGTGACAGAACCTATTTGTATCGGTACGAGCGCGAAGCCGTCATTTTCGATTTTCTTCTGAAATTCGTAAAGAAGCGACTTACCTCTCTTCTCATACGACTCGACAATTTTGTTCCTCGCATCCGTGTAAGCCTCGCCCGTCAATAGCTCTGGAATCCTTCGAACTAAGTAACGCACAGTCGCATCAATATCCTCTTTAAATTTTTTCCCCTGACTGCGCTCGAATTCCAAAAGATGCGGATTGTCCGGGTCCCTGAAATTATAAACGTAGCACCTATCTGGCGATGGTGCGCACTCGACCCTAATTTCCTCAAGAAGTCGTTTGATCGTGGTTAGCTTGCCAGTACCGGCAAGTCCGCTGATGAATATGTTGTATCCCGGGCTTTTTATGTCAACGCCGAATTGCAAAGCCTTCACTGCTCTTTCTTGTCCGATGATTGTGTCGATGGATTCTAATTCTTCCGTTGAATTGAACTTAAGCTCGTTTTCAGGACAACGCCAGGTCAATTGTTCCGGAGACAATTCTCGAACAGGTTGAAGATTCTTCCGCCCGGGGGGCAAATCTTTATTTTTTGTTTTATTGTTCCGACCATGGTTGTTATTCAGCATAGAACTTCTCTTTTGTGTTTTCAAGATATGCCCTCTTTTTCTCTAATTTATTTGTGGAATGATTAAAAGACAATGGATGGATGCTCGCGGTCAACTAATAGCCGGTTTGCCTTGTGGTGTTCATTTCTTTGTATATCCAGTGCCATTCTAAATAAAAGAGGCTCGCCACCTTTATCGTGACAAGCCTCATGTTCGCTTTGTAACTTTGAGTTGCTGAGCTGTGATTTTCAACCGATCATGGTTCAGTCCAGTTCTCGGGCAAAATTAAAAGCCCCATTGTCGGAATTGATCCCAGCGGCCACATCGACCATTTCCGAACGACAGTTGGATTGCCCGTTGGATCTCCGAATAATTTCTCCCTGAATTATCCGTTGGATCTAGAATAGCTCCGGTGATGGGATTCGTAAACCACGATCCCATGTTGAAGTTGAGTGCGATGTTGAATGAGGAGGTCGGGCTTGTGATAGTGAATGTTCCTTTAACTTTGGATTGAAGGTTCTGGTTATCTTTGAATTCAAAAGGAACCCACGCAGTGTCTTTGTAC
>JBAPNE010000255.1:0-4457 GCA_049278975.1 Candidatus Kryptoniota bacterium
GGTGAACCCGATGGTGATGTACAAGATGATATTATCGATCTCGGCGGTATTCCAGATGAATAGAGCATCCTTGTCGGCCGGATCAAATTTGTACTTCGATGCGAGAGCCTCGCGCACTGCCGTTTCGACCGCCGCAGTCCTGCCGGGGTCTGCCGCTTTATACAGAAGGTCCGTAATATATTCGCTTCCGAACATCGCGGTGTAAGTTGTGGCGGGAATGAATACTCTGTCTTCATCGCGAATATAATAAGTGGAGTTTTGATTTTTCGGCTGCATAACCCCGATGACAGTGAACGGCGTCTCGCCGATGAAGAATATTTTCCCAATGGCATCCTGCCCATCGAAGAGGTAATCCTTCACCTTATTTCCGAGTACGGCGACTCTCCTTCGTCCCGCGACGTCTAAGGTGTCTATGAACCTGCCGCCTTGTGCAGGGATAATATTTCTCATTTGTTCATACTGCGGATAGATTCCTGTGATGCCGGGACTGGTTATGTTGTTGCCATATCGAGCCGGAGTCTCTGTCTGTATGTATTCCGGGCAAACCGTTTGAATCTCCCTGACCTTTGCCTTCACGATAGCTGCGGCATCTTCGGTCAGAAGTATTTGTCTCCCAATTCCGAATCCCTGATAAGCTTTGGTGGTCCTGTTAGGGAAGAGGACGGAAATGCTTTCCCCCATCCCGTGCATATTGATCATGGTCTGCTTCTTGAATCCGAGCCCGCAGGAGATCAGCACGATGATCGTCACAGTTCCCCAGATAATTCCAAACATCGTCAGGAACGCCCGCGTCTTCTGTGCCCGTATGTCGGCGAAAAATTCCGTGATGAAGCTCAAAAGCTGTGTCATGGCGTAGGGCTACTCGATTTTCTCCACCGGTTTTTCCAGCACCTTGTCGCTATCTTTCAATCCGGAGACGATTTCAATGTTGATGGCGTCGCTCAAACCTGTCTTCACCGAATGCTCTTCGGATTTATTGCCGGGCAGCGGAAGCCTTACGAAGGAAGAATCGTTTCGGAATGTGATGACGCGTTCAGGTACGTAGAGTACGTTTACTTTCTTCTGGATAATGATGTCCGCGTTTGCCGAGTAGCCTGCCCGGAGCGCGATGTTCTTTGTCGGTGCGATCGAAATCTCGATTGGGAAAACGGAAGCGTTCTCCTTCTTTTCAGCTTCGAGCCAGATCTTCGACAGCTTACCGCCGACTGTGTCACCGGGTAGCGCACCGATCCGGAGCTCCGTCGGCATGCCTTCGTGGAGCTTGCCGACGTCTATCTCGTCCACTGTTCCTTTGAAGACCAGGTTTCTCATGTTAGCCATTTTCATAAGCACTGTCCCCTCCTGGTACGAAGTAAGCGGCGTGACGGGATCGCCTACTTCGACAGTCCGCGTAAGCACGTAGCCGTCGATGGGGGCGTAAATTATCGACTCGATCTTCGTGTTGCCTATCGTCACCTTCCCGCTCTGCATCAGCTCGAGCTCTTCCTGTGCCATCTTAACATGCAGCTCGGACTCCTTGTACGTCTTTTGTGTGTTCTCGAAGTCCTGATCCGACACCAGAGCTCGCTTGTGCAGGAGTTCCTGCCGGTTCAGCTCTTTAGAAGCGTTATCGAAATCGACCTCCGCAAGCTCCACCTGCCGCTTAGCATCCGCCAGCTCGACCGGGGTTGGATCGGGCTTCACTTCCAGAAGCGGATCGCCCGCGTGAACGTAAGCTCCGACATCGACGAACAGCTTCTTGACCGCGCCGCTGACCTGCGACTTCACCGAGATCTCATTCTCCGGCTCAATCGTCCCGATGGCCAGCGCCTTCTCCATGATCGTGCCTCGCTGGACATTCACCGAAGGGAGCGCGTCTTTGTCTGTGCTGTTCTTCGACTTCGTTATTATAAAAGCCGCCGTCCCGAGCACTACAACCGCGGCGGCGATTATGAAATACTTTTTCTTCTTGCCTTTACGTCTGATAGCCATTTTCACAACCCTCTTTTAGGTCTCGCTGAATAATACGTAAAGATAACGAATTGGTTTCGCATAAGCCATAACCTGATACCTATGAGCTAACTTTCTTGACATTACAAGATGGAGCGGGTATATTTAACAGACGACTTGAATCGTTCAAATGATCTTAGGCTGGTCTATTGACGAGGAAGGTCGGGACACTCCGGAAGGGTCCGCGGCAACAGCGCAAGAAAGCATTATCGAAAAGTCAGAGGGTTAAAGCAGAAAATTGCAACAAGGCTTATAGACTTGCCTTGTATTATATTATGGTAACGAAGAACAGGAGGTAGAAATGACTAGGACTATCGAGGCGATATACGAGGATAAGGTTCTTAAACCATTATCGGCATTAGAAGGCTTGAAAGATCATCAGCGAGTTGAAGTTAGTGTTTATGTCCCCCCGCCAAAAGAAGGGTTGAGCAAGCTTGTGGGAACATTGTCGGCGAGCGAGGCCGAAGAGATGAAGGCGACGATAGACCGCGAATTTGAACGCATCGACAATGAATGGTAAGCTTGTCGTCGACGCAAATGCTTTCATCGCGTACAGACTGGGAAATCCCGCCGCCGTAAGACTTATCAATGCAGCCGATGTACTTTTTCTTCCCGTTGTAGTTTACGGGGAATTGCTTTACGGGGCTGCAAATAGTTCTCAGTCAAAGAACAACCTGGATGCAGTCGAGTTGTTCGCGGCGCATTCCATCCTCGTTCCTGTCGATGAGCAGGTGGCTCGCCATTATGCTGAGATTCGAATTGCTCTTAGGAAGTCCGGTAAACCGATACCTGAAAACGATCTTTGGATAGCGGCGATATGCAAGAAGTTAGATCTGCCACTGTTGACACAGGATGAACATTTCAACTTCGTAATGGGTTTACGGGTACAACCATGGTAGGCACGTCCATGGGTTCACCCCGTGAGATAAGTTGCGATTCAGAGTCCACTGGAAATGTTTTGGCAACTATCTCACAGAGTAAAGGAAAGCGGGATCCTCCGGACCGACGAGAAGGAATCAGAGAAAGAAGGTATAATTGAAAAGTCAGAGAGGGTTGAAGAAAAAGGACAGATCGGAAAAGTACGTTGAGAAATGTTTTACCAACGGAGACCCAGCAACAAGAAGACACCGATGTGTTCTTTTTTGCTTCGATAGTCTGAGAAAGGAGAATTTAAATGCCAAATGAAATAGTACAGAGAGAGATCGGTTCTGTTATTGCCGATGAATCGTCTCCATCTTTTGACATGTTCAGGTTCAAAGCAAATGCTAATGAGTACGTCTATCCTGGAACTCTGGTTGCTACATCTGTAGGCGAGAATAAATTCCTGATAGGACGAATATCTGGCTCACTTGAAATCAATCCGCATGAAAGCGCAGGAAGAGCAAAAGTGCGAGAAGCGATGGGGATTGCTGCCGACTATCCCGAAGAAGAATTATCAACAAACATTTACAGAGTTTATGAGGCAGACATAATAGAAGAAGGCATTACTCAAAGCGAAAATCAGTTAGAGATTACTGAGCCGTCTGATATGGCTAAGGCGGGAGGTCAAGTATTTATCCCCGCGGAAGATGTCATAGCGCAGGCAATGGGCTTCGAGCGTAATCCAGAAACCTCCCTGTGTTTGGGTCGGACCCGAATAGGTGCAGAAACTTCCGACGGTCAATCACAACCAAACAATGTCCTTCTTAAGCCAAGTATTATTCAGCGACATCTCTTTGTAGGTGGAACAACCGGCAGTGGCAAGTCTTTCGCCACGGGCATTATCTTGGAGGAAATTAATAAACTCAATATGCCAATCGTCATTCTTGACTCACAAAATGAATACCTCGAATTGACAGAGGGGCTGGGCGGAAAGGTTTTAAGACCCGGGCAAGATTACACTGTCCGTATTTCTTCTTTAACGGAATCTGAAGTATTAGACCTTGTTCCTACACTAAGAGGGGCTCTGGGATACGATCTATTGGCTTTCACATTTCTTAGACTTAAACGAGAACTCATCGCTGGACGCATTCACAGTTTTGGACTCCAAGATTTGCTAAGAGAAATGGAAGTTGATGCACCAACGCTAGAACTCAAAGAGAATAGTAAGCGGATTGCAATTCAAAGGACCCAATCTTCGCTTGAGAGGCATCGATTTCTTGGCGATGCGACAAATTGGATTAATCTGTTGAAACAATATCCGGCAATAAATGTCGATTGTGGCGATCTCGACCAAGGGCAGCTTCAACTAGTTGTCGGCGCAACATTAAGAGAATTACAGCACCTTCGTATAGGTAGGCAAATACCTCCCTACGTTGCAGTGCTGGATGAGGCACACCTCTTAGTGCCGGAAGGCGAAGACAGTCCTTGCAAGCAGGTTATTCGAGAAAATGTTCGTATCGGGCGCCATTATGGAATCTGTATGATTCTCATTACCCAAAGTCCAGTTGACATTGATAAGAAGACCATAAGGCAGTGTAACACAAGAT
>JBAPNE010000256.1:0-15144 GCA_049278975.1 Candidatus Kryptoniota bacterium
GATATAACCGATAATCCTATGGAGATTGTTAACTCATTGAATTATATTGCCACCATCAATGAGATTAAGAAAATTGTGGATGTGAAAACCGATTCCGCAATTAAAACCAATCTTCTGAATTTCTGGAAAGACCATGGCGGATATGATAAGATGGCAAGATATTATCAAACAGTCGGCGAGGCAAACCGCTTCTTTACTAACAACTGTATTGAAGGATGGAGAACTCCGATGGGAATGTTTTATATCGTGTGCGGCCCTCCGGATAATGTTGATTGTGAAGGGACATGGAATGAAAGGTGGTCATACATTCAATCGTCGTCGCAAAATTCGATGACGATTGCTTTCCGACTGGCGAAGGATACTCAAGACATCGACAACAGATTTTATTGGGTTGATAATGTTTATTCAACCGCCGACCTCTGGGATTACTATGTCGCTAAATGGCGATACTGATATTTAAGACAGAAAGTGACAAAGAGAAGAAAATAACGGAATGATGGAACACGCGTGAAGATTCTTGTCAGCCGCCTGAAGTTCATTGGCGACATTGTTCTTACAACTCCAGTAATCGAGGTACTCCGCGAAAAATTTTCGGATGCTGCGATTGATTACCTGGGTGATAATGAAGGCGTAACCCTTTTGCAAAACAATCCTGGTTTGAATGAAATTATTCCTTACGATTTCTCAGCGAATGAAATTAAAGAACAGTTTCGAGTTGTATCTGTTTTGCGAAAGAAAAAGTATGACGTTGCAATCGATCTTTTTGGTAATCCAAGGAGCGCAATAGCGATCTTTCTTTCCGGTGCGAAGATGAGAATCGGCGGCAACTTCGGATGGCGAAGAAAAACATATACTCATCCGATTGCAATAGCCGAGAGATTGACGGCGGTTAATTTTCATTTAAGATATTTGCGGCCGCTTGGCATCAATGAAAATTATAGACGTCCCAAAATTTTTGTTACCCAGGATGAAGAAGAAGTTGCGGCGAAATATCTGACATCGCTTGGAATTGATGGCTCGCAAATAAAAATCGGTTTCCATATCGGTGCAACATGGCCCGCGAAAGTGTGGCTGCCGGATTATTTTGCCAAGATTGCGGAATTAGTAATTAAGAAATATGACGCACAACTTCTTGTGACGTACGGGCAAAAGGATTTTCAATACTTGGGAAAATTTTCATCAGCAATTCATGTGAAATTTACACCGATTGCGCCACAGAAATTAAGACGACTCGCTGCCATCATTTCCCGATGCGATGTTTACATTTCGAATGATGCAGCGCCGATGCATATTTCCGCCGCGGTCGGAACTCCGACAATCGGAATCTTCGGACCCGGTGACCCGGACATTTGGTTCCCTTATGAAAAAAACCTCGGTCACATCGCATTGCATAAAAATATTCAATGCTGCCACCGAGATTATTGCCAGCTCAGAGGCGAAGATTATATGCGGTGCATGAAACAAATAAAGCCTGAAGAAGTGTTTGAGACAGTGAAGCTGATTTTGAAAACCGGGAAAGATGAGCGCTTTGCGCCATCCCGCATCCATTTATAACTTATAAAATAATCGAGCGGGAGAAGCAAGATGACGAAGACTGAAGCGGACGCTTTAAAGGAATTCATTGATGTGGTCCGAAGACTGCGGCGAGAATGCCCGTGGGATAAAATCCAGACCAATCGTTCAATCCGCCATTACACGATCGAAGAAGTTTACGAGCTTGCAGAAGCGATCGACCAGGAAAACTGGCCCGAGATCAAGAGCGAGCTTGGGGATATTTTATTAAATGTATTGCTTCACACGCAGATAGCTGAAGACGAGGGAAGGTTCACCCTTACCGACATGGTTCATGATGAGACAAAGAAGATGATGGTACGCCATCCTCATGTCTTCGGGAATGTTGAAGCGGATACGCCGGAGCAGGTAAAAATAAATTGGGAGAGAATAAAAACGGAAGCAGGAAGAGAATCCATCTTCGACGGGATCCCGACGGCTTTTCCTGCGCTTGCACGCGCATTCAAGATTCAAGATAGAGCGGCGAAAGTTGGGTTTGATTGGGAAAATCCAAAAGAAGTGTGGACGAAAGTCGAAGAAGAAATTCAGGAATTAGAAATGGCATTGAAGAGTCAAGACGCAAATCATATTGAGGAAGAATTCGGGGACTTGCTTTTTTCCCTGGTTAATTATGCACGCCACATCGGCGTTCATCCGGAGAGCGCACTGCGATGCGCGACAGAGAAATTTCAGACGAGGTTTCTTTATATCGAGGATGAGCTTTCCAAGAAGAATATTTCGCTCCACGATGCAAGTCTCGACGAGATGAACGAGCTATGGGAAAAAAGTAAGAAAATGGAGTAATGGAATATTCCATGAAAAAGTTTATTTGATTTTTATTTCCATCAATTCGCGTGCGGGGTTGTTCGTTATAATGTAGTCGTAAACACTCCTGATAGCTTCTTTCTGTCCGGGCCAAACAAGAAGCGAAATTGCGTCGTCTTTTTTCAGCCAGCGAAACTCTTTGTGCTCTTCAGAAAGTGCCACGGCTGTACCATCATCCACTTCGGCGGCAAAGACCGGGCTCACATTTACGGAATCGTTTGTGTAAAAATAAAAAGTGTTCGTGAGTGGAGTATTGTAAAATGTTTTCGGCTCGATTCCGATTTCTTCTCGTACCTCACGAATTGCTGATTCGTATGCCTTCTCTCCTTGTTCGATTCCGCCGCTCACGATTTGCCATAATCCCGGATAAATCTTTTCGTTGTCGGCTCGTTTGAGCACCAGGAACTCGGGAACGGCTTTCCGCCGAAAAACTACTACTTCAACGATTTCAAAATTTATCTTTGGCATCAAAAGGTCAGTAACGTAATGATTAGTAATTCTCTCTGCCATGTAAGCGGGTTCTCGCTGTACAACCGACAACTTCCAGGTTGCCCCATGTTTTTTACCGTTTATTTGTTCTTATCCGTTTGACATGTCCATAAACAAAATAGCCCAAGGCGGCAACAAGGCATGCCACGACCACTATATCAACGATCTGGCTGTAATGCCGGATCGTCTCCCAGTGACTTTTCAATCGGAATCCCGCATAAGCTAAGAACGAATTCCAAAGACCTGCCCCTATTGCAGTGTAGAGTATGAATTTGCCGAATTTCATTTCGCCGGCACCGGCTGGAATAGAAATCAGATGTCTCACAACCGGTATGAATCTGCTAAAAAAAATTGTCTTGTCCCCATACCTGTTAAAAAATTTTTCCGTCACTTCAAGATCATGCATGTCTAAAAGGAAATACTTGCCAAAGCGAGCGACAAATGGTTTTCCGCCGTAGAGCCCGGTGTAGTATGATATTACCGAGCCAATGATGCTTCCGACGATGCTAAAGAAAATTACCTCCTGAAAAGAAAATTTTCCTTCAAAAATCAGGAAGCCGGCAAATGGCATGACTGCCTCGCTCGGCAAAGGAGCAACCATGCTCTCCAATGCCATGAGGACGACGAGTCCCATGTAGCCGGAAATTCCGATCCAGTCGACAATATGGTTAATAAGTAATTCGGTCATAAAATCGTATTGAATTTAATTGAAAACGGGCACAGATGCTATTGGAACTGTTATCTGGCACAACACGTTCATATTGTGGTGCAGGAAGTGCGGTATTCACGTAAACTTTACGTCAATCGTTGCGAAAAAAGAATATGGGGGTCGAGATGAACGAATCACGAACGCTTTGTGAGCTGCTGGAAAAATCGGTCGAGTCCTTCGACAATCTTGAAATGCTGAACGCGAAGATCGGCGATGAATGGAAGTCATTTCCGTCCGGTGCGGTCTTCGAAACCGTGAAGAATATTACTCTTGGACTCCATTCACTCGAAGTTGTTCCCGGCGACCATATTGCATTGTTCGCCGACAGTTCACCGTACTGGACGATGTCGGATTTTGGAATAATTCATACAGGTGCCGCTGATGTACCACTTTACGTCTCGCAAGCTGTTCACCAAATTGAATTCATACTGTGCAATTCCGAATCGAAAGGCATTTTCGTCGGTTCTTCCAAACTTTTCGAAAGAGCGAAAGATGCGATTTCAAAATCTCCGTGTAAGTTTGTTATAAGTATTTCAGACGAAAAGTTTGATGAGAGGACGATAACTTGGAGTGAACTTCTTGAGATGGGGAAGCAAGCGTCTATGAAACAGCCCGACCTCTTTGACGCGCTGAGGCACGCCGTTAAGGAGGATGACCTCGCGAGCATCATTTACACGAGTGGGACAACCGGCGAGCCAAAAGGTGTAATGCTTTCCCACGGTAATCTCGTATCGAACGTTGTTGATGCGGGCTCGGTTTTCAAATTCGAGGCGATCCATGATGCAGCGTTAAGTTATTTGCCGCCTTCACATGTTTTCGAAAGGATGATCCTGTATCTGTATATTTCAGCCGGTGTGCGGATATTTTATGCCGAATCACTTGAATCACTTTCCAAAACTTTTATCGAAGTGAAACCCCATATTATGACGACTGTTCCGCGAATGCTTGAAAAAGCATTCGAGAAAGCGCAAGCTGTTGTCGAAAGCCTGCCATGGTACAAGCGATCCGTTTTCAAATGGGCGATCAATCTTGCCCTTGGTTTTGATCCTGAAGAAAAAGTTTCGTTGATGTGCGAAGTGAAACGCGCTTTTGCGAGTTTGCTGGTTTATAAAAATTTGCGAAAAGCATTCGGTGGGCGAATCAGATTCATAATTAGCGGCGGCGCTCCTCTCAGACCCGACCTCACAAGGATTTTTTGCGCTGCCGGGTTAACCGTGCTCCAGGGATACGGCTTGACGGAAACATCACCTGTTATTTCGGTGAACAGGCTTGGGAGGAATAGGATCGGTTCTGTAGGGCCGGTAATACCGAATGTCACGGTCAAAATCGCCAGCGACGGTGAAATATTAGTTGACGGACCAAACGTAATGATGGGTTATTACGAAAATGCGGCAGCGACATTTGCGTCCTCCTATGCATCATGGTTCAGAACAGGTGACATCGGGCATTTAGACAAAGACGGATTTTTGTTCGTGACGGACCGCAAGAAGGACTTGTTAAAGACAAGCGGCGGAAAATATATTGCTCCGCAGGAGGTCGAGGCAATGTTGTCGGAAAACGTTTACGTTGATAAAGCGATTGTCATCGGCGATCAGCGGAAATTTGCGACTGCTTTGATCTTTCCGAATTGGGAAGCTTTGAAAAATTTCGCAGGAAAAAATCATGTCACAGTTGCATCCAACTCCGAGTTGGTGAAGAATTCTCAGGTAAATGACCTTTACAAAAAAATTGTAGATGAGGTGAACGAGCGTTTGTCCCAGTGGGAGACATTGAAGAAATTTGCAGTGCTTGATGGCGAATTGACAATCGATGCAGACTATATGACGCCGACCCTGAAGATGAAAAGAAGAAACGTGGAAAATAGGTATAGAGATTTAATCGAAAGTTTTTATAGTGGCGGAGATTAAATGAGACCAATTAGAAAAGCCGCTGTGCTTGGTGCCGGCGTTATGGGCGCGCAAATAGCCGCGCATCTTGCCAACGCCGGTGTTATCTCATATTTGTTCGACATCGTTCCGAAAGAATTGACTGATGATGAGAAGAAAAAGGGGCTGACGATCAATGATAAGGAAGTCAGGAATCGATTTGCGTCAACAAGTTTAAAGCGCGCCCTGGAGTTGAAGCCGGCGCCGTTTTTTACGAGCGAGAAAGCGAACTATATTACGGTCGGCAATTTCGATGACGATCTAAGAAAAATATCCGAAGTCGATTGGATAATCGAAGTGATCGTGGAGAGCATCGAACTGAAACGAGAGCTGATGAAAAAGGTTGATCAAATAAGGAAGCCTGGAACGATCGTCAGTTCTAACACGAGCGGAATTCCGATTTCAAAAATCGCTGAAGGATTGTCCGATGATTTCAAGAAATATTTTCTCGGCACACATTTCTTCAATCCGCCGCGGTATCTTTATCTCTTTGAGTTGATTCCGACAGACGATACTTTGCCCGAAGTTATTTCCTTTATGAAACATTTTGCAGAGGAAACGCTCGGCAAGGGAAACGTGGTTTGTAAAGACACGCCGAATTTTATCGGCAACCGCATAGGCGTTGCGGCCATGATGTACGTTCTTCACAGAATGTTTGAGAAAGATTACACGATTGAGGAAGTTGATGCCATTACCGGGCCAGCAGCCGGCAGGGCGAAGAGTGCAACTTTTCGCACCGCCGACGTTGTCGGACTCGATACGCTGATCCATGTTGCCGAAAATCTTTATGAAGCTGCACCCAATGATGAAATGCGGGATTATTTCAAGTGTCCGGAATTTATTCTCGAAATGCAAAGGCGAAACTGGCTCGGCGAGAAAACTAAAGGTGGTTTTTATAAGCGCGTGAAAAATGAAAAAGGCGAAACGGAAATCCTGACTCTCGATCTGAAGAAGATGGAATATCGTGGTCGCCAGAAAGTGTCGTTTCCGTCGATTGAAATGGGAAAAAATATTGAAGATGTTCGCGAACGCGTAAAGAATCTTGCCTACGCAAAAGACCGCGCGGGGGAATTTTTCTGGAACATTACGGAAGCGGTCTTGATCTACAGCTCGAATCGCATTCCTGAAATTTCCGCTGACGTAATTAATATCGATAACGCAATGAAATGGGGATTCGGATGGGAACTCGGTCCTTTCGAAACCTGGGATGCGATCGGACTCGAAAGCTCCGTCGAAAGGATGAAAGGCGAGGGGAAAGAGGTTCCACAAAAAATTATTGACATGCTCGCTTCGGGGAACAAAACTTTTTACACGGAGGATAACGGCACACAGAAATTTTACGACTTCTATTCTAAATGTTATAGACCCGTTCCCATTTCAAAAAAGATTGTGAACCTTGCACTGGAAAAAAGGGGTGGCAAGATTATCAAGTCGAATTCAGGTGCTTCGCTGATCGATATCGGAGATGCCGTTGCATGCGTTGAGTTTCATTCAAAGGCGAATGCGATTGGGGAAGACGCCGCTCAAATTATCGACCTCGGTCTAAATAAATTGGAAACGGATTATGATGCTTTGATTATAGCGAATCAGGGGAGATATTTTTCTGCTGGCGCGAATTTAATGCTGCTGCTCATGCTGGCACAGGAAGCTGAATTCGATGAGCTCAACCGCGCGATAAAGATGCTGCAATCAATAAACATGCGAATTAAATATGCTCAGAAGCCTGTGGTCGCTGCTCCATTTAACATGACACTTGGAGGAGGATGTGAAATAGCGCTCCATGCGCCAAGAGTTCGTGCATCCGCCGAAACATATATCGGTCTTGTCGAAGTCGGAGTCGGACTTATACCTGCTGCTGGCGGCACAAAAGAAATGCTCGTTCGAAGCCTGTCGCGTGTGCCAAATGCTCCGGATGCGGACTTGATGCCGTTTGTGCGTGAGGTTCTGGAGATTATCGGAACGGCAAGAGTTTCGGCGAGCGCGGACGACGCCAAAAAGCTTGGCTATCTTCGTCCGACCGATGATGTGTCGATGAACGGAAGATTTCTAATCCATGATGCAAAGTCAACCGCACTTGCCATGGTACAGGAAGGATATCGCCCGTCTGAGAAACGGAAAGTCATCGCGCTCGGCCAATCGGTTCTGTCGGCATTGACGCTCGGGTTGTATCTCTGGAAGGAAGCAAAACGGATTACGGACTACGAGTTTCAAATTGGGAAAAAATTAGCCTACATTTTAAGCGGAGGCGACTTCACTTCTCCGCAAGAAGTTGATGAGGAATTTATTTTAGATCTCGAGCGTGAATCGTTTCTAAGTTTGTGCGGTGAACGAAAGACTCAAGAAAGGATGCAATATATGTTGAAGAATGGAAAGGCATTGAGAAACTGAAAGTCAGCCATGTTAGCGATTAGTAAAATGGAATAATGAAACGAGGGAGATTTAGAGAATGCAAGACGCGGTAATCGTAACATCGGTCAGAACAGCCGTTGGGAAAGCGTTGCGCGGCGCATTGCGGGAAGTCCGCCCGGACGAGATGGCTGCCGCAGTTATCAAAGCCGCTGTTGAACGAACGCCGGGTCTTAATCCGGAAATGATCGACGATATTCTGATCGGCTGTGCGATGCCCGAAGGTGAGCAAGGAATGAATGTTGCGAGAATCGCTGCTCTCCGCGCGGGGATGCCCACGTCGGTACCAGCGGCGACGGTAAACAGGTTTTGTTCGTCGGGTCTGCAAACGATCTCCATGGCATCTGAGAGAATTATGGCAGGATTTGCAGATGTGATCATTGCAGGAGGAACTGAAACTATGAGCCTAATACCGATGGGCGGCCGTAAAGTAGTTCCGAATCCGTATCTCGTCGATAATCAGCCGGAGACATATCTTAACATGGGGTTGACAGCTGAGCGAGTCGCTGAACAATATAAAATTTCGCGCGAAGATCAGGATAAATTTTCGTTGCGGAGCCATCAAAGGGCAATTGCGGCTATCAATGAGGGAAAATTCAATGACGAAATTGTTCCATTGAAAGTGAAAAGTAAATTTCAGAAGAACGGGAAAATTTGTTCGAATGAGTTGACCTTCTGCATTGATGAAGGCCCAAGAGCAGATACCACGCTTGATAAGCTTGCAAAATTAAAACCTGTTTTCATGGATGGTGGTACAGTAACCGCGGGTAACTCTTCGCAGATGAGCGATGGCGCAGCAGCTTCCGTTGTGATGAGTGCGAAAATGGCGACGGAACTTGGACTGAAACCGATGGCAAAATTCATTTCATTTGCCGTTACCGGAGTGCCGCCGGAGATTATGGGAATTGGCCCGGTTAAAGCTATTCCGAAAGCACTGAATTATGCTGGTTTAACGTTGGAAGACCTTGATGTCATTGAATTGAACGAAGCGTTTGCATCACAAGCCGTTGCGGTGATACGAGAACTTGAAATGGATGAAGAGAAAGTTAATGTCAAGGGCGGCGCTATTGCCCTGGGACATCCGCTCGGCTGCACTGGTGCGAAGCTGACTGCGACTTTGCTTCACGAAATGAAAAGACGAAAATTAAAATACGGCATGGTCACAATGTGCATCGGCGGAGGAATGGGTGCTGCCGGGATTTTTGAAAACCTGAACTAAGGGGATTGAAGATGGAGACAACCGAGATGCAATCTTTGAATTACAAAAAGGGCGGAAGTTTTCTTATCGAAAAAACAGCTCCCGAAGAAATCTTCACGCCGGAAGACTTCACCGAACAACACAAGATGATTGCGGATACGACTAAAGATTTTGTTGACAACGAAGTCATGCCGAATATCGGCAAGTTAGAAGAGCTGGATTACGATCTTACCGTGAAACTCTTGCGTAAAGCCGGCGACATCGGGCTACTTTCGGTTGACATTCCTGAAGAATATGGCGGACTCGGGCTCGACAAGACAAGTTCGATGCTTGTCGCAGAAAACTTAGGGAAAACCGGATCATTCGCGGTGAGCCATGGTGCACATGCTGGAATCGGAACGCTGCCGATAGTTTATTTCGGAACCAAACAGCAGAAGGAAAAGTATCTCCCCAGGTTTGCAACAGGAGAATTGATCTCGTCGTATTCACTTTCCGAACCCGGATCGGGAAGCGATGCGCTTTCCGCAAAAGCCATGGCAACATTGTCGCCCGATGGAAAGTGTTATTCATTAAACGGCTCTAAGATGTGGCTTTCTAATGCCGGCTTTGCCGATGTGTATATAACTTTTGCACAAATTGACGGACAGAAATTCACTTCATTCATACTGGAGAAAAATTACAAAGGCATTTCGCTCGGCAAGGAAGAGAAAAAGATGGGCATTAAAGGCTCATCGACAAGAGCATTGAATCTTGACAACGTACAGGTGCCGACACAGAATATTGTCGGTGAAATCGGCAAAGGTCATCGGGTCGCACTGAATATTCTCAACATGGGCAGATTCAAGTTAGGAGCGGGAGTAATCGGCGCCGCGAAATCTGTAATAACCGAAGCCGTAAAATATGCAAAGACTCGAAAACAATTTGACACTCCTATTATTTCATTCGGCCTCATTAAGCATAAACTTGGTGAGATGGCAATTAGGACTTTTGTGGGTGAGTCCATGGTGTATCGAACGGCAGGGCTGATTGATTCAATCCTTCAAAATATCGACAAGAAAATTAGCGGCGCAGCAGCGTTGTCATTGAAAGGCATCGAAGAATATGCAGTTGAGTGCAGCATTATTAAAGTCTATGCGTCCGAAATTCTGGATTACGTTGTTGACGAAGGAGTCCAAATTTTCGGCGGCTACGGGTTTACCGAGGAATACCCGGTCGCTAGGCCGTACCGTGATTCACGTATCAATCGAATATTTGAGGGAACAAACGAGATCAATCGCATCCTGATTCCTGCCATGTTAATTCGGCGTGCCATGAAGGGAGACTTGCCATTAATGTCTGCTGCACAAAAGCTGATGGAGGATTTAATCTCGCCATCTTCGAGCGAATCCAGTAATGAAGGGTTGTTAGCGGATGAGATGATGCTCGCTTCGAATGCGAAAAAAATCGGACTACTTGTTGCCGGAGCTGCCTTCCAGAAATACATGGACAAACTTGAACAAGAGCAAGAAGTAATCTGGCACATCAGTGACATAGCCATGGAAGCCTATGCGATGGAAAGCGTTTTGCTGAGGGTTATAAAGATGGGAGGAAGCAGCAGTAAAAACATTTCGCTTTATGTGGACATCGCTCGATCGTTTGTTTATGAAGCGGTCGAAAAAATAGAGAGCCATGCTAAGGCATCCCTCGCAATCATTTCTGAGGGAGATATGCTCCGGACATATCTGGCAGCGGTTCGCCGCCTGTTGAAGTACGCGCCGATAAATTCCGCTTACATCAGGCGAACAGTTGTCGACAAGCTTGCCGAGGCGGATAAATACTGTCTCTAAATCAAATCTCAATTAATGAATGGTTCATTGGTAATGGTTAATAATGGAGAGCAATGAGTTATGTGCCGTGAGCCATTAGCGGCAACAGACTTTGTTTTATATTTTTGAAGTCACTCTCGGTCATTCCGTAAATGTTGTGATCGAGATAACGTCCGCTCACCTTCTCGTTTTCTCTAAGAACCCCTTCCAACTTGAATCCTAATTTCTTAATTACTTTGTTGCTTGCGTCATTATCTGTCGCGGCTTGTATGAAGATTCTATGTAATCTTAGCTTCTCAAAAAGATAATTCATCAACACCGCCGTTGCCGTCGTCGCAAGGCTTTTCCCCGTCATTTCTCTCCTGACCCAGTAGCCGATGCTGGTACGCTGGTTCATCCAGTCGATTTGATGCGTGCTTACTAACCCGGTGATTTTATCTTCAACTATTATGCAGAGATGTATTGCGGATCTCATTTGCATTTCATAAATCCACTGTTCCACGATATGTCTTTCATCGTTAACCGAACGGACATATTCTACCCATGGAAGCCATTTTTGTAGGTGTTCGCGTGATTCCTCAATGATTCCGAATAATTCGTTCGTATTTCTCAATTCAACTGAACGAAGGAGAATTCCAGAGCCATTCAAAATAAGTGAACCGAAGTCGTCCATGATAAATTAAGATAGAATTATAAGGGGCATTTTACAAAGTGAAAATTCAAGAAAGCCTTTAGACATTGGCTTGAGGGATTGGCAAGAAAAGTAAGAAATGGATTATCTGATGGCCGATCATGTATATTAGACCGAGTCTGACCGATGATAGCTAACTCTACAAGTTGCACTCCATCCTTACAACTTTTATATTCATCATGAATGATCAAGAAGACTCACATCGGATCGTCAACTTTGCGTTGGGTTTTGCGAAGTCCGAGTGAATCCTTCACCTCAATTTTGGGTGAACACATATAAGATGTGGAGGCTGTTTAAATGATATACGAATATGTCTCGATAGCGTATGGAGCAACAAATTTGCTCCTTGCCCTAATAATTTATTTCAAGGCGACCAAAAGTTTAATGGTGAAATTCTATCTTTTCCTTGTCGTCAGCTTAGTTGTTTTTGGTGCGTCCGGCTTTTTGGCAACTGCTGCCATCTCTCATGCCGCAAATAATGTGCTCGCTGCGGTAGAGGCGTTTCTTTTTGCATTATTCCCTTTTTTCTTCCTCCATTTTATGATTATCATGGTACGCAGGGAGGAGCTTCTTCAATCTCCTCTTACGATCATATTTATTTATTTCGCCGGACTGTTCAGCTACACCTTAGAACTTCTCGGTCTAATCCCGAACCCGATCATCGCTGGCACGGGGCTTTCCCCAATCGGATACGTCTTTCTTGTAACATGGATGTCGGTAATATTCAGCATCGGCATTGCACTGCTCTTCACTTTCCTAAAAGGATTTAGTGATAGGGGCATGAAGTCGAATGTTATAGTCGTTGGGTTTGCGTTGCTGCTTTTAATTTTACCCGGTCCGTTCACGGAGTCTATTTTAATGACATTCTTTCCGAAGAATATGGACTTCTATATTTTTGCTTCACTGCTCTCATTAGTTCTGGCTTTATACTTCGTCTTTCGGCACAAGATTATCGTCAATACGTTGTATGATGCTATGAAGGTGGCGCTGACTTTCATGAGCGATGTGCTTTTCAAAATGGACGACGAATTGAATATCCAACTTGTGCGTGGTGGTTCTTCGGCGGTTCTAGGATACAGAGAGAGTGATCTGGTTGGGAGAAATCTTCTCGAGCTCACTCGGCAAGATGGGGCATTACGGTTATATAAAGAAAAAGCAATTCATGGAGAAGAAGATGAAATAGTAGTTGACGTCGAATTTCTTACGAAGACGGGCGAGGCTGTTCCGATAAACCTATCGATGACAGTGGTCGTTGAAACGGGACAAATTATCGGATTTGTTGGTGTAGGCAGAGACACCACGGAAAAAAGGCGATCAGAATTGCTGCAGGTCGCTTTGTACAGATTGTCTGAGATCGCACGGGCGTCCGAAAATTTTAGCGAGTTCTATAAATCGATCCATGAAGTGATTGATCAATTAATTCCATCGAAGAGTTTCTATATTGCTTTGCGCGATGAAATTAGTCATTCGTTGATTTGTCCTTATTATGTCAGCGAAGTTTTTGAATCTGTGGAATCACAGCCGGGATGGGAAGCGTTCAATTCTCAAGTTATGACGAGTGGGAGCCCATCTACCTTGAGCATCGACGAGAGTCGCCAATTAAGTCAAGGTGAGATTACCATATCGGACCGCAAAATGCCTATTGATTGGTTTGGCGTTCCACTAAAGACGGCTTCCGGGACGATAGGCGTGCTAGGCATTCAAAATTTTTCTACTTCGCAAAGATTTAACGACGCCGATAAGAATCTTCTTTCACTTTTATCGGGACAGATTGCCGCCGCGATTGAAAGAAAACAGTCTGATGAAAAAATAAAGGAGCAGGCGGCGCTTCTGAACAAATCACAAGACGCAATTACAGTTGAAGCGTTAGATGGTACAATAACTTTTTGGAATGAGGGTGCGGCTAAAGTCTATGGGTGGAGAAGTGAGGAGGTAGTGGGCAAAAAGCTAAGAAATCTTTTAGCAGATAATGTTTCGACCGCGATTGCGACGGCTGATGAAACTGTGATGAACACCGGGGAATGGGCGGGAAAAATTGAGGGACACGACCGTCAAGGCGTTGATATAACACTGGACTGCCGGTGGAAGCTTTTAAAGGATGACGAAGGTAATCCGAAAACGATCATGAAGATATGCACCGATGTTACGGAGAAAACGAAGTTAGAGGCTCAGTTTTTGAGATCTCAGCGAATTGAAAGTATCGGGACTCTTGCGGGTGGAATTGCGCATGATTTGAATAACATTCTGGCGCCGATCATGATGTCGGCGAAAGCTCTGAGGCGCAGATTGAAGGGTGAGCAAAGTGAAAAAATTCTTGATGCTATCGAAACGAGCGCAAGACGCGGAGCCGAGATGGTACGCCAAGTATTGATGTTCGGCAGGGGAGTGAAAGGCGAACGCGTCATCATTCAGCTCAGACATGTGATAAGAGAAATGATCAACATGACGAGCGAAACTTTTCCAAAGTCGATCAGCATCGAACACTTTATCCCGAAAGATTTGTGGACCGTCATAGGAGATGCAACGCAAATCCATCAAATTTTATTAAACCTTTGCGTGAATGCAAGAGATGCAATGCCAGATGGTGGTACACTGATGTTAAGTGCGGAGAATGTCGTTCTCGATAATGAATACGCGAGAGCAAACTTAGAAGCGAAGCCGGGAAAATATGTCGCAATTACTGTTTCCGACACAGGTACAGGGATTCCACAAAATTTGCTCGACAAAATTTTTGAGCCGTTTTTTACCACGAAGGAAGTTGGAAAAGGCAGCGGACTTGGGCTGTCAACGACTCTCGCACTTGTCAAAACGCACGGCGGTTTCGTTAATGTTTATAGCGAAGTTAATAGAGGGAGCGCATTTAAAGTCTATTTTCCTGCGACTGAGCTGGCTGAAGCTGAAGCGGCGATCGAATCGGACTACGATCGATATGTCGGACATGAAGAAACAATATTGGTTGTGGATGATGAATCGTCTATACGGGAGATCGCCAGAGCTACGCTCGAAGCGTATGGCTATAAGGTGCTTACTGCAGCAGACGGAGCGGAGGCCATCGCAGTGTTTGTCAAGAACATGGACGGCATAAAGGCAATTATTATAGATAACATGATGCCTGTGCTTGATGGAAAATCGGCCACAGTTGCGCTGAAACGGATGGAGACCACCGTCAAAATTATTGCTACTAGCGGCCTCCAGGAAGAAATCGTCGGTTCATTTGCGGAACAAACCGATGCGTTTATTAGCAAGCCATTTACGGGAGAAAAACTTCTTAAGACGGTATATGAAGTGTTAAACGAAGATTAATTTCGGATTCTCAATTTTAAATGGTAAATTATTTAAAATTGGAGATGTTTGTTGAGTGGCTTCGAAAAAGAGAGGCTGAAAAGTCTTTTTGATAAATTCAACGGTGAGCGTATCGCCGTTATCGGCGACTTGATGGTTGATAAGTATGTTTGGGGAAGCGTCTCACGAATTTCACCGGAGGCGCCGGTACCTGTCTTGGAGGTTGAAAGCGAATCTACGCGGCTTGGCGGTGCGGCGAATGT
>JBAPNE010000257.1:0-5920 GCA_049278975.1 Candidatus Kryptoniota bacterium
CAATATTACCGAACGGCGATGACGGACCGAACACCTCATAAAATTTCAATCCATGATAACCGGGGCTCGGCTCGGTGAATATCGGAAAGTTTCCGTTTCCCCAGTCGAATTTTCCGGAATCTACGATCACTCCTCCAATCGAAGTTCCATGTCCGCCGATCCATTTTGTCGCAGAGTGTACCACTATGTCGGCACCGAAATCTATCGGCCGGCAAATGTAGCCGCCGGCGCCGAATGTATTATCCACAATCAGCGGAATACCCTTCGAGCGCGCGAGCTTCGCAAGCGCCTCAAAATCGGGAATGTTCAATTTGGGATTGCCGATCGTTTCGATATAAAGTGCCTTCGTCTTTTTATCTATAAGTTTTTCAAATGCGGAAGCGTCATCTCCTTCGGCAAACTTTACATCAATTCCGAGCCGCGGGAAAGTAACTTTAAACTGATTGTAAGTTCCGCCGTACAAATTCGATGTCGATACGATGTTCTCGCCTGCTTGAGCTATCGTGGCGATTGTAAGAAATTGCGCGGCTTGACCGCTGCTCGTCGCAAGCGCTGCCGCTCCACCTTCTAAAGCTGCAATCCGTTGCTCGAAGACATCGGTTGTCGGATTCATTATCCTCGTATAAATATTTCCAAACTGCTGAAGCCCGAACAGCGCCGCCGCGTGTTCAGCACTATTGAAAACATAAGACGAAGTTTGATAAATCGGAACCGCGCGCGCGTTCGTCGTGGGATCCGGTTTTTGTCCTGCGTGAAGTTGGAGAGTCTCGAATCGATACTTTCTCTCCTTGCCGTTGGTGCTCATCTATTTCTCCTCCTCTATTTTTTTATTTTGAGCCAGAGGCTCATGGGCCTTGGCACAACAGTCAAAACAAAAAACCTCTTCCTGCTTTAAAAAGATGGCAAGAAGAGGTTCCGATTCTTGGCTCATCTTCCCCGTGCAGAATATCACGGGCAGGAATTAGCACCATGCTCCCCGCATAAAGCGAGGACGGTTGCCAGGGTTTCGCTGGGCCTGATCCCTCCACCCTTCTCGATGAATTAAATCAACTTTTCGAAAGAACTGATTTAATATAACAATCTTGAAATTAATTTCAAGTATTTTTATAAAAATCTCCAAAAGTTTCCTCTTTCACTTTTCCTTTGCTACTACTGTAAACAAAAAAACCTTCGCCGGGTTTCAACGAAGGGCTTATAAAATGAAACTTAGTTATTTATTTAACTTAAGAATATCCGCGTTCGCGAAAACGAACCGATTCGCAAATGTGCATACAACGACATTTTCCATCTTTGTTCGTTCGGAAAGATTCCATGGCTTTCATTGCATTTCAAAATACGCTACGGTCATAATTTGTCAAACTGAATCATAAAAAAGCTGAATTGTAAAAATAGCAATCTATCTATCTTAAATTTGAAGATATTCATCATGAATTGTTATTTTGTTTTATGAAACTCGTCGCGTACTTGTCAGGTGGAATGGAATTTTCAGAAAACTACGGTGCCGATTGGAGAAATGAAATTGAGAAATGGCTTTCTAAAGAATTAGACCATGAAGCTTTCAATCCGGTAAAAGCAAGTGAAACCTTTCTCAAATCAAAATATCCGGGAATAAATTTTCGCCAAATAAAGCTGGATGATTTCGAAAAGCACCGGCAAATGGCGAAAGAGATTGTCAAACTGGATTGCCGGGAAATAATTTTACGAAGCGATTATCTGATTTGTTATTACGACGAGAGCGCACAACGAGGCGCCGGCACAAAAGGCGAGTTAACCATTGCTGAAATTTTCGGGAAACCAGTTTACTTCGTAATCGGGATGGAGATAGAAAAAATCCCAAGCTGGGTACTCGGCTGCACAGACGAAACCTTCAAGGATTTTTCTTCGCTCAAAAAGTTTTTGCTAAGAAAATTTGCAAGCTAACTTTCGGCCCAGGAGTGCAGCTCCCTCACAGCCATGATTCAAATTTTGGTTTTGCCTTGCGCCGATGAATTCCGACCTATTTCAGTACCATCATCTTCCTGGTTTGAACATAGGTCTGAGTTTTTGATACCGCTATGAGTCGCACAAAATAAACGCCGCTCGCAAATTTAGCCGCAGAGAATATCAATGGAGGTCTAGATAGATAGTTACCCGCTTGATAATCTTGGTCGGTTAAAGTGGCAACCTTTTGACCGATGACGTTGAAGACTTCGACAGTGACTCTTGCATCGCCATTCAAATCAAAAGTGATATCCGTCGTCGGGTTGAACGGATTAGGATAATTTTGATAGAGCTTTGTCAATGTAGGAATCGGCGGCGGATTAACTATCGCATTCAGTCCGTTGTAAACCTCCTTTGCGACACCGACGGCATATTCTAGATCTTGAAGCGTATCGCCTGCCGTGAGAGCAAATGTCAAAACAGTATCTGAATTCCCAGGAATCGTTACCGGCCCACTGGAGACAACCATAGATATGTCGCTCGGTCCTGCGTGAGAATTTGCTATCCCGCCTGAAAGAGCGTTCCACTTCTGAAGCTTTGTGAAACTACTATAAATGCCTGTAACAGGATTCTCATTATCGATCGCAGTATAATTTACAGTTGCTCCGTAAATCAATGCGCAGCCGGTGTAAGTTTTCGTGCCGCGAGTTGAATCGTATGCATAGCCAAGCTGATAGTTCTTGTCGTAGGACGCTATATCTTCAAAGGGACTGATATCCCAATCGAGAAATATTCCGCCGTAAAAATTTCTGAGTGGCGTCGAATTTAAATTGCGAATTCTATATTCAAGAATTATAAAATTCTTTGTTGAATCGCTGCTGTAGGCATACGTGTGCGGCGTCACTTGAATTCCCAACCGGTTTGACGTCGCGTTGCTATCTGTAAATGCCGAAATAGACTCTTGCTCCGTGTTGCCATTCGATGTATTGATCTGCACCAATCCGATCGGCCTGAAATCATTATCTTCTTCTTCTGTTGTGGAGTCACGAGCCACATCGACCACCATGGAGCTTGAGATTCCCGCCATGAAGGCACCTTCAAACAAAAGTTCGTCAGGAAGGTCAGGCTGATATATGAAGCCTATTCCCTGAGTATTATTTGGGTAATCATTAAATCCGACATTGCCTTTCGCAGTTATCGTGGTCTCAAGATTATTGAGCTCCAATTGGCTGAATTGCGGGTTTAATGTCACAGTAAAACTCTGATAGTCGGAATAACTGCCATCGGTTATTCTTATGAAGAACGTTGCCTCGTGCTCGTATGGAATATTATTATTGACCTCAAAGCTGAGATTGTTTTTCTGAAGCGCGTAGCTCCCTTTCGTCTGGAGTGCCCCAACGGAAATATTTCCATGAATGATCGTCACAAAAGAATCGCTGCTCGTTAGCATCAATTGAAGGCTGCTCGTGGGACTGAGCCAATTCGTCACATTTCCAAAAACCTGGACCACGTCGCCGGGCGGAAAAGCTCCACCGTTATCACTGCCAGTCGAGTCGGCCAATATTAAGCTATCAATTCGAACACCAGGAGAAGAAGTTACCGTCAACGCCCGATAAGCATCGACTCTTCCAAAACCCAGCATGTCGGCATAATTGGGATTGATACTATTTATATTATCCGCGCTGACGCGTACCTGTTCTAAAACCTGCTGCGGTGTGTATTCGGGATGCTGGCTCACGACGAGCGCCGCAACGCCGGCAGCACAAGGAGAAGCCATGGAAGTTCCGGTAAGATATTGGTAAGAATCTGTTCCCCAAGTTGAAATAATATTCTCGCCGGGCGCGGAAACAGAAACATTATAGCTATAGTTTGTAAAATAAGTTGCGAGATCGTTTTGGTCGGTCGCCGCAACCGAAAGGACATTGTCGTAATACGCCGGAGTTTCAAATTCTTCTGAGTGATCGTTACCGGCGGCTGATACAACAAGCGCACCTTCAGAGGTGGCGTAATTGATTACATCCTGTTCGTACTGTGAGTAGCCGGATCCACCCCAACTGCAATTGATCACACGAGCGCCGTTGGCGGCTGCATATTGAATTCCTTCAAAGCCGTAAAGTATATATGGTTCGCCATTTTGATCGACCTGGCCTGCCTGTGAAGTTTTCACCGCCATTATTTTACATTGCGCCACGCCCGCGATGCCGATGCCGTTATTAGAGACAGCGGCGGCTATCCCGGCGACGTGTGTACCATGGAATGGCGCATCTTCCTGGGGATTATTGTTTGGCGTACCAGTGCTATCATGGCCTCCGAAATCCCATCCGATCGAATCAGCCGGAAATTCAGTATCGGTCTGCCAGTGAGGGTTGTGCCAGATATTTCCATAAAGATCCGGATGCATCCAATCAACGCCTGTGTCCACGATTCCTATCGGGACCGACGCGCTGCCTTGGATAATGTTCCAAGCTTGGAAGGCATTAATGTTGGTTAAAGCATATTGCTGGGAAAGTAATGAATCATCCGGAACAAAATCCACTTCATAAATATAGTGCGGCTCTGCGTACTCCACGTCCGGATTTTTGATTATTGACTGTGCCATCAAAGCCGGTGTGACGGTCCCCGAATAGTGAACAAGGTAAATATTGTTTAAAACCTCCGACGCTTTATCTAATTTTGCCCGAGTCAATTGGAGGACAGATTCCACGGAAGTTGGATTAGCTTCCTTCATGATGCGCCCCTCAAGCTCCGGCACTTTGAACAACTCTTGAAGATTCACCGGAACGCCGGGTTTGAACTTTACAACAACAACTCCCTGCAGAGCGAGCTTATTGGGATTGATGGTCGCTTGAATTCTCCTTGAGTTACCTCCGCCACTGTAATTCCTTACCGAGCCAATCACATCATTATTATTGACTGTTACAAAGACTAATACCGCCAGCCCACAAAACGTTTTCAATAGAATGGAATTGAGATTCAAGAAACTGCTCCTCTTATACAAATGTAAAATGACTGTTATTATCAATCAATTAACAAAAAGGCCGTGCGATTTGTTCGCACAGCCTTTCTGCAATTTTCACAGAGACCGTTTAGATCGAGAAGCCGAATCCTGCAGAGACAACGCTGATCGAGGCAATACTATAATCGGCGTTTATCAAAATCGGACCGAGTCCAAGATTAAATCCAAGAATGGCTCTGAATGTGTCCTTCCCGGTTATGCTAAATGAAACGGGAATTGGTTGAGGGTTTGAATAAACGGACGCGTTGGGCAAATAAGAATAATTGACGTCAACTTTAGAACTCTCCACTTGTAACCCTCCATACAGCGTCAGTACCGCGAAGGTCTTGCTGACTTCCACATTTGCGGCAAAGGCAGAAGATTTTAACAAGTTGCTGCCCGTTGAATCTTTAATGGAAAAGTTTTGGAAAGCAATTTGTACGGCGATATCAATCGGGATGAGCGGTATGTATTGGCCTACATCATGCCGCAATCCCCATCCGAATAATTGCAGGGATCCATAGTTTGATATTTTTATTTTCGGCAGGAAGCGTACGAATGCATCTGTCCCGAATATACTGCCTAATCCAATCTGAGGTATGGGAATTGGAGCTATGCTCGTTTGCAAAACTCCACCGATTGTATTGACCGAACCGCTTTCGCTTAAATGGGTTCCATTGATTGTCGTATCGATGTTGAACGTCGCACTACCCGCCGTCTTGCTTCCGAAAATCGTCGGCGCATTCTTTGTTGTAAATGTGGTTGGAACCCTGAATGTTTGGCCACCCTGTGTCATACTGACTGTGTCCTGGTACGACAGGTTGAAGCTTTTTTCAGAGCTCGGAATTATAGCCGCACCGACTTTCACTCCGATGTACAAGTTTAATCCGAAAGGCAGCACTCCACCCACACTTGCGGTATGGAAGAGACCGGAATTCAGATCTGCCCCAAAAGCATCTGCGGCAGGGGCCAAATAAGATTTCGCGTATATAGACCCCACCGTGC
>JBAPNE010000258.1:0-13741 GCA_049278975.1 Candidatus Kryptoniota bacterium
GTGGAATGCGAATCGTATTTCCGGAAGGTGAGGAGGCAAAAATACTTCACGCGGCCCAAATGATTCTCGACGAGGAGATCGCAAGACCAGTGCTTCTCGGCAGGAAATCCCATATTGAGATGAAAGCGCACGAGATGAAGATCGACATAGAAGGGATAGAAATAATCGATCCCGAGCATTTTGAAAAATGCGAAAAATATGTGGAAGAACTTTTCAGGATGCGGCGCCGGAAAGGGTTCACACGCGCAAGGGCGGCAAAATATATTGAAAGACCGAATTACTTAGGCGCCATGATGGTACACATTGGAGACGCTGATGGACTCGTCTCCGGATTGACACAGTCATATCCGAGCACAATTAAACCGGCACTGCAGATAATCGGAATGGCTGAGGGAAGAAAGCGAGTCGCCGGGCTTTATATCGTTATGACAAAGCGAGACACTTACTTTTTCGCAGACACGACCGTTAACATTGATCCAACAGAAGAGGAACTAGCTGAAATCGCGATAATGACCGCTGAGGTTGTGAAACGATTCAACATGGTCCCAAAGATCGCAATGCTCTCATTCAGCACTTTCGGGAGCACGAGGCTTCCACAATCGATCAAAGTCCAGCAGTCAGTGGAGCTTATTCACAAGTTAGATCCCGACTTGATAATCGACGGCGAGATACAGGCAGATATTGCATTATCTCCCGACGTTCTTCAAGAAGTTTATCCTTTCTCAAATTTGAAAAACGGCGTCAATACTTTGATCTTCCCGGATTTGGATGCGGGAAATATCGCTTACAAGCTCATGGGAAAGATTGGCGGTGCCGCTTTGCTAGGACCAATTTTGATGGGAATGGAGAAACCGGTTCATGTACTTCAGCAGGGCTGTGATGTTGACGCCATAGTAAACATCGCAGCTGTTTGTGCCATGGAGTCAGTAGATATGAAAAAAACGAAGGCGCGTTGACATAAGGCTAACCGCGATAGACACACAAAATTAAATCTTTTAAATAAAGTGCCCCCTGGCTTGGCCGGTTCGCCGGACCGACCAAGCCACTCAATCGTCAATAAATTCCATGACGACATGTGTTGCTTCATTGACAGAACGAATTTATCTTCACCGACGGGTAATTTGGTTTACCAATTTAAATCAAGTTGGAAAAATCAATAAAGAAGAACCATGAACTTATCAGAAGATCAAGGAAGAGGAGAAATAATTGCGGCGTTCTGTTCGCCTCGTATTTACACCTGTCCATTAACGTGAGTGATATGTATGGGATCGAATCAAGTTTATTACAAAATCTTAATTGTTATCGACTAAGCATCTTAAAGTTTACCGGAATAATACCGATTGGAATTGCGTAGTGCTGTGGCCTGTTATGATTAATTTAAGTTTGTAGTTTTGAAGTAGAGGAAGAATAATGAGCCCGTTGGAAAAATTACATGCTCATCATGAAGAATTAATCGGTACAATAAAATCACTTGCCGATCGCGCAAGAAAAACGCCATCGGATGTTTCATTGCTACTGTCATATTGCCACGAATATCTCATTCCTCACGCGGAAGGAGAAGAAGCGACTTTTTACGCAGCATGTGACGATGCCGACTTTGTGAAGAACCTCGTCCATGAGCATAGAGAATTAAAACAACGACTCAACGTCATTGATGTTGCATTCTCCCGTGGAGATCTGCAAGCTATAATTTCCGGGATAGACAATTTTATGGATTTGTTGGGCAAACATTTTGAGGATGAAGAAAATACTTTGATCCCACGCCTCAGTGCTAAACTTTCGCAAGAAGAGATTGAATCTCTCATACAAGAGGCTCATAGCATAGAAACTGGAAAAAGGATATCGGATGTACGAGCGCTTTTAGAATACGATCACAGGAGAATTGAACTCAATATCTCTGCGCTACAAGGCGCAAAAGATAACGAGGCAACTGCAAAAAGTATCTACTCAAAGATAAGGGCACAGCTCATCAGGCACATCGAGCTTGAAGAGAAGCTATTGTTCCCCGCTTTTATCAACCATCCCGCATCGGACCAGGTGGGTCCTATTCATGCCGTGATTACCGAGCACCGGGAAATCACTTCCTACATCTCAATTCCTGTCGATCAACTCGACATGTCCATGTTGTCAAACAATTTGCAAAAATTAAGTGTCATACTCGCAGTCCACCACAGAAAAGAGGAAACGGTAGTCTATCCTCTAATTAACCGTACACTTCATCGCGAAAAGAGAGAAAAAGTTTACAAGGATTGTTTCGAAAAGTTGACGAAGGCGTAAGCGGGAAAGCTTGCAAAAATATTATTCGAGTTGAATTAATATGAAGAAATGATCCCTCGGGCAGAACCACAACTTAATTACGAATCCCCCCGAACATAATATTTTGCCCTAAGATTAGCGATCTCTCGTTCCTGAGTTTCAATCTGGTTATACAAATCGATAAGATGATCGTAGTATTTGTCTTCAAGAACCCTTGATTGCGAGACATCTTCAAAGTGGAACACTATTTCATCGCTATCGCCGCGCATGTAGTACGCTTTTACTTTGAAATACTTGTCGGTTTCCTTTTGTTTAAGAGTTCCTATGCTCTCCCCGCGGTTTTTACATTCAGACACTACGTTTTCAAATTTCATAGAGTCTTCACTCTGGAGGAAGTTTTCAATTTCAAGCCTTTTTCCAATGTCCAAAATAATAGGGAGCGCCTCATGAGCAAATTTATTAGCATAAACTATATTGAGATCGGAATCGGTCACGACAAAAGGTATCCTAACCGTTTCAAAAAACCTATAAAAGTCTGATGTGATAGCAAAGTTTGTCATTTATTCTGAATGTGCATTTACTATGCCGACTTAGCGGTCGAAAAAGGAAGGTTTAACCCTCTGCGTTTTATGAAGTAACATATCTGTTACATGGAGGTAAACTTTGGTTACGAACTTTTCACGAACGGAATTTTGGGTGGAAGGAGATGGGGCAGGAACCTGCCCAGTTCAATATCGATCAGCTTCCGAGATATTCGATCTTGACACTCGAAGCGCTGCGGAGTTCTTTGGCGGTGACTATATTCGTGTTGGACTGGGGGGAGAATTTTGCACCTGAGTTCCCGCTGTTCACGGCAGATTTTAATTGCACCATGACGTTGCTTGATCTGTCGAATGACATGCCGGTTTCCACACTCACTCCACCTTGTGCTACCTTTGAGGAGGCGAAGTTTACCACTGGCGCCGGAAGTACTGTGAGAGTCACGGTTGCAGTTGCTTTGCCTATTCCTCTAACTTGTGCGTCGGCCCCAGAAGCGAACGCAAGGGATACTACGATTAAAAGTGGGAGTGATATGGTTCCGATTTTTTTCATTGTCTTCATGCTTTACTATTGCTAAGACAATGCCAGACATTTTTAGGAGCCAAATAATTTTAGGGTGAGCTGCAATTACTTATAAATCAAGAGGTTATAAAGATAAAGTGGAAACGTTGGATGCGCATGCTGGCTCAGAGGCAGGTAATATTTACATCACATTGGCAATTAATGCGACCATATCAGAAATAGACTAACTTCAGAAATCGAACATGTGTTGAGTTGGGTATAATAAGCGAGCGGGAAGAATCAGTGAGAAGAGACTGCTCGCGCTTTCCGGTAGTCCTTGTAAGATTGAATTTTTGCGAGGGCAGTTATAGCCTCGGCATTCGTTTGGTAGGCCGGGGTAAATACTTTGAATTTCATTTCCTTGCTGTCAAAGTCAACCAGCGCCATTGACCCCGTTTGCGTTCTGAACTCGTGGGCAAATTCGTTAGCCGACCCAGCATTTGAAAAGGTTCCAAGCTGCACCCTGAATGTCGGCTGGGTTTCGCTCGCGCCATAGATTGTAACAAGAGCGTTGCCGCGAGTGTGATTCTTTTTCAAGTTGATGGAAAGTTTTTGTGCTTCATCTTCTGTTTCGAATGGACCGGCCAGCACGGAAAAAGTCTTAAGCGATCCACTATACTTTATAATTGGCACAGATCCGATTTTTCTTCGAACTCTTTTGGCAAATTTAGCTGCCGCGCCCATTGAGCGGAATCTGCCAAGCTGCACGGCAAAAAGATAGGGTGAACGTTCCCCAGCGGCGCTAACTACGAATGCGTCACCGAAGTCGAACATATTCCAAAATAGGTCCAACTCGTTGAGTGCAGCTTGCCTGCTCATGAATGTATCGGTTTGAACAACATATAAATTGCAGGTGGAGTTGAAAGAGACAATAAGTTTTTGTCCGGTATTTTTCATCGCGGCTGAAGCAGCCTTTGCAGCTCTATTGCGTGTCGTGAATGCGCCAATCTGCACAAGATATCCTCCGGCAACGAGAGCGGGTTGTTCTGGAGGAGGCAATGAAGGCTTCGCCGGCGTTGTCTCAATAAGTTGGCCTGTCTCGGTTTTATTTTTCTCTTTCAAAAATATTTTCAACCCCTCGACATAGTCGCCTTCTTTTGTCGGCTTTACCTGAAATGTCAAAATCGGAGGATCGGATTCCAAATCGAGAATCGCAAGCTGACTTGAATCAACATAAGCCTCATATTCACCGGGCGGCAAACCCATGTAATAAAAACTGCCGTCGCCGAAGACGTTCACCGTTTTTTGTAAATCCGAATTCACCGATTTGATTTCAAGGATGAGTCCCGGAATTGCAGTAGCCGTACCATCTTCAATTTTCAGAACCGTTCCATCGACTATTCCGCCCGCGAAGAACGGGATGTCGATTCTTTTGAATGAGTTCGGATCGGTAATAAATGAAAATGATTTTTCCTTCGGGATCCAAAGTGGATTTTTTATAGAAGCGAGATCGATATCGGCACTGTATTGAGTGTAAGGAAGAAGATTCAAGTCTCTAATCACACCTGCATTGTCCGTCTCATACGATGCAGCTTGCCGCAAAGTTACCATTCCCTCTTTGATAACCTCGTCGCCTTCCTCAAATACCCCATCCCCTTTATTATCAACGAACAATCTCATTGAAGCGGCAGAATTACCGACCCAGGGAATATCGCTAAAGAGGAAGTGCCCGTAATTACCGTCGAACCCGACCGAACCCGAAACGTTTTCAGTGTACCATGATGTCCTGTTTTGAGTTTGTGCCGTGGTGGTTGATCGAGTAAACGGGAGATCCGCGATTATTTGCAAGTTGAAGGAAGTGATCTTGTTCACGTAATCTCTTTCCACCGTAATTCCAACCCTAACATACCGCTGCACGTTCTTAGACAATTCGAAATTAATATCATCAAGAGAATTTTTGAGAACGCCATACCTCATCGTTAAGTCCGCAAGCGAGCCATTCATGAAGCTGAAAGTCCCTTGCCCGAAGAACATAGAATAAAGGAATATAGCGGTCAGCCCGTAACTCTGTACCACAGAGCTGCCGCTGTAGCCGATGAACGATTCTGTATAACCGACAGAAGCGTTGACCTGTGCCACGCTTGAATTCACGGACGCGGAATAGCTGTATGTTTTTTCCCCGCTAACATATTGCTGACCTGTTCCGGCCAACCTCAAACCAAGCACACTGTTAGATATTGAAAACGGCAAGTAAACGTCGGCTTGTGCTTGCTGCAGCTGGTCGCTCGGATTATAAAGCAAATTGTTCTCATAGCGGTAGTAAGACAGGTCGAACGATGCCTGTGAGGGGTACAAAGCATTAAACGTGGAACGGTAAAACGCCATGGGCGCCGCGTCAATGCTCCAAGTGTATTCAGACCCGAGTCTCACGTATGCAGAATTGTAAAACAGAGGTTTTGAAAAAATTGGATCGTCGACGTAGTCCATACCGATTTTATCGGTCAGCCAATCGGTAATTCCGAAAACAACATTGCTGGAAATCAAATCATAGTCTGTGTTGTTCAGTTTGCCGCCGCTGACCGTGTAATTGACTTGTCCGGTTGGAACAAACGTGAATGGTATTTGCAGCCTTGAGTCCTGCTCCTCAAATTCGCCGTTCGGCCCATAATATTTCAATTGAATAAATGAGCTTCCATAAACAAGCGGAATAGTGAAATGCGCGTTGCCGTTAGCATCGGCTGTTGCGAAATCAATAAACTGCCCGTTCAGGTAAAGCTCTACCTCCCAATGAGGATTTGTCTTTGCGTAGATAGGGTACGTGCCGAAGACAGTTCTGAGCGTAGCCGGCTCATTCGAAACTTGTCCTCCGCGAAATCCGAATTGTGTCAATCCATCCGAGTTGAGATTTCCGAGAGCGCCATAGCTGATGTATCTTGTTGAATCGAAAACGTATTTCCATGTCAGGTTGCTTGAATAAGGTTGCACACTATTCGTTGTGATGTTCCCGAGAATTGACCCTTCGGTTTCGCCGCCCAAAATTTCCGCGCCGCCTGTAAAGTTATATTCGTATGAGTCCTGGTTGTTGCCGCCGTATGCAGTTAAAGAATAATCGACTACGCCGCCATTTAGCAGCGACCTATTCCGTGGATACTCGAGCGGCGCTTGAATAAGTTGTGCCACCGGCGAGACGAGCGAATAATTCCGACGAACTTCTCTCTCGTACTCTTTGACGATCGGAAGCTCCGCGTTTGTTGTAAGAGTAAGCGACAACGAACTTATATCTACCAAGAAATCTAAGCCGAAAATTTTCGCGAATAATGAAGGCAGAAGGTAAAAATCAAGTTCTTTGATTATCACATGAGATTTGTCAAAGTGAATTTCTTGTTCCCCTATCTTCGCAATGCAAGTGGAGAAATTTATTTCATAAGGGGTGTTTGCGCTTACAAAAAATCCTTTCGCGGTCGAATCGCGCGGATCGATTTCGCAATTCACTTTGAGTTGTTTGAAAAGCACACCGAGAGGAAGATAAACAGAATCCTGATAATAATAAGCGGTGATAACTGAACTGGTCAGGCCGCTGTAGTTGAAGGCGAGATAAACTTCTTCCGCCGGGCTTTCGTCAGATTTGCCCCCAGGGGATCCATTTGAAGATTGAGCAAACGATCCGCGCGGGAGCGCGATCGCGAGAAACGCAAGGACGAAAAACGAAAAGAAACCTATCCGCCTCTTCTTCTTTCCATAGGATTCTTTGACAGCGCCTTCCAGTTTCCAAGCCTCCTCGATTTGACAACTTAAACGGAAAAATTGTGAGAAGTTTTATTTCTCACTTAATGTAAATGGGATGCTTTGCTCAATCGGGCTGATCTTGATCGCATTTTCAGGCGGAATGTCCGGCCTATCGGAACTTACATCCAGGATGGCGGTATAACGATCTCCAACTCTCAAATTAGAAAGTGGCACAGCAAACTTCACGTGCATGCTGAAGTAAGCGGCGATAAGGAGTTTGTCCGTATAAACCGTATTGCCGGCCGCATCGAGTATCTTCAAATTTACAGTACCTAAGAATGGCGCGTTCCCGCCGCGATTGAGGTTTGCAAGAACATTCAAGTGCGTCGAATCCGTAAAAGTGCCACCGTCCGAAACGCTGATGGAGGTATTTACACTTCCCTTTTCAAAGACGATGGTTGTAACTTGTTCGAGAACAAATGTAATGTTTGCCGTGACTCCGGTTTTTACAGTATCAACAAATTTGACTTGCGGTGTGGACCTCGTAATTAATCTCGTCCAATAAACGCCATTGGGCAAATCTTGCTGCGGAGTAATTACTAATCGAACCACCTGCTGCTGATCGGGATTCAAAACAAACTGCTTTGGAAATCCTCTTAACCATTCATTGCAGGAATATTTGTCAGCCGCAAGTGAATCGTCATACCGCATGAAGATATTCCCAAGGGAATCGGATGTCGGATACCCAAATTTAAATGACACCGAAATTTCTTGCGGGTCTCTTGAGCGATTCATCACAACAAAGGTCCCAAACGGATCGTGGTCGCTCATATACAAGATTGTCGGCGCAACTATGACTTGTGCCCGGACCAACCCCAAAGGGGCAAGCGCGACGGACAATAGAATAATTAAAAGAGATAGGAATTTTTTCATGGTCTTAATTTAAGGAAAAAATGGTTGCCCCTCAATTTTTTTTAGTAAGTTACCTTAAGTACAAACGTACCTGAATAAGCCCCGACTTTTTGGCCTGCGGGGATTGGAGTAGGGGTCAGCGCGCCGCCAAGCCAAAAATAATAACTCGTATTAGTCCCGAGTGCTATAGCATGGCCGTTAGTAACTGAGGTTGACCCTGTCTGAGTATTTGTAGTATTACCATACACACTCGGCGTAAATGTCAGTGTGCCACCACCACTACCGTTCAAAGTAGATGTAGCAGCCCATGCAGGTGTAAGATTACTGTGAGCAGGTAATGTGGCAGTGAACTCTGGTGCGCCGGCTGCCGTGGCAAGTAGTGAAGCTGGAGTTGTTCCTACAATGATTTGGCCGAAATTAAGTGCACCGGTAGCGGAAAGCGAGATAGTACCGGTTAGTGTTACAGTAATGGGGATGCTTAATGGAGGCGGTGCTGTATATCCGGTGACAGTGAAGACCACGGTCACTATGCCTGTATAAGTCCCTGCCGTGTAGGTCCCCGGCGTGACGGTTCCGCCAAGCCAAAAGTAATCATTGTGAGCCGTTGTACCTGCATTCGCACTAAGAGCAGGATTACTATTAGGATTAATTACAGTCGAACCGGTTGTGCTGTTTGTACCAACATTGTATGCGGCTGAAGTTGCTGAAAAGGAAATCGGCAATTGATCACCATAAGCGTCTGTCAAGTTAGTTGGCAGAGGTACAAAAGTGGTGGTATTTGCCGGACCGGTAGATGCGGGAAAAGAAATATAAAATTCTGCGGCATTCGCAGCATTATAAGGTATCGTCGTGGTGCCTGCGATACTGCCGAACGACAGTCCCTGGATCAATGTCATCGAAAATCCTTGAGCGCTTGCAAGCTGCGGCAGCAAAAAAAGTTCCGGAAGAAGAAACGCTAAGAGTAATGACGACGCGTGCGTCGCCATTACTCCCGCGAGGTGAAGCAGCGACTTAACAATTCTCCAAGGAATATCGAAAAGGGTCGCCGGTGCGACCCCCTCGTTTTCAAATCTTTTCTTGCTTAACATGGCAGACATGATTCAGAACTTCTTAAAGCCCGGTATATGCTACTGTGAATGTAAAGGTTCCGGTATAGGTACCCGGCGCGGCAACAGCTACTCCCGCTAGAGATCCACCAAGCCAAATATACCTGGTTGAGGCACTATAAAGTGATCCGCCTAAGCTGAACGATGCGCCGGAGGCGAACGATGTTCCACCACTCTGAGTTGTACTCGATGTCCATTGTGTAGTTGGCGTGAATGTAATGGTACCGAGGGCGAGAGTTGCCGGATATGTGACTGTAATCGATTGTCCACCATCTCCTGTAGCCTGAAAATTTACTGCTCTGGCATCGCTACTGACATTTATTACTGAGTCAGCTGCGGTTAAGGCACCTTTTACGGTTGTGTGGGTTACGGGATCGCCAAAGTTAAGGGACCCGGTTAAACCGCTGAGCACTAGCCCTTGGATAATTTTTGCATTGATTGTGATATTTTGAGTTCCACTCTTTTGCGCGTATGTCATCGACGTGAAGGCGATGACTAACGCTGCTATGATTGCTAACTTTTTCATTGTGTTTCTCCCTGTAGAATTTGTTAAGTGATTCCGCCATCCCGATTGGCCGGAGGCTGATGCGCCTTCGGCGCAAAGGGGGCTGGCTATTTTAAAATTCTTATTCATTTCTAGATTAATATGCTACGTTTACCGTGAATGTGCCGCTGTAAGTTCCCGAAGGAAGCGCCGGAAGTGCTGTACCACTATTGATATTACCGCCCAGCCACAGATAGTAATTGCCAAAGTTGCCGCTGCCGACACCGCTAAGCGTCGCGTTGGCTGTTCCGCTGGCCAATACTGAAGAACCCACTTGCGTATTTGACGAATTGCCTGCTACTGTTGGTTCGAACGGGACATTGTTTGAGCCGTTGACAAGATTTAATGAGGGGCTCCATGTAACTGACACGGGCGTATTTGCTTCACCCGCTATTGTGAATACTGGGATGCTCGAAGGTGAAGCTGACTGTGGATCTACGGGTGTAACGGTATATCCCGGGTACGCGGTTCCGAAGTTCAAAGTTCCGAGCTCTGTTATGCTTAGAGCCTGCTTTATGGTGACCGCAATATTTGCCCCAACGTTACCACTGGTTTGGGCAGAAACAAGCGAGGTAAATCCGAGGACCACCAAAGCTGAGACGAATAATTTCTTCATGACTAACTCCTTTTAAAAAAGTTTATAAACATTATGACTACTCAATAAGAAACCGTAACCGTGATGGTTCCGGAATAGGTCCCTGGTGCGGCTGTAGTCGCTCCGCCCAGTTTCCCACCAAGCCAAACATATATTGTTGAACTGTTGTAAAGTGCTCCACCTAAGTTGAACGCAACGCCGCTGGCGATGGGCGTCCCACCGGACTGAGAAGTAGTCGGAGTCCATTGTGCCGTTGGGGTGTATGTTAAAGTGCCGCTCACGCTGCCGTTGAGAGTTCCCGTTGCCGGGTATGTTACTGTAATATTCGACCCCGCGTCCGCCGTAACTGAAAATTTGACTGCTCTGGTATCGCTGCTGACAGTTATAACCGTGTCGTTTGCGCCGACTGCGCCTTTCACGATTGTGTTTGCGGCATCGCCAAAGTTAAGGGGACCGCTTACGCTGCTGACCGTTAAACCTTGTATGACGGAAGCATTAATTGCGACTTGCGCCTCTGCACCACGTTGCGCGAAAGCCGGAGAAGAAAATGCAAAGAGTGCCGTCAAGATTAAGCAAATCTTCTTCGTAATCAAGTTTTCAATCTGAAAGTATGTTAAAATCAAATCTTGCATGTTAACCACACTTAGTCAACTCGTATGCCGCAAAAAACCTTCAAAAGGAGGGAATTAGTGAGCTTTTACATTGCCAAATTGGCTAAATTACAAATACGTAATACGAAATTTGGGGAAAGTAACCACACCGACACAGCCTCAGCTGAAGGCTGATCAGCCTATGGCTGAAAAAACTAAGGGCTGAAATGGCAGCCAAAACACTGAAATTCGGTATTGAGGCAGTTTGAACAGAATCACGCAGAAAACGTCATTGCGAGCGTGGCGAAGCAATCCCGGTCTCATCATGAGGTAATTAAATTGCAGTTGATGAGTCTGAGATCGCCACGTTTGCGCCTGCGGCGCATCCTCGCGATGACATAAGACGGCTTTTTGTTTTGCCACAATCAAACCGACGCACAATTGAAATTCGCGCTATACGTCAACATGGTCGATGTATTCCAAAGCTGCAATGCTCAAAACTAATCAAGATCAATGTATAGTACGTCTAAGCTAAACGGGATATCGAATTCTATTGTGTTTTCCCGGTTGGCTTGCACATTCGTCTCGATCTCTTTTCCATTTTTGAGATGCACAATGGCTCTCTTGGGAGAAAAGCCGCCGGGATGTAGTATCTGAACTTTCATGAACTTGTAGGAAGGTTTATAATCGCCCTCATAGCCAAACTGAAATTCCGCATGCCTATCCTGGTGCCTGAAATCAGCCGACAGTCTCAAAAATTGCCCGCGGCGATAATTCAACGTTTTGCCGTCATCGAAATATGCTTTCCCTTTTGCCGTTTGATTCCCGTAGATTTTAAGAATGAGAGTGTCACCTTGTTCACTTGTTGATTGAACAAGGCTTTGCATAAAAAGAATCGTACCACTATTAACAAACACGGGCGTCTTTCCGAGCGGCGCACTAACCTCCTGCCAACCGTTTTGAATTTCGGAGCCGTCATAAAAATTCATCCAGCTGTTTTCTTGTCCCACATGCCGGGTGGGCAAATAAACTTTTCTGCTGACTGCGCCGGAATCGAAAACAGGAGCGACGAGCAAATTATCCCCGAACAAAAACTCATCGGAAATTTTATACGCCTCCTCGTCGCCTGGAAAATTCAAGTACAGCGGCCTGACAATCGGCAATCCATCTTGACTTGCATTTTGGAATGCGCTGTAAATCTCAGGAAGCAATTCATATCTTCGCTCGATTATTTCCCGATTTATTTTTGTGCTCGCCGAGTCGAATGCCCACGGCTCCCTCGGCTTGGAATTTATGACGCTGTGAGTCCGAAAAAACGGTGTAAATACCCCAAGCTCCAGCCACCGCGAGAAAAGTTCAGCGTCCGGATTGCCGACGAAGCCTCCGACATCGCTTCCGACAAACGGCTGCCCGCTCACTCCAAGATTCAAAAACATTTCGAGCGCAAGTTTCATGTGCGCGAAGCTCGCGAAATTGTCGCCGGTCCACATCGCCGAGTATCTCTGTCCGCCGGCGTAATTTGCTCTTGTCAAAACAACCGGACGTGTGTTCGGCTCAAGTTTTTCCAAACCTTCACGAGTCGCGCGTGCCATCTGCATTCCATAAACATTATGCACTTCAGCGTGCGTTGCCGTTCCGTCGTCTAATTTGTGGATTACATCTAACGGAAAAGTTTTGTTCGGCATGTTGAATACGCTTGGCTCGTTCATGTCGTTCCAGAATCCATCGACTCCGTAGTCGAGCAAGGATTTATATTGGCTGCCCCACCATTCTCTTGTTTTCTCATTTAAGAAATCCGGAAACATACAATCGCCGGGCCAAACCTGTCCGACGAAATATTTTCCATCTGCTTTCTTCACAAACACATCTTCTGACAGACCGCTGTCATAAACGCGGTAACCTTTCTCGTTTTTTATTCCCGGATCGATTATCGTAACGACTTTGAATCCGAGGTTGTGCAAAGTATCGAGCATGTTCTTCGGTGTTGGAAAATCTTTCGGGCTCCATGTAAAACATCTGTAGCCATCCATATAATTGATGTCCAAATAAATTACATCGCATGGAATTTTGTTTTCACGAAAACCGTGTGCGAGATCGAGAACTTTTTGTTCCGGATAATAGCTCCATCTCGATTGCTGATAACCGAGCACCCACATCGGCGGCATCTGCATCTTGCCTGTCAGCTCGCTGAATCTTTGAACGACTTCCGCAGCGTTCTTGCCGGTGATTAAGTAAAGTTCAAACGCGCCGCCTGCTGAAGTATAAACGAGCGTGTCGCTGTTCGATGCACCGACGTCAAAGGTTGATCGAAAAGTATTGTCGAAGAAGAGGCCATACGCGCCGCTTGTATCCGCCTTGAGTATGAATGGTATGCTTTCATATAACGGATCGAGCTTAACCGGATAGGCAGGGAAATCCGAATTCCACATTGTGCAGCGGCTGCCGTACTTATTGAACGGTAATGTCTTCTCGCCCAACCCGTAAAAATTCCTTGCACCATGGATGTCAAAAGCTGCAACAATTCCTGAATCGCTGAATTGGACACCCAACAAGTCTAAAATACCCGAATCGCCCGGAGATTTAAATGCCAGTTTCATGGCCGCGGGCAAATATTCAAATTTTCCATCGGGGAGGTTTACGGAAATTCTATCTTTTTTCTCACTCAGATTGTATCCTGACAATTCCTCCGGTGACTCGATGACGGCAAAGGATTTTCTCTCCGCATTTCCGCGATCGACAACCAGATGGACAATCCCGGTTTTAAAAATTTCCATTCGCGCTTTCCCGGAATCGTACTCCGCGACAACCGCTCGCTGAGTTTTTTCGACTCTTACCAGGCTGCCAAATGCGTTCATGTTTCCATTGCTATTATTTACCGTGGAATGAATCCCGATGAGTAAGATAAGTCCGTAGAACATTTTAATCCCTCTCGAAAAATGGCTCTTGCCCCCGGCATCACATCCATTAGATG
>JBAPNE010000259.1:0-10314 GCA_049278975.1 Candidatus Kryptoniota bacterium
GTTTATATTCCAGCGAAGGAGACTCAAGCAATTTCCGAAGAGTTCAGCGGCTCATTTGAAGGAATTGGCATTGAGTTCGACGTTGTGAACGATTCCTTGCTTGTGGTCTCGCCGATTGCAGGCGGGCCAAGCGAAATGGTCGGCATAGAAGCGGGAGATAAGATCGTTCAGATAGATGGAAAGTCATCGGTCGGAATCACACGCGATGAGGTCATGAAAAAACTTCGCGGGCCGAAAGGGACTAAAGTTAATGTGACAATCGTGAGGGAAGGAACCGACAAACCGCTCGACTTCGAGATCACGCGAGATAAAATTCCTATTTATTCAGTCACTGCATCTTTCATGGTCAACGATAAAGTCGGTTATGTTTATGTGAATAGGTTTGCTGAAACGACCGATAAAGAGCTTGAGGACGCATTAGTAAAATTGAAGTCGGAAGGAATGAAAGAATTAGTGCTCGATCTCAGAGACAATCCGGGTGGTCTTCTGAATGAGGCGGTTGACGTGGCGAGCGAATTTGTTCCGAAAGGAAAAACAATAGTCTATACCAAAGGGCGGATCGAAGAAGCTAATGAGAATTTTCCTTCGAATGGAGGTAACTACAACAGAACTCCGTTAATTGTGCTTATTAACGGTGGATCGGCTTCCGCGAGCGAGATCGTCTCGGGTGCAATTCAAGATCTCGACAGAGGTTTAATAGTGGGAGAAACAAGTTTCGGGAAGGGGCTTGTTCAAAGACAATTCAATTTGAATGACGGATCGGCAGTTAGAATCACGATCGCGAGGTATTACACTCCGAGCGGGAGATTGATACAACGGCCATACGATAATGATCGGATGAAATATTTTGCGGGTGCAGAAGAAATTGACAGCAGTGAAAAGTCCGGCGCAAACTTGAGTCATACTCTTGAGAGCGATTCGTCGCGCCCCGTTTTTAAGACCGCGTCAGGCAGATCTGTATATGGTGGTGGTGGCATAACCCCCGATTACATAATAAAAATGGACACTATTCCTTCCTTCATTTACCAATTGGAGGCAAAGAGAATTTTCTTGCAATATGTTGATGACCATTATGGTCAGTCTCAGGATAAACTTAGCAAAGAGTATGGCAGCGCTGAGAAATTCGACGAGAAGTTCCAGGTCAGCAATAGCGTGTTAGATGATATTCTCAGCCAAGCACAAAAAGCCAACATCAAGATCAGCAAAGATAGCTACAAGAAAAACGCTAAATATGTTGCTCTGCTTATCAAGGCACAGGTTGCGCGCAACGTTTGGGGGAACGATGGGTGGTACAGGGTCATATTGACCTACGACAACCAATTTCAGAAGGTGCTGACACTGTTCCCTGAAGCGAGACAAATTGCCGGGATCAATTGAATAATATCAATCTGCGAAGTGAATAGAAATCCGGCCCGGAAATAGATTTTAGAGGTAATTTGGACGCAGAATTACAAAGCAACGGCAGTGAGAAACGGAAGTATGTATTTTGTGGACGCTTGTTATCATAACCTTTTCAGGAATGCGCCATGGTGCAAAGGACAACCTCATGGTTTCCTGGGCATCTTCGTTAAATTGGTTTAAAATGGGTTTTCGCCTTAGTGTTTGGAAATAGCAAGCCGTATTATGGAAGCTTATCAAATCTTTACAAAAATTTAACTCACAAAAAGCCCATAAAAGATCAATTATGAAAAACAGGAAATGGAATCTTATAAAGGTCGTAAAATATTTTTCGATTATCTTATCATCGGCGGTTGCTTTACTTTTTGCATTAAGGTCGGTCTATGCAATTTCACTGTTCCAAAACCTGACGGGTACCATGGCAGCTTCCGGTTGGCAGAGTGTCAGAACAGATTCTGTTATGCAAGTTAATGAAGAAGTCACTTTCGAGGCTGGCTACCTCTTCTTTAAGATCGGAGCCGTTACATTTCAGGTTCTCGGGAAAACGGAATATGATAGTGTGCCAGCTTACCGGTTTCGCGCTTACATTGATTCTTACAGCGGAATCCCATTTGTAAATCTTCATGCGGTTTTTGAAACGATTGCAGACGCAAAAACGCTCATGTGCCTTTTTACATCGAACAGCCAAAAGAACGGCGACAATTGGGACTATACGAGTTATCATTTCTACTTTGACAGAAAGATGGTGGAGTGGCGACAATCGGAGAATGGCAAGCTGATAAAAGAAGTTAATTTCCCTCTGGATAAAGGTTACACTGACGGTTTGAGTTTTTTCTATTACTTGCGTGAAGAGAGCAAAAAAGCTGACGGCAAGTTGACTGACCTTTCCATTCCAATTATTATCGATACAATACGTTCTTCGGTTGATCTGACGATCAACGAAAAAAAAGAAAACTGTGACGTGTCGGCATTTGATTTTCCTCTTGAATCAAACCGAATGTCAGGGCACTTGAACTTCAAAGGATTTTTTGGAGTTTCAGGTGACTTTGTTGGATGGATGAGTGCCGACTCCGCGGAGGTTCCTTTGAAAGCGAATGTCAAAGTTATTCTCGGGAGCGTTGTCGTAAAGCTGAAAAACATAAAGAGGGGTGATTGGATTCCACCTCGCGGCATCGAACAATGATTGTTCGCTATTCAGGAAAGAATCCGAATGTACATGAAACCGTCTTCGCCGCCGAAGGGGCACATATTATAGGAGATGTTGCGGTCGGCGAATATTCAAGCATTTGGTTCAATGCAGTAGTGCGCGGAGACGTGAATTTTATTAGAATCGGTGCGAGAACCAATGTACAAGACAACACTGTGATTCACGTTACAGACAAGAAATTCCCGACTTATATAGCTTCAAATGTTACTATTGGACATGCTGCAATTATTCATGGATGCAAAATTGAGGATTATAGTTTGATCGGAATGGGCGCGATACTTCTGGATGACTGTAAAATTGGAGACCACAGCCTTGTTGCAGCGGGATCTTTAGTGCGCGAAGGATTTTTTGTCCCTCCGAAAACTCTAGTTGCAGGAATGCCGGCAAGAATTATAAGAGAATTGAATGCAGACGAGATGAGAAGGCTCGAAGAGTCCGCGCAACATTATGTAGATTTAGCGGCAAGCTATAAAAAAGATGCCCGCTTGCAGTAGAGTACAAGAATGAAGATTAAATTTTGGGGAGTCCGGGGTTCTATTGCTACACCAGGAGCTTCTACCGTCAGGTACGGCGGGAATACTGCCTGCACGGAACTGCGGTTGGATGATGGAAGTTTAATTATATTGGATGCTGGTACAGGGATCAGAACTCTCGGCGACGAGCTGATGCAGCGCAACGAGACACTTAGCGCGCATATTCTTATCACTCATCTTCATTGGGATCACATACAAGGCTTTCCGTTTTTCAAACCGGCATTCGTCGCAGGCAATGAATTAACCATTGTCGGTCCTGAGGCAAAAGGTGTGAAGCTTGCCGAACTCATTGCTGAACAAATGAATAAAATTTATTTTCCTGTCAAGCTTTCTGAGGTTGAGGCGAAGATAAATTTCATTCCCATTAAAAAAGAAGATTCTATAAATATTCAGGGAGCTTATGTTCAATCTTTCTTTGTCAATCATCCCGGCTTCACGCTTGGATATCGGATAACTCAAAATGACAAGACGCTTGTCTATATCAGCGATAATGAACCTGTTAATGCCGAGGCATCCAGTTTTTTCATAAATAGAGAAGCCGAAAAACCAGACCTTTCTCATGCGTACCATGGCGATCTCGATAAGCATATCTTGGAATTTGTGAAAGGAGCCGATGTTTTAATCCATGACGCCACATATACGCCCGAACAATATGATGGACACATCGGCTGGGGACATTCGGATTATTTGCACGCCCTTTTTTTGGCTTCCGGCGCGGGCGTAAAAAATCTTTTTTTGTTTCATTATGATCCTTCTCTTGACGACAAAGATATAGATGACATCATAGCAAAGAGCAATATTGAGATGAGAAAATTGGGGTGTTCCTACAGACTTTACGCTTCCAAAGAAGGTTTAGAGTTCGAGTTCTGAGCTAAACCAAACATTACATCTCGTCGTCTAAATTCCGAATTAAAGTCCATTGTTCTCTTGGAAATAAAGTTTTGTATCGAAATCGAAAATTGACTTAATCGCAAAGGGCGCATAGTTGTGCAAATAGAATCGAAATTGAAAGATGTGACCCAGGCGTTTTAAATTAAGATTATGATTCCACAGATTTCGGAACTTTGAAATATTGAATTTAGTTGTGAACATTGGTAAGTTTTTTCGGAGGAAGGAACTCTTGAACGTAATGCAAAAATTTATTCTGCTGGCAATATTTTCCACAACGGCCGTAGCCTTTGCGCAAAATGAAGAGTTTGGACAAAACAAAGTTCAATACGGAAATTTCGACTGGTACTTCATCCAGACGAAGCACTTCGATATATATTTTTATCCGAAGGAATATCAGATAGCTGAGTTTGCTGCACACACGGCTGAAGCTGCGTATGCTCATCACAGCGCGCTATTTCATTACGACATAACCAATCGCATCCCGTACATCGTTTATGATTCTCATGATGACTGGCAGCAAACGAATGTAATTTCGGAATATCTTGAAGAAGGGGTCGGCGGAGTAACCGAACAGTTCAAAAATAGGATTGTCGTTCCTTTTGAAGGGTCATATGAACTGTTCCGTCATGTGATTGCTCATGAACTTGTTCATGCAATTTTTAACGATATGTATTACGGAGGTTCTGTCCAGTCGATGATCGCAAACAATATCACGATGCAGCTTCCGATGTGGTTCAATGAAGGGATGGCGGAATTCGCGTCGCTGGATTGGGAAATGGATTCCGATATGTTCATGCTTGATGCGACGGTGAACGAATACATGGTTCCAATAGACGAATTATATGGCTACTTCGCGTATCGTGGAGGTCAATCGATATGGTGGTACATCGCAAATAAATACGGTAGAGAGAAGATCGCGGAAATATTAAGCAGGATCAGATCCACCAGAAGTGTTGAGCAGGGGTTCAAGAGTGCACTGGGGATCAGCATCAAAGAATTGTCGAAGCGATGGACTCAAGAGCAGAAGGTCATGTATTGGCCGGACGTGGCATTATACAAAAGGCCCGAAGATTTTGCCAAGCGCTTGACGGATCATAAGGAAATGGGGAATTTCTACAATACAAGCCCGTCTATTTCTCCGCAGGGAGACAAGATAGCTTTAATTTCCGACAAGGACGAATACATGAGCATTTATCTCATGGATGCGAATGACGGGAAGTTCATCAAAAAATTAGTCGATGGCCAGACCACGAAGGATTTTGAAGAGCTGCACTTGCTCACACCTGCGCTATCATGGTCGCCCGATGAGAAGAAAATCGCGATAGCCGTAAAGAGCGGCTCGCACGATGCGATAAACATAATAGATGTACAATCCAGCAAGGTTGAGGAAATACCATTTCCGAACCTTGAAGGAGTGTTCTCTGTATCATGGTCGCCCGATGGTGAGAAGCTCGCGTTCGTCGGAGATAACAATACTCAGTCCGATGTATATATTTATGATTTGAAGAATAAAGTCATGGCAAATCTTACGGACGATATATTTAGCGATTATGATCCATCATGGTCGCCGGACGGCAAGACGATATATTTTGTGAGCGACCGAGGTGATTATTTGAATAAGAATGAAGTTCCGAAAAATTTCAAGATGTGGAATTATGATTATAAGCAGGCGCATATTTATTCATTAAACGTTGCATCAAAGATGATCGAACGCTTGACGGGCTCCCGAATTGGTGGAGATACATATCCTATTGCGGCACCCGATGGGAAACATCTCTATTATGTTTCCGATAGAACTGGAATTTCAAACTTATATTACATGGATTTGTCAACCGATTCAAGCAGGCCCGTAACAAATTCCATAAATGGGATTTACCAGTTCTCGATTTCCAAAGACGGTTCGCGATTAGCATTCTCAAGCCTTGACAATGGCGGCTTCGATGTCTTCCTATTGAAAGGTCCTAATGACAATCTATTGACCGACGCTCAAGTGCCGCTTACTTCTTTTGCAAAACAACAGCTTGCCGAGCTCACTGCTTCGAAAACAACGGTGGAGGGAAGAGCAGGCATGGGATTAATTGGAACAACAGCCATGGCGTTAAGTGCAAAGAATGGAATACAAACAGCAGATTCGATTGCATCTGATTCCAATAAGGTCAAGGACCTGTACGGGAAAAACATACAGGTCGATTTGAGCAATTATGTGTTCGGCAAAGCTTCCAATTCGGATAGTTTATTCAGCGCACCTGAATTTAACGATAACTTCAATATCAAAAATAATGTTGATAGTGCAGGAGATTATATTGCACAGAAGTACAAAGTGAATTTTACTCCGGATATAATTTACGGTAACGCGGGGTATAACACTTTCTTCGGTGTCCAGGGCGGCGCCCTCATGGCATTCAGCGACATGCTGGGTAACCAACAAATCTATTTGCTAACAGACCTGCTTATCGATCTTAAGAACAGTGACTATGCATTTGAGTATGACAATTTAGCTTCGAGAATAAATTACTCGGTGCTAGGCATGCACTTAGCGCGGTTCTTATATCTTACTTCACCTTACGACAGCACATACGATCTTTATCGGTTCCAGAGTTACGGTCTTACATTGAGCAGTTCTTATCCACTGGACAAATACAATAGGCTGGAGACTGGACTTAGTTGGCTGGGTCTTACCCGTGAAAACCTTGACAACACCGCGGAACCGTCGCAGGATATAACTCTCATCGTTCCAAGTTTTCGCTACGTACATGATAATTCTTTCTTCGGATATATTGCGCCGATAAACGGGTCGCGCTACTATCTTTCCCTTTATGGATCGCCGAAGCTCGGCAGCCAAGGCATAAGCTTCGCAACTGCGATACTCGATTACCGCGACTATATAAAATTGTTCAGCACATTTTACACATTTGCGTGGAGGGTCTTCGCAGGAACATCGGTCGGAGCGAACCCGCAGGAGTTTTTCATCGGTGGAACCGAAAACTGGATAAATGCACAGTTCGATGGGGATTTCATACCGATAAGAAACGCGCAGGACTTGCAGTTTCTGACGCCGGTTGTGCCGATGCGAGGTTATGATTACAACGCTGAATTCGGGAACAACTTTACGCTGGTCAACATGGAGTTAAGATTCCCGATGTTTGGATTCTTGGAAGCTGGTCCGGTTCCCCTTTTTGAATCGCTTTTCGGCGCTGCCTTCGTGGATGTTGGTTCGGCATGGGGATGGAATAACTATCCTGGTTATAGCCAGACTGCAGCGCCGGTATATCAAAAATTTCAGGCGTTCGACCATGATTCGAGCGGAAACCTTGAAACGAGAGATTTATTAATCGGCACAGGTTTCGGTGCAAGAATGGTTATTCTTGGCTTTCTTTTGAGGCTCGACATCGGCTGGGCCTACAATATTCAGAACTTCTCGCCGCCGCATTATTATTTCTCGTTAGGTTACGATTACTAAACTCTTCGCTTAATCTGCCTTCTTAACAAGAACGGTCCGGCTAAAGAAAATTTTTGGTCTGTCGATGATCTCGAATCCAAGTCCGATCAGTGACTCCAGCATTTTGTTGAACTCCTTTTTGGAAACATGGAAGTTTGGCTCCACAATCAACAGCAGCCCATCTTCCTTCAACAGGCTTCTAACCTCCTCAAAGAATTTGTCCTTATCGGGGAGTTCGTGTACCATGTAGAATGCCAGAATGAAATCGACTTTCTCGGATATACCAATTCTTTTATCTTCACATTTATGTAACTCGATTATTTTTTCAAGATTTGTTCCCTTAATTTTTTTCTTTAATATTTGAAGCATCCCTTCCTGCAAATCCGCTGCAATTACGCGGCCTGAAGCGCCCACCATCTTGGCCATCTCACGGGAAAAGACCCCCGGTCCACATCCAATATCGAGAGCTGTCATACCGTCCCTGAGATACGGTGTCAAAATCTTGTGAGGATTTTGCAAAAATGTTCTGAGCTTGTTGTCCAAGCCCCCAGCATTTCCTACGGGGCATACCCTCTTGTTCCTGTCCTGACTCATTTAGATTCCCTTCTACAATTAAGACGAAAGTGATGAAGAATTATTTTTTTGTTGCGGTGAATTCACGAAATACTTTCCGTGCGTTTCTTTTTCCAATATAAATAGGCTGGCAATCCGAACAAAACCAGCCCCAACCCGACTAGCGAGTCCCGCGGGTCGGTGACAATCGTGTTGCAAACGAACCACACTGCAACAATCACAAATGCCAATGGCACAAACGGGTAGCCGATTGTTTTGTAAGGACGCGGCGCACCCGGGCGTTTCTTCCGCAGAATGAAAATTCCAAACGTGCCAAGCGCATAGAAAAGCCATGATGCAAAAATCACGTAAGTGAATAGTTGGTCATAAGTGCCGGTAAGCGTCAGAAGTGAAGCCCAAATTCCTTGAACGATGAGCGAGACATGCGGAGTTTTATATTTGGGATGGACACTTGAAATTTTTTTGAAAAATAATCTATCTTTTGCCATTGCGAAATAAACCCGCGCCGTCGTCATGGTTGTGGCATTCACCGTACCAAACGCAGAGATCATTACGGCTACGGCAATGAGAGCGGCGCCGTTTGTCCCAAAGAATTGTGAGATTGCATCTGACGCAACGAGCTGTGATTGTGCTATCCGCGGTACTGGCAGAACGTACATATATGCTAAGTTTGCCAGAACATAAATAATGATTACTGCGATTGTTCCGCTGATAAGCGCAAATGGAATATTTCTCTGCGCATTTTTAACTTCCCCTGCTAAGTAAGTCACGCTGTTCCATCCATCATAAGCCCAGAGGACGGCGACAAGCGCGATACCGAATGCACCAAGAAAGTGTGTACCATGGAACGCACCAAAGAACGGAGTGTACAAATGCTCCGTCCGCATTCCGAAGACAAAGCAAGCTGTAACTATTCCTGCAATTGCTAAAACTTTCAAAGTTGTGAAAAGCTGCTGAATGAACCCCCCGAATTGGACACCGAAATAGTTCACGCTTGTTACGAACAATATTGCTGCGATTGCAACTAATTTGATTCCGACCTCGGGCATGACAAAAAAACCTAAGTTCAGGTTCCAGATTCCGAGCTGCGGAAAAAAGTAGCTGAGGTATTTAGCGAATGCGACCGCGAGCGCAGCGATTGAGCCTGTTTGATAGACGATAAACGTTGTCCAGCCGTAGAGAAAAGCTGTGAAGCCGTTATAGATTTCTCGAAAATAAACATACTGCCCGCCGGCAGCGGGAATCATTCCGGCAATCTCGGCGTTCGAAAGAGCGCCGGCAAGCGAGAGTAAGCCGCCGAACACCCAGACGGCTATTATCCATCCTGCATCGCCTAACGTTAAAGCAATCTTTTGTGGTACAAGAAAAATTCCCGAGCCTATTATCGAGCCTATGACAACTGCGATCGCCGTGGGAAGGTTGAGACGTTCGGCGAGCTTAGGTTGTTCTGGTTCGTGCGTATTAGCGGTCAGCAAATGACTATTCTTCAACCTCTGCAAAGAACATCTGGACTATCTCCTTTGCGAAGCTCATCAAATCTTTCGCAGCAGCAATTCCCTCCGCCGACATCATGGAAGCATTCAAAGCCTGCTGATTTTCAAAATACATCTCAGCCATTCGATAAAATTGAGGTTGAGTCATCGGTGCGCCTGTAATTTCCGATACTTCAATTTTTTTCATGCCCGGCATTTTATTCACGAGAGGAAGATGGATTTTCTCATAATGCTCATCGAATGCGACGGTATCAGCAGGTTTTTTGAAAAGTGCAACTAACTTTATCATGGCTTGCTCCTCATTTTGATTTGAGAATATAGATTCTCGAATCAAGAATTCAAAAGTCAAAGTTCAAATAGTAGTAGGCCGTCCTTTGATTTTTATCCCTTCGTTGTTTAGATTTTTCTAAACGAGAACGAAATGCTGACAGATTACATCCCGATTTTTCTCCTGCTCGCAGTAGCTGCAACACTCGGTACGGTTTTGGTAAACATCAACCGTTTCCTGGGGCCGCGATTACCAAGTGATGAAAAATTATCAACTTACGAAAGCGGGATGGAGCCGATTCGCACGGCGCGAGATCGATTCACTGTTCGTTTCTATCTCGTTGCGATCCTTTTCATCTTGTTTGACGTGGAAATTGTTTTTTTGTACCCGTGGGCGGTGAACTTTTTATCTTTAGGATGGTTTGGATTTATAGAGATGGTGATATTCATTGTCATACTTTTGATTGGATATTATTACGTGATTAAAAAAGGCGCTTTACAATGGCAGTAAAT
>JBAPNE010000260.1:0-6983 GCA_049278975.1 Candidatus Kryptoniota bacterium
GGCAAAACATCCAAACGTCAACCAACCGACAGAACCATTGCGCAATGAAATTCACGCTCCCTTGGGGAGTGAAGTGGCACAGCCGCAAACTACATCTTCGGAAAAGTCTATTCAACCGGAGGAACCATTTCGTCATCAGGAAGTTGAGTCACTTCACGAATCACCATTTAGGAACAGTTCGATCAAGATTTTCTTCGATTTCAACCGTGCCAGCATAAATAAAAATGTTTATTGTATTTTCGATAGGATAGAGGAAACTGTTCGTCAAAGCAGGTCGAAGAATCTCAGAATTGTTATCGAGGGTAATGCCGACTCAATCGGACCATCATGGTACAACGTGCCGCTTTCAAGAATGAGAGCTGCACGCGTCGCTGATTCGCTCTCCAGACGTTTGGGAATTGCACTGAACAGTATAGAAGTTGTCGCCAACGGTTCGATTAAACCTCTTGCTTCAAACGAAACTTCCGATGGCAGGGCAGAGAACCGGCGAACTGAAGTCATCCTGTATCATTGACAAAATAATCCATCTTTCTGTCTTTATATCACAGCGCGTTTGGAGTTTTTGATGAAGTACAAAATTGCTGCAATTTTTTTCCTATTGTTGCTGTCTGCAAAATCCTTTGCTCAAGGTAATTATTCAATTCCTGTTGACAACTGGACCTACGACGCAATTCAGCAGCTTCAGACACGAGGGTATCTTCTCGAATTAAGTCCGGGGATTAAACCATACCGCAGCCTCGAAGTCGCAGAAGCGTTGCAAAAACTCGATAAGAAAATAGATGTCTCTACCTTGCCGCAAGCCGATCAATGGCTAATCAAAAAACTTGATAAGGAATTCTCGTATGAAACGAATGTCTTGGATGCAGAGGAAGAAAATCCCGACACCTCATTCACTGGCGCAAGATTTTCCGAAGAGGCGTTTTTCAACTTAGCGAAAGCCGATTATAAGAGTTTTAAATATGCCGACAAAGTTGAATTCCGCCCGACACTTCGAAGCGAGTTCGGCTTTGACGTGGGCAATCACATTACATTATACACCGATGCCACAATCGATCAAACCCTGCGAGATGACACACTTTATACTGGTACAACCAAATTCGGATTGAACGCACTGCATCAACAGGCTTATGTCCAATATTCGGATCGTTATTTCGATCTGACATTTGGCCGTGATTATTTATCTTGGGGTTACGGAAATGATGGTACGCTCCTTGTCTCGCCGACAGCCGGGGCTTTCGATATGGTATCTGCTCTCATAAAAACTAATGTCGTGAAGTTTAACTGGTTTGTCGCGCAGCTCAATCAGATGCCTGAGTTCACTCCGGATTCAAATAATTTTTTGGAATCGGGAGGGCCGTCGACGTGGGACAGTGTCGCTCCTCTAGCAAATAGATATTTTACCGGCTCGAGGATTGAATTCAATATTGCGAATAAAGTTTTCCTCGGTGTTTACCAGGCCGCATTATTCGGTGGGCCTTATGCATCAATAAATTTCTTGAATACCAATCCCGTTCGTGTAAATTATGAAACTACTACGAATGACCAACTAGCAAACTCGACAAACAATTTTCTCGGTGCGGACATAGGCGTCTTCTGGCCCAAGGATTTCAATTCCTATGGCGATTTAATGATAGACGACTGGCAAGTTGACGATAAGACGAAGGGAGATTTGAAACCAGACCTCTACGCATTTGATCTCGGTTTACGTGCGTCAAATATTTTAGAAAACCTCGGAATCGGCGGGACGGACGCTAATCTTCAATACATGATGGTTTGCAACCGAGTTTACAATGAGTACAATTGGGTGAGTTACCAGAAGTTGTTATTGAGAAACTATCCAGTCGCAAATCCGTTCGGAGACGATTTTTGGAATATCGATTTGCGTTTGTCGCAATGGCTGACCTACGACTGGAAATTTGGAATTGAGATAATGCATTTGGAACACGGCAGCCAAAACCTTTATGGTCCATACACAATGCCATGGTTGACCGATCCGAATATCACAGTCCAGACCGGTTACACTGAGCCTTTTCCGTACGGCGTAATTCAGGAGACAAATTTGCTTGAAGCAAACGTCATGTATCAACCGCGGCATAATTTTTATGGCTCAGCGATGATCAGCTATTCGCAGAATCGCAATTACCAATATTCTCCAGGAGTTAACAAAGGAATCTTTTCATTCCTATTCACAATCTATTATGACTTCGCAACTAATCTTTCATTTGAATGATGTTGTTACGCGTCTCACAGTTAGAAGTTTAATCACGGTGGAACACGGATGAGCCGTGGAGCATTGCCGTTTGCGTATCTCCATGAAATTCTCCATACTTGCGGCGATTAGGTCTTTCTGATGTACCACTTCAATAGTTGGGAGAAAGGATGAAGCACAAAATTGATGAGTTGAAGAAACTTATCGAAGAGGCGAAAGCTGGCGGCGGGCAAAAGAGAATCGACGACCAGCATAAAAAAGGTAAGTTGACCGCACGTGAGCGTCTCGAGATACTTCTTGATGAAGGGTCATTTGTTGAGCTTGATATGCTGGTTAAGCATCGCTCGCACGATTTTAATCTGGAGAACCAGCGGTTTGCTGGTGACGGAGTTGTAACGGGGTACGGAAAAATCGACGGGAGGCAAGTCTTTGTTTTCAGCCAAGACTTTACAGTTTTCGGAGGCTCTTTGTCGGAGGCACATGCCGAGAAGATTTGCAAAGTCTTAGACATGGCAATGAAGATGGGTGCGCCGATAATTGGTTTAAATGATTCAGGTGGCGCACGAATTCAAGAAGGGGTCGTTTCACTTGGTGGTTATGCGAATATTTTTTTGAAGAATACACTTGCAAGCGGAGTCATTCCACAGATATCTGCTGTGATGGGGCCATCTGCTGGCGGCGCGGTATATTCACCGGCGATCACTGATTTTATTTTCATGGTGAAAGACACGAGCTATATGTTTGTGACGGGACCGAATGTCGTGAAAACCGTGACGCACGAAAATGTATCATCGGAAGAATTAGGAGGTGCGCTTACTCATGCGACGAAGAGCGGCGTTGCGCATTTCGCATGTGATAATGAACCGGAATGTCTGCTCGGAATTCGCAAGCTGGTTTCTTTCATTCCCCAAAATTATCGTGATGGTCCGCCCCGCCTGATTACAAAAGATAAACCGGAAAGAATTGAGGCCAAGTTAAACGATATTATTCCTGATAATCCGAACAAACCGTATGACATGAAGGACGTCATCAAGTTGGTTGTGGATGATGGAAATTTTTTCGAGGTGCATGAGCTGTTCGCACAAAATATAATTGTAGGATTTGCGCGGCTTGATGGGAAAAGCGTCGGCATAATTGCGAACCAGCCAGCAGTTCTTGCTGGTGTTCTCGACAATGATGCCTCAATTAAAGCGGCTCGCTTCGTCAGATTTTGTGACGCGTTCAGCATAGCGATTTTAGTTTTTGAAGATGTTCCCGGATTTTTGCCCGGCACAGATCAAGAGTGGCGTGGAATTATAAAAAACGGTGCAAAGCTATTGTTTGCATTCAGCGAAGCGACAGTCCCGAAAATTACCGTTATCACCCGCAAAGCTTACGGTGGCGCATACGACGTCATGAATTCAAAACACATCAGGGGCGATGTCAACTTTGCCTGGCCCTCAGCGGAAATTGCAGTGATGGGCCCGAAGGGAGCGGTTGAAATAATTTTTAAGAAGGAAATCGAGAAAGCGGAAAACCCGGATGAAGTAGAAGCAAAATTGATAGCGGACTATACTGCCAAGTTTGCTAATCCTTACATCGCAGCTGAGCGCGGTTACATCGATGAAGTAATCGAACCGAGTCAGACCCGCGCAAAGCTTATTAGAGCGTTCGAAATGTTAGAAACCAAAGTCGATACCAATCCGAAAAAGAAGCACGGAAATATCCCGCTTTAGTTGAATGCGATGTTCACTCTGAAAGAGATCGCCCCTTGATACTATGAGCCATAGCTATAACCTAACCGCTATTTCAGCCAGCCACTCTTCTTATACCATTCGATTGTGTTTGCGATTCCATCTTCAAGCGACAGCCTCGTGCTGAATCCGAGTTCCGTCTGCGCCTTTTTCGGACTGCAAAGCCAATTCGTCTGGACTCCGTCACGTGCTTTCTCGATGTTGATTAACGCGGCCTTGCCTTGCAATCTGGCAATCGATTCGCTGATTGCAGCTACCATGTAGAGAGCAAGGTGAGGGATCCTCATGTTTATTGCCCGCTTGCCAAGAATTTTCTTGGCTATCTTGCCGAATTGTTCCCAGTCATATATTTCTTCATTTGAAATAAAATAAATTTGGCCGACGGCCTTTGGATGTTCGGTCGCAGCAATAATTCCATCGACTAAATCATAAGCATGCACGAAGCTCAGTGCTTTCCTTCCGAAACCGGACAATGGAACGATATGCCCGTTCACCGATTTAAAGAACGCATAGATGTCTTTGTCACGCGGGCCGTACACTGCGGGAGGCCGTATGATGGTTACCGGGATATCAGGGACTTTGGCGAGACATTCCTTCTCAGCCTCCATTTTGCTTTTCCCATAAGTAGTGATGGGATGGTATGGCGTGGTTTCATCCACGGGCTCCATGTTGCGACCCGGCCCGACGGCGGTAAGGCTGCTGGCAAGAGTGAATCGTTTGATGCCGGGATTCTGTTTTAAGACAGCGGTGAGAAGGTTTCTTGTGGCCTCATAATTCCCTTTAAAATATCCCTGCTTGTCTTTCGACTTCGTCACACCACCGATATGAAAAACATAATCAACTCCGTCCACTGCCGAACGTAGCGATTCGATATCACCGAAGTCGGCATTCACAAATTCTACGGGAAGATTGTTAATGTATTCGACCTTTGTCGTCTTCCTTATCAGACATCTAACTCGGTAATCGCGTTGAACTAATTTCTCTACAAGATGGCTCCCAATAAAACCGGTTGAGCCGGTGACTAACGCTTTCATGATGGGCTGCTGCCTTTTTTTGAATCCTAATTTAATTCAGATGCAGTTACAAAAAAACGTTATTAGTTTTTCTATACAATAGGCATTCATCGGCTAATTGAACACTTGGAGCGATTGGATTATATTTATCAGACGATCCAAACAAGAATTATGGAGAATTGTATGTCAGGACCTGTTGATAATAGCATACCCATTACCACGATTGATAAACTTCATGAGCATAATGACAAATCTGTAACTATCCGCGGCTGGGTTTATAACAAAAGATCGAGCGGGAAAATTAATTTCATTTTAGTACGAGATGGTTTTGGCATCGCGCAGTGTGTAGTCGTCAAAAACCAGGTTTCATTAGAAATTTTTGCGGATTATGATTTTTTGACTCAGGAAAGCTCGCTTATTGTAACGGGTAAGGTCCACAAGGACGATCGGGCACCTGGAGGCTATGAACTTCAGGTTGAAGATTTGAAGACCGTAAATGTCGCGAAAGAATATCCGATCACCCCGAAGGAACATGGTACGGAATTTCTGATGGATCATAGACACCTTTGGTTGAGATCGTCGAGGCAGCACGCAATCTTGCGAGTTAGACATCAGATCATAAAAGCTATTCGTGAATTTTTCGACGGCAAAGGCTTCACGCTCGTCGATTCACCGATCCTCACGCCTGCATCGGTGGAGGGAACCAGCACACTTTTCGAAACTGATTACTTTGATTTAGGAAAAGCATATCTGACTCAGAGCGGACAACTTTACGCAGAGTCTGCTGCCATGGCACTTGGGAAAGTTTATTGTTTCGGGCCGACCTTCCGCGCGGAGAAGTCAAAGACGCGGCGCCATCTTACCGAATTTTGGATGGTCGAGCCTGAAGTTGCTTGGGCAGATTTGAACGATGATATGGATTTGGCCGAAGAATTTATCGAGCATATTGTCCAAACAGTGCTGAAGAATAATGAAGCGGAATTGAAGTTATTGGAAAGAGACGTGACTAAACTACAATCGGTGAAACGTCCTTTCCCGCGCTTGCATTATAATGAGGCGGTCGAACTTCTAAAGAAAAATGGCGTTGAGTTCCAATATGGAAACGATCTCGGTGCAACCGATGAAACAATTATTTCACAGCAGTATGATCGACCTGTAATGGTACATCACTATCCGGCAGCTTGTAAGGCGTTTTACATGAAGCGGGATCTGGAGAGAGCGGAATTGACTTTGTCTGTCGATGTACTTGCCTCCGAAGGTTACGGTGAAATTATCGGCGGCAGTCAACGTGAAGACGATTATGATACTTTGGTGAAGCGGCTTGAAGAGAACAATCTTCCGCGCCAACCGTTCGAATGGTATCTCGATTTGAGAAAATACGGTAGTGTGCCGCATTCAGGCTTCGGTCTTGGCGTCGAGCGCACGGTCGGATGGATTTGTGGATTGGAACATGTGCGGGAGACGATTCCATTTCCGAGGATGATTTACCGTAATACACCGTGAGTGGTTTTACGATCACTTCGTTAAGTTTCAATTCCTAATTTATAATTTTCAATGAGGCGTTATGCTTTCAGTAAATGATCTGCGAAAAACTTACGCGACCACCGTCGCGCTTGATGGTGTGACTTTCGATGTAAAGCCGGGAGAAATATTTGGACTTCTTGGTCCAAATGGCGCCGGTAAAACAACTACGATAAGAATTTCTCTCGGGATTATCCAACCTGACTCTGGTGTAGTCCGTTTTAATGGGAAAGAATTGACTCCTGATATGAAAAACCTACTAGCATATCTTCCGGAAGAGCGAGGTCTTTATCGGAAAAGTAAAGTCATAGATGTTCTAGTATATTTCGGAAGTCTGAGAGGCGTTCAGCCGGGTGATGCAAAGAAGCGCGCTGAAATCTGGCTTAAGAAATTTGAATTGTCCGAATATGGGAATCGTAAGGTTGACGAGTTATCAAAAGGGATGCAGCAAAAGGTTCAATTTATTTCATGCCTTTTGCATGAGCCGGAACTTCTAATTCTTGATGA
>JBAPNE010000261.1:0-10572 GCA_049278975.1 Candidatus Kryptoniota bacterium
GGAGCCTTGGCAAAAACTCTTGTAAGTTCCCCTCTCTCGCGCAGAGTTAATTGATCTTGCCGCCGGTTCATATTTTTTCGTGCGATCGCACTGGACAGTAATCCTATTCCAACGGAGGTGAAAGATAATATTACAACAAGGTCCGCTATATAGCCGATCGTTGTACTCATGCTATACAGATTCCGCATAACCCCATTCATTTCAAAGTAACCGATTGCAATTACTGCGACGATCGTGGTGATCGCAAAACCAATGAAATGTCTCCGGTCGAAAACAGCACCTGCAATGACGAGAGATCCTGGGATTGCATAGAGCGCAGTATCGTGGAGCCCATTGTTCTTAACTGCAAGATAGAATAGCGCAGTAAGGATTGTCCAGAGCATAATTCCCCCAGCCCATCCGACGCGTCCCTGACGGTTAAGAACAAGGCTGATCAAGATTGCACCGCAGATTATGAAGAGAGGATACTCGTTCTGAAAATCGATGGCGAAATGGAAAGCAAGCGCTAAGAACAAGCAGACAAGAGTGGATATACTAAACCAGTGAAGGATCGCGGCTTTACGACTTTGTTCCTCGTCTTCAAAGATAGGTGGGCGAAAGAGCTTCTCAAGGAATAGGAAAATGGTTTTCATTTGTTTTCTTTTTTGCGACATGGCAGCGAGGAGTTGCATCTGCCTGCTGTAACTACACCATTATAGCGGCTATTTCCCTTTTGATCACAGTCCATTTTTAACTTCCAAAGTTATTCCTTTCATCCAAAAGTTACAAATCTACTTTCTTTTGCAGCACATGCGGCCATGGTGACAATGAAAAAGATGCCATCTGTTTGATTTAGAATTTCTTCAACCAACACGAGAAATATTTCTCTCGTATTAGGTTGCTAGTGTTTGATATTGAAGCATGCTATTTGTCATCGGCACAATTCTTAAGCAAGTTAAAGAAACTGGCGAAGACCCGGCGGCGATGGTGATAGGATAAAAGCGTAAAATTATTTGGCTACTCAACCACTTTCACTTTTCTCAAAAATTCCGCGCTCTCTTCCGGCAGAGCAGTGTTCACGTACATCCCGCTGCCGATTTCAAATCCGGCAGTCTTCGTCACCCGTGGCACGATCGTAAAATACCAATGGAAATATTCCGAATGCAAATCGCGAGTCGGAATAGACCGGATCGTGTAGTTGAAGTCCGGATTGTTGAGTCCATGATAAAGCTTCGCAAGGACAGTCCTCAAACATTTCGCCAGGTCTTCGATCTCCACTTCATTTATCTCATCAAATGAGGATGCGTGTCTCAGCGGAAATATCCATGTGTGAAATGGTGAAAGGGCAGCATAAGGAATAAACGCCACGAAGTTCTTGCTCTGAAAAATCAATCTTTCTTTTGCCTGCAGCTCATCGTGGACAGTCCGGCAGCACACACATTCACCGGTGTCATCGAAATGCCTCATTGCTTCTTCGATCCTCGACCTTGTTTGATTCGGCACAATCGGAGTTGCTACAAGCTGCGAATGGGGGTGCGCGACGGATGTCCCAGCGGCGTCGCCATGGTTCTTGAACAAAACGATTGCTTCGACCCGGTTGTCTTTCTTGATTTCACTATATCTGCGTTGATAACATCTAAGAATGTCCGCTACTTCATCGTCGGTCATCAACGCAATCGTTCTATTGTGCAGCCGATGTTCGATGATCACTTCGTGGTGGCCGACTGCCGTCATGGAGCGGTAAATTCCATCTACTCTTCTTATCCGCTCTCCGAGATTGGAAAGCGCTGGGAACTTGTTGGAAATGACTCTAATCTTCCAGCTATCGTGGTCCGACACTCTGAACAATTCATCAAGAGTCAAATGCTCGTTCCCGACACAGAACGGACAGTCAGATACGTACTCAGGTAAAACACGCTCACCTTTTTTTTCCCGCGCAAATTCGTCCGGCCTCTTCGCCCGCTCCGGACTGATAATTACCCATTCTCTCGTCAAAACATTCTGCCTCAGTTCAGGCATTCATCCTCCTTATCATGGGACACTTCTATCGTTATCGATTTGTCAGTTTTTTTATCACGGCAGCACTCGTTAACTCCCGTAAAGCATCCGTTGCAATCCATCTTGCCGCCTTTGAATCTATTTTTTGAATTTCTTTCGCCGTCTTAATCGCAGCTTTGTTCAACCTGGCATTGCGCTTACCGATTTGCCGCAGGGCCCAGTTGACAGCTTTCTTCACGAAATTTCTTTCGTCTATCGCTTCCCTTTTTATTATCGGAAGAAAATTCTGAAACGTCACCTCATCGGAATCGTTGTCGTGGACGGCAAGTGCCGCCATCAAAACAAATCCCGCTCTCTTTACAAACTCTTCCTTTCGTCCGCTCCATTCTCTCGCTTTCTTCAAAGCAAATTCTGTCTTGTCAAAAAGGCCGCTGCACACCTGATCGCATACGTCCCAAGAGTCAAAATCGTTCACCCATTTTTCTATTTGTGATTCGGTAACACTTTCCGGATCGTCGACAAATCCCGCAAGAATTCTGGCTTCGTGGATCCCGCTATTCCATAATTCCAAAGCGAGGGCATGATTCTTTCCGATTTTCTTTGCTGTGTCTCGCAAGGCCGGAATCGAAATACCGAGTGTGTTCTTAGAGCTGATGCCGAATCGCGCCATGCCGGCAACGTTCTTAGGATTTGAGAGACTCTTTAAATGCACGATAATTTCTTCGGAGCTTGAAAAGTCCATTGCAATTAGCCTTCTTTTTGTCCAACGATATTTAGCAATCTGCAAAAGCACTCCTGCCAAATGGCTCGGGTAGTGTGGAATGTTTTTTAAAGTTTAAACATCACACGCAAGAGAAACAAATTGCATGTATCACCTTTTCGGGTTCCTTGAATCAAAATTTTATTTACTAAGAAAGAATTTGGGAATCGCTTTTCAAATCCTTGATTCAACTTCCACCGATAATTAACTTCTTACCCAACGAATTGTGAACAGTAATTGCCAAAACGTGAAGATATAAATTCTATTCTGATAATCGGAAGCGGCCCGATCGTGATCGGACAGGCTTGCGAGTTCGATTATTCCGGCACGCAAGCGTGCAAAGTTTTGCGGAAGTTAGGGTACAAAGTCATCCTCGTCAACAGCAACCCGGCGACAATTATGACCGACCCTGAACTTGCAGACGTGACTTACATCGAGCCGCTCACTCCGGAGTTTGTCAAAAAAATTATTGAGATCGAAAAGCCGGACGGGCTCCTTCCGACAATGGGCGGACAGACCGCGTTGAACATCGCCGTCAACTTAGCCGAATCCGGTGTGCTGGAGAAAAACGGCGTCGAGATGATCGGCGCAAATCTAAGTGCGATCAATAAAGCCGAAGACAGAGAACTTTTCAAAGACACCGTCACTTCGGTCGGATTGGAAGTGCCGCTCGGCGGATTCGTCCGCAACATGGAACAGGCTATAAAAATCATCGATCATGTCAGCTTCCCCGCAATCATTCGTCCGTCATTCACATTGGGCGGAATGGGAGGCGGAGTCGCGTACAACATCGAGGAGTTTAGGGAAATCGCGCGCCATGGCCTCTCCGTCAGCCCGATAAGCGAGATACTCGTCGAGGAATCCGTAATCGGCTGGAAAGAATTTGAGCTTGAGGTAATGCGCGACAAAAATGATAATGTCGTCATCGTCTGCTCGATAGAAAATTTCGACCCAATGGGAGTCCACACCGGGGACTCGATCACGGTCGCGCCCGCACAGACATTAACCGACCGCGAATATCAAAAAATGCGGGACTGGGCAAAGAAAGTGATCCGCGCCGTCGGCGTAGAAACGGGCGGTTCGAATATTCAGTTCGCGGTAAATCCGGCGGACGGCAGAATGGTCGTCATTGAGATGAACCCGAGAGTTTCACGTTCGAGCGCACTTGCATCGAAGGCAACAGGTTTCCCGATAGCAAAAATTGCCGCGATGCTTGCAGTGGGCTACACGCTCGATGAAATCCCAAACGATATCACGAAGAAGACTCCGGCCTCTTTTGAGCCTTCGATTGATTACGTCGTCGTGAAAATTCCGCGATGGGATTTTGAAAAGTTCAAAGGCGCCGATGATACGCTTGGCGTTCAAATGAAGTCCGTCGGCGAGGCAATGGCAATCGGAAGCACATTCAAAGAAGCTCTGCAAAAAACGCTTCGGTCGCTGGAACAAGGCCGCTTCGGATTGGGAAGCGATGGAAAAGATAAATATGATTTTTCTAATCCTTCGACTTCGCTCAGGACTGGATTGAAAAATGTTAAGTTGGACGAAACAAGAAAATCGATAGCAAACAAACTCAAGCAATTCAAACCGGACAATATTTTTTATCTGCGGTATGCTTTTCAAGCGGGCTTCTCCGTGGAAGAAATTTTTGAGCTAACAAAAATCGACCCATGGTTCATAAAAAACGTGAAAGAGATCGTGGACTTTGAAAGCGTCTTGCGTGAAAATTTCTATGTCGAATCATAATCAGAAATCATGGACTTGTATTCCTGCGGTTTCACCAGGCTATGTGATTCAAATTAAATTGGAATGAAAAAGAAACTTTTAGATCGAGAAACGCTTCATAAAGCAAAACAGTTAGGCTACTCAGACAAGCAATTAGCTGATATTTTCGGAACGACGGATGAGAGTATCCGCGAGTTGCGTGTGAAATTAAATGTAACTCCTGTTTTCAAAACGGTTGATACATGCGCAGCAGAATTTGAGGCGGAAACACCGTACCACTTTTCAACTTATCAAGATGAAAACGAATCAATCCGGAGCGACAGAAAGAAAGTTATAATCTTAGGAAGCGGGCCAAACCGGATCGGGCAAGGAATCGAATTCGATTATTGCTGCGTGCATGGAGTTCTCGCTGCACGAGAAGAAGGCTATGAAGCTATAATGATCAACTGCAACCCCGAAACGGTTTCAACCGATTACGACACAGCGGACAAACTTTATTTCGAGCCGTTGACATTTGAAGATGTAATGAACGTGATCGAGGCTGAAAAACCGGAAGGAGTCATCGTCAGTTTCGGAGGCCAGACCCCACTTAAACTTGCGAAGCCTCTCGAAGAAGCCGGCGTCAAATTGTTAGGCACAAGCTCTGAAGGGATCGATATCGCTGAGGATAGAAAACGCTTCGGCGAACTTCTTCAGAGATTGAAAATTCCTCACCCTTTGTTCGGGACTGCATATTCCGTAACTGAAGCCGTGGATGTCGCTTCGTATATCAAATATCCGGTGCTCGTGCGGCCGTCTTATGTCCTCGGTGGACGAGCCATGGAAATATGTTATAATGAAGATTCACTCAGACATTACATGCAGACCGCGGCAGATATCTCACCGGACAAGCCGGTTTTGATCGACAGGTTTCTCGAAGATGCATTTGAGTTCGATGTGGACGCGGTTGCTGATGGAGACGAAGTGGTGATCGGCGCTATCATGGAACACATTGAAGAAGCAGGGATTCATTCGGGCGACAGCGCAGCGGTAATTCCGCCCTATATGATCACTGACAAATGTCTGAAAGAAATTAAAGAATACACCAGCATGCTCGCGAAAGGATTGAAAGTGGTCGGACTAATGAATATCCAGTTCGCGATGAAAGATGATATCGTTTATATACTTGAAGTCAATCCGAGAGCGAGCCGTACGGTACCATTCGTGAGCAAGAGCATCGGCTTGCCGCTTGCAAAAGTCGCCACGAAGATAATGCTCGGGAAAAAATTAAGAGACCTTAACGTGGCACGCGCAAACGGGAAGTTCACCCACATCGCAATCAAAGAAGCCGTCTTCCCCTTCAACCGATTCACTCATGTAAAAGTTTTTCTTGGCCCTGAAATGCGTTCCACCGGTGAGGTGATGGGAATTGATTCAAACTTCGGCGCGGCTTACGCGAAATCTCAGGCTGCAGCGGGAAATCCCTTGCCGGAATCCGGAGCTGTTTTCTTCAGCGTAAATGATAACGATAAAAATAAAAACACAATTGACATCGTGAATGAATTCATCAACCTCGGTTTCAAAATAATCGCGACAGAAGGGACATCCAGATTTTTCACAAAGAGCGGCATTGCGAATGAAAGGGTTTTCAAAGTCAGCGAAGGGAGACCTAACATTGTCGATCATATCAAGAACGGGAAAATACAATTCATAGTGAACACGCCGTTCGGCGAAGAAGCGAGGTTTGATGAATATGCGATCGGCTGGGCTGCGATCGAGCACCGCGTTTCTTTTGCGACAACACTTTCCGCCGCATCTGCGGCTGTGAAGGCAATTAAATCTCTTCAGACAGGCGAGTTGAGCGTTAAGCCGATACAGGATTTTCATAAGCCCTCCCAAGAGATGTAAGGCTGTCCTAATCAAATCCCTGTTTCTTCTCGTTATCTCTTCTTAATTTTTTATGGAATGAAAAATGCGTCTGCAATTTGGTTACTGTGTTTATTTTTGATTTTGACAACAAATGCAAATGCGCAGATGAAGATCAGGGAAATAAAATTTGTAGGCGAAACCGTGTTTTCAACCGTTAGTCTGTCGGAAATTTTCCGGGCGGATTCATCTAATTTTCCCGCTTCAGACACGGCACGTATCAAAACCGGCCTGGATCAAATTCTAAACATGTATTACTCCGAAGGATATTTGCTTTTCAAAATTGATTCGTTCCACGTCAAACCATTTCCTGATTCATCGGGAGCAGTATTGACAATTTATATTTCAGAGGGACCGCTCCTGCTCGTCGGAAAATTTCTCATCAACGGAAACAAATTTTTCACTTATAATGAACTCAGCCGTGAATTCGACACACATTCTGGCCAACCATTTGATCAGGATGACCTTGAAAAAGGCATTGATAACATCCTCGTCAAATATAACGCCGCAGGTTTTCCGCTCGCAAAAATTTCCATCGACAGTATTTTTGTTTACCGACATTATGGAACAGACTCTCTTGGAATTGCGCTGATGATAAACGAAGGCAATCGGATTCGAATTGATGCTATACGAATTGAAGGAAATACAGAGACGAGGGATTATGTCATCCTGCGTGCACTAAGAATTCCGCCGGGAAGTTATTACGACGAAGACGAAATTGGCAACGCTGGACAGCGGCTTCAGAAATTAGGTTTCTTTCAAAGCGTCAGCGACCCTGAAATTTTTGAAAACGGCGACACAACGGGACTACTTCTGAAAGTGGTCGAAGGAAATACAAACACTTTCGACGGGCTAATTGGATATATGCCTCCGCAGCTCGGTCACTCGGGATACTTCACCGGTATGATTGATGTTTCCATGTTGAACCTTTTCGGAACAGGACGAAAGTTCCGCGTGATGTGGCATCAGGAAACAAAGCTGACACAAGAATTGGAAATAGGATATGCCGAGCCGTATATCTTCGGTTATCCGATAAACGCCGAATTGGATTTCTCCCAGCGCCAGCAGGATTCAACTTCCGTCACAAGGAATTTCGGCGTGACCGGAACATTTTTGTTCAGCGACGACTTTAACGCCAATGCATCCGTCAGTACACTCTCGACAACTCCGCTTCAAATTGCAGACAGCAATTATTCAGTTTTCCAAAGCAACGTTCTTGATTTCGGCCTCGGTATTACCCTCGATACGCGCGATGATCTTTACAGCCCGCACCATGGCGTTCTCTATGAAACCCAGGTTTTATTCGGCGAAAAGAAAATTTACGGCCCGGCAGAGCTCATAACTTCAGATACACGATTGACAAGTTTTACTCAGCACTTGAGCATTGACCTTTCTTTTTTCCATGAACTTTTCCCAAGACAAATATTCGCAATCGGTCTTCACGGCGAACAAGTGACGGGCACAGAACTTGACCAAAGCGACATGTATCGACTTGGTGGTACAAATACCATTCGTGGATATATAGAAAACCAATTTATCGCAACGAAAGCGGCATGGACAAACATCGAGTACCGGTTCGTAACGGGGAGAGAATCATTCTTTTTCGGATTTGTCGACGCCGGATATATCTACAAGCAGCTCGATCCCATTGCAGGCACACCCGCAAATTCACTTTCCGCTTACGGTTACGGAGTCGGCGCGCAAGTTGAGACTGGCATCGGCATACTAAAAGCAAGCTATGCGCTCGGGAGAGGCGATTCGTTCATCGAGGGAAAAATACATTTTGGAATCGTAAATCAATTTTGAATGTTCAATCAACAACATGAAACATTATCTTAGTTTAGCCCGAATAGGAAACGTCATAATTGCATTCCTCAGCGTGGAGTGTGCCGGAATACTTTGTGGGATAAACATTGCAGAGAATTGGAGAATTTTCATGGCAGCGATAGCGGCATCTCTAATAACTGCCGGGGGAAATGCGATCAATGATTTTTTCGATATTGACATCGACAGAATAAACCGTCCCAATCGTCCCCTTGTTTCAGGGAAACTTGTCCCGCGTCAGGTGAAAGTGTTTTATTGGATAGTCACGATGGGCGGACTAATTGTCAGCATATCTATAAACTTTTTGACTTTCCTGATCGCCGTAGCAGCAACATTTTCCGTGTTTGTTTACAGCTACAAATTGAAGCGAACAATATTTCTCGGCAATTTCACCGTGGCACTTATGACGGGGCTCACTTTCATCTATGGTGGCGCAGCGGTGGACAACTTGAAGAGTGTTTATCCCGCCGCGCTATTTGCATTCTTGACGAACCTTATCAGGGAAATAATCAAAGATGCCGAAGACGTAAAGGGAGACAGCGAAATCGGAATCCGCACAATCGCCACAAGATTCGGCACGAATCTTTCGGCCTACATTTCATTTTCGCTTACGATTGCATTACTCGTGATGGTATGGGGCGCATTTCAGATGCGGATACTCCCAATCCAATTTCTTGCAATATGCGGACTCACTATTTTTCCAATAGGAATTTACATAACCTACTTGCTCATATCGCGTCGTGGATTCTCTGAAGCCAGCTTCGGATACAAACTGATGATGATCTTCGGATTAATCGCCTTGATCGTCGGGAAAGTGTGAATCGCTAGACAGCCGAATTGCTGACAGACTCACGAATGCCGGTTAAGCCGACGGATCAAAAGCCAGTTTCTTTTTCGGGCGAAAACCTGTAACGATTTTGTCGAACAACCGTATCCTTTTCTCAAAGGAGAGAGATGCATTGAGAACCTTACTTTGGCACATGACATATGCAATTATCATTTATATCCCGTTGTCAGCCAATGCTTCAGTCGATTCGACAAACCAAACCAGATATATCATAAAAGCCATTAAGATAAACGGCAATATAAAGCTCGATGGAAGTCTTTCGGATCCACAATGGAAATTAGCCCAAGGAGTCACGCTCGATTACGAAGTACAACCGGGGAATGATCTGCCCGCGAAACAGAAGAGCACCGTGTTGGTGCTCTATAATACCGAGTATCTTTATTTAGCATTTATCTGTCATGATACCGATCCTTCGCAGATTAGAGCTCACGTTACCGACAGGGACAACATCTTCGACGATGATTTTGTGGGCATCATTCTTGACACTTACACGGATCACCAGAAAGCCTACGAGTTTTTTGCAAATCCTTATGGAGTCCAAGGGGATCTTATGAGAACTGGAAACAATGAAGACCCAAACTTCGATGCCGTTTGGAATTCAGCGGGAGCAGTCAACGACAGTGGTTATATCGTGGAGATGGCTCTGCCCTTTAAGAGCCTGCGGTTTCCAGCATTGAAAGTGCAGAATTGGAGCATGGATTTTTTGAGAAATTTACCACGAGAAAGCCGTTACCAGTATTCATGGGTAAAGTTGAACCTCAACGACCCTTGCCTATTATGCCAGGGAGGAATTCTTGAAGGACTCATGGACCTTCAGGCAACAGCGGACGTGGAATTGCTGCCGTACGTGATGGGATTCAAAGCAGATAACATCAACGACGATACCAATCCGAACTCAGGGTTTACAAACGGAGATATCCAGGGTCGGGTCGGCCTCGGATTAAAATACTCGCCAAACCCAAGCCTCGGAATTGAAGGAGTCGCAAATCCCGATTTCAGTCAAGTGGAATCGGATGCTACTCAAATAAGCGTGAACACAACATCAGCACTCTTTTATGCAGAGAAGCGCCCGTTCTTTATGGAAGGAAACGATTTGCTTACCACATCTATTCAGTCTTACTATTCCCGCATAATAAACAATCCTCTCGGCGCAGCCAAGGTGATACAGAGAAGCGGCAATTTATCGTTAGGATATCTTGCCGCGGAGGACAGGAATTCGCCGTTTATCGTCGCAGGCGAAGAAGGAAGCGTAACAGACAACAACGGCAACACAACTATTTCATCCTTATACAGATCATTCTCAAATATTCTGCGGGCGAAGTATGATCTCGGAACTCAATCGTTCCTTGGAGTCCTGGGAACTGCGAGAGATTTCGTCGGCGCTCACAATTACGTCGCTGGGCCAGATTGGAATTTATTCTTCGGTGGTAATTATACTTTTGACGGACAATTTCTCTTCTCGAATACAAGAGAGTTAAATGATACAGGCATAATTTCCGACACCGCACATTTTGGTCCGACAAGATTCACAAAAGCC
>JBAPNE010000262.1:0-10202 GCA_049278975.1 Candidatus Kryptoniota bacterium
TCACTAAGCCGACTGTGATAACGCAAATGTTTATTCATCAAATTCAAAGCAGACCACAAGGCAGTGCTAACGAAGATTAGATTGGGCTTATAACCTGTGTCCTTTTGTGGTTGTATTATTTTGTATATCGTAACTCTCGAATGAAATCCCGCCACGGCTATTATTTCTTCTTTCTCTGCATATATACTTTCACCGTGTCTTTATGGCTTCATTTTTATCCAGGGAATTTTGTAAGCGTCATAGTTTTTCTATGCTTTAGCGCGGTCATTACTTCGTCATTACTTATAAGTTGGGCAGCTGAAGCGGCAGAGTTCAGCATGAGTCAGGGATTGGCAGTTGCTATCGTGGCACTCCTTCAAGTGGTTCCGGAGTTTATGGTCGAAGCGGTCATAGCATGGCACAAAGAAATTAGCTTGATGCTTGCAAATATGACTGGATCAAACAGGCTCCTCATGGGGGTCGGTTGGCCGTTAATTTTTGTTACTTCTGACATTTATTCAAGAGTTAGAAATAAGAAAAGTATATCTTCGATTCAACTTCGCCCGGAAAACATCGTGGAGATTGCTGCATTATTCATTGCTTCCTCATACTTCGTAATAGTCCTGCTGAAACGGAATTTGCAAGTTTACGATGCTATTGCTCTCGGCGCTATCTTCATCGGATACATGTATATTCTCAGAGTTCTTCCGAAAGAGGAGGAAGAAAAGAAAGAAGACTTATTGTCAATGCCGCGGTACCTTGTTTCAGTCGGAGAGCGTAAACGTGGAAGTTTGCTCCTCGTGATTTTCTTAATCGGCGGAGCAACCATGTGGGCCATTGCGGATCCTTTTTTGCTGAGCGTGGAGAAAGTCGCAGCAGGTGCGGGGATAAGCGCTTTCGTATTTGTGCAATGGGTCGCTCCTTTCCTCTCGGAATTTCCGGAGAAAGTCACGGCGTTCTATTGGGCAAGGACAATCCGCCTCGCGCCGATGGCGCTGCTTAATATGATCAGCAGTAAAGTGAACCAGTGGACGTTACTCGTCTCCATGATACCGATTGTATATTCGTTCTCGATGGGAAGAGTTTCGACCATACCTTTAGATAATCACCATCAAGAAGAAATCCTTCTTTCAATGATGATGACTTTTTATGGTTGTGCGGCTCTCGCAAAATTAAGATTTACAAAAGGAAACGCGATCATTCTTTTTGTCCTTTGGATTGCACAGTTTCTTTATCCGGTCAGCTTCACATTCATGCCGGAGCTTCCGATCATCGGAAATAATTCGAGACTAATAGTATCCACTCTCTTCGCAGGCTTTTCAATATATGAAATAGCCCGTCATAGAAAAGAGTTCCAAATTATTTCTGGCATAAAGGAAACAATCCGTCTTGCAAGGTTAAGGAATCGATCAGTTCAGGGGGAAAAATGAGACAGGTTAGTGAAAGAGTTATAAAGTTTATTGTAAATCCCGCCTCAGGCAGCGGAAGAACGAGAAAAATACTGCCGCAACTTGTAAGCATCGCTAAAAAACTTGGCGTGAATTTCGATCTGCAAATAACTAAGGCTCCGGAGCACGCGACAGAACTGGCAAACGACATTTTCGATGATTTTGATGTCATGGTCGCAGTAGGAGGAGATGGAACAGTAAACGAAGTCGCCGCAGGCGCTCTTAGATCACAAAAAATTGTAGGGGTGATTCCAACCGGAAACGGAAACGACTTCGCACGTGCCCTGGGCAGGCTCAAGAATCTTCAAGAATATGTCCATAGAGTTGTGAGTGGAAAAGTAAAATCGATTGACACCGGCGCACTTCGTATTGATAACAGAGAACTGTTTTTTGTAAATGGGGTTGGCGTCGGGTTTGATGCAGAAGTTGCGAGAGAAAGTTTAAAGGTGCGCCATATTAAAGGAATCTCGAGATACCTTTATGCTGTTGTAAAGACCTTATCAAAATACAAATCATCACTTATGAAGATTGAACTCGCCCCGGACCCAAGTTCTGGCGGCAGCGGCATGATAGAACAAAAGACTTTTTTGATCGCCATAGGAAACGGCTTGTCTGCCGGTGGAGGATTTCTCCTAACGCCAAATGCGGTACTCGACGATGGGCTATTGGACACCTGTATCGTGTCTGACGTTTCGATTCCGCGGGTTTTGCATTTATTGCCAGATGTACTTAATGGTACACACGGTAAACACCATGAAGTAACGATGACAAAAATGAAACGAATCAGGATTCAAAGTGAGACTCCCGTTTCGATTCACCGCGACGGCGAGGTTCTGCTTGAAAGGTTAAATGACCTTGCGGTGCAAATAATTCCGGGGAGTTTGAAGATAATGGCTTAAAGATATCGGAAGGCAAAAAGTTTTAAATCTTTTCCATCTGCTATTTCGTAAGCATTAGTTTCTTTACTGATACGAATCTCTCTCCGTCATCAGCGAGAGCATTTATTTCAACTTCACGTGTTCTTTTGTAACTCATAATGATCCCGGAGCTAAAATTCGATTTCATTGTTTTGCAGTAAACCTGACTACCTGGTTGTGGACCGGTGTCAGAGTCTTCAAGTATGCGTAGATCGAACATAGATCTTCATCAGTCATTCCCGAGAAAGACGCCATCGGCATAACGGTATTGTATTGGTTGGGCTCGACATGAATATTTTGTGAGCTGTCCGAAGCGAAGCTCTTAAAATAGATGATGAATTGTTCTTTAGTCCAATTCCCGATACCAGTTTCTTTGTCGGGAGTTATATTGGCAGACCTGACGATCCCTGCAGGCAGATTGAAAGCCATGCCTCCGGCAAACTCCATCCCCTTTAACGGTTGCCCTTTGTCCATTTGCGTATGACATTCACTGCATGACGCGATTGTCGTAAGATATTCTCCATAAACGACGGTGTCGGATTTATTCTGTGGCGGGGCGGGGGTGTAAGACTGAAGGGGAATTGTCTTTACGATCATGCTCATCGGAAAATCGAGATGCCGGTTCGGAATTTTGTTCTCGATCGGCTTCATTGACCGCAGGTATGCTACAATTGAGTACAGATCTTCCTGAGTTAAATGACTAAAGTCTAAATAAGGCATGATTGGGAAAAGCGCGGTGCCGTCTTTCGAGACGCCTGTTGTTATTGCCCTAATCAACTCGCCGTCGTCCCAGGCGCCAACTCCGTCAGGGGTTATATTCTTCGCATAAACTGCACCAGGAACACCATCTGTTTCCTCGTCAAACACTTCGCCGCCCTTGCCGTTAGTTCCGGGAATGACAGGGCCGGCAAACTTAGTCCAGTCACGTTCGGAATGACAATCCATACAGCCTGCAACATGGTCAACGAGATATTCACCCCGCGCAATTCTTTCTTGGGTGCGGGCAACTTTGATGTTGGGGACCGGCTCCGCCTTTGGAAAAGCTAAGTTGAAATAGATTAGACCGATGACTATTACGGCTCCAATACCTCCGACAATAATCCCGAGAATCCTGAAGGACTTTCTCATTTGCATTTCCTACTACTGATTATTAAAGATTAATTTTGGTTACTCATTAAAATATTTTCACGATTCATTTCGCCATTAATTATTCTATGTCAGCATGTAGCTTCTCCACAACAGTAATTGTTAACGCCGTCTTTTGCGAAGCACTTGATACCTGGAATTTGAATCTCTCAACAGGATTTCTCATTTGGCACGCTGGGAAAAATATCTTTGCTTTTTCTCCTGATTCTATGTTAGCTCAACCCATAACATGAATAATAAGTTCCTCCATCATGCACAGCGCCGAGCGGCATGGACAGTTAAAGTACTTCCATTCAGATTAATAAAAGCATACCACTTAGTTTAGAGGGGAAGGAGTGGTTCGAGTTTAGTCTCGATAATTGATGGACACTTCTAAATGATGAATTGATAAATTTCTTTTGCCTCCTGTCTGGAACAAGAGAAGCATAGTTTTGTGTTATTGAGTCTATATGTCATCGAGAAGACAATTTTTGAATCGGCTGCTCACTAGCGGCGTGACAATTTTTGCTGCATACATTGTTTATCCGGTCCTAAGATTTTTGATTCCACCACCGGCGGCGTTGAATGCTCAGTCGAAAGTGCTGGTAGCGACAACCGACGAACTGAAGCCGAACTCCGCGAAATTTTTTAGATTTCTAGATAAACCAGCAGTGCTTGTCCGCCTGCCGGATGGCAGTTACGAATCGCTGTCGGCGAAATGCACTCATTTAGGTTGCACAGTTGCATTCGGGAAGTCCGAAGAATTATTTTACTGCAATTGCCACGGAAGCCAATTCGATATAAACGGAAAAGTTATAAAAGGCCCTGCGTTATTGCCGCTGCAACAGTATTCGGTGTCGATATCAGCCAATAACATTTATGTCACCACACAAAACCAGCAAGCATGAGCCAGGGTGAAAAAGCGGATCATTAATTTCATTGATAAGCGAATTGATCTGGCTCCGATCCGGAACTGGATGCGTCATAAAACAGTGCCACAACATAAGCATTCATTCTGGTACTATTTCGGCGGACTTGCGCTTTTCTTGATTACTGTTCAAATCATCACGGGAATCCTGCTCGCATTTTATTATTCGCCAACCCCCGCAAATGCAAACGAGTCGGTCCGTTACATAATGGAACAGGTACAATATGGCTGGCTGATTAGATCGATACATTTTTGGGGAGCGAACTTTCTTGTCGCTGTCGTGTTCGTGCATATGTTCTCGACTTATTTCATGAAAGCATACCGGAAGCCGCGTGAATTCATGTGGGTGTTAGGAGTTTTGATCTTTGTCTTGGTTTTGACATTTTCATTCACTGGGTATCTCCTTCCATGGACTACGCTTTCGTATTTTGCAACGAAGGTCGGGGTGAACACCCCGATGATAATGCCGGTGATTGGAAATTTCATTTCGAGAATAATGCAGGGTGGTGAAGATGTGGGTGCAGCGACCATTACCCGTATGTTTACGCTGCACACTATAATTCTTCCATTGACTGCGATAGCCCTCATCTCTCTCCACGTATTTTTGAGCCAGGCACTTGGAACAAGCGTCCCATTATCGATCAGAGATCCGAACGAAGAGATAAGATTTTTCCCTAACTTTCTGATGCGAGATGGTGCGGTATGGGCAGGAGGGTTTGCAATTCTTATCGCATTCGCGACGGTTTTTCCCGCGAATTTAGGGAGCAAAGCAAATCCTGATTTGCCAGCACCCGCAGGAATAAAGCCCGAATGGTATTTCCTTCCCGTCTTTCAAACTTTAAAGACTGTGCCTGAGTTAGCGGCAATAGGAATTATAACACTTGGAGGACTTGTCTGGATGCTGGTACCGTTCCTTGACAGAAAATCATCAATAGGAAAACGGAGCACATTCTTCACATTGTTTGGGATCGCCGTCCTGATTTATTTAGTCTCCATGACGTCGGTAGCATATATTACAACGGCGGTGCATTGATGTTGGGACTATTAATTCAAGCTGAAGACACCCTGTCAACAAATATTCCATCTTTCTCGGACAGATTCAATTTCGCGGTGCCTTTGATTGTAATCTTATTCATAATCATGTTCTTCCTCCTTTTGAAGTCAAATACCGGAAGTTCGAAGCTCGGATCCGGAAACAAAAAGTTGGAGACGAAAGATTAGAATCTGGAGTTCCTATTTCCCGCAACGAGTTGCTTCTCGCTGGCAAATTTTTCGATAACTGAAACCAACCTGTGGACAAACCTTCGCCACAGCAGGCTTTCCGCAAGTGAACCTTGAAAAAGCTTAAGCGTCGTTCTATATTTAACCAGCCTATGAAGGAACAATGCATCCGCCTAAACAATGCCACTTTTTATGCGTACCATGGTGTACTCACAAATGAACAGGCGTCTGGGGGAAAGTTCGAAGTCGATGTTGATATGTTCGGCGATTTCTCTAAAGCCGGTCAAAGTGATCGCCTGAAAGACGCAGTTGATTATGAAAAAGTCTATAGTTTTATTAAAGCACTTGTTGTCGAGAAGCGGTTTTACCTTATTGAATCTCTCGGTACTCAGATAGCGGAAAGCATACTCGCAAACTTTGGCGAGTTGAATCGTGTGGTTGTCAGGGTTAGGAAACATACACCTCAAGTTGGAGGTGTAGTTGACTTCGTTGAATTTGAAACAGAGAAACTTCGTGACAAAGCAGGTCCCATTGGCCGAGGTTGAGGCTTACCTTTCGCTCGGTTCAAACCTGGGCGACAGGCTCGGATTTTTGAAACGAGCTATTAGTTTAATCTCCGAATTGCCAGGTGCGAAAGTGCGAAGCGTATCTGCCATTTATGAAACAGAGCCGGTCGGTTATGTAGATCAGCCGGAATTTCTTAATCTGATCGTTTGTATTTTAACTTCAACCGAGCCACTCGACTTTCTTCGAATGATGAAGGAAATCGAAATGAAAATCGGACGGGTTCATCGGGATAGATGGCATGAACGTGAAATCGATATTGATATAATTTTTTATGGAGATAAGATATTAGATTCTAAAGACCTAATCATACCACACCCGAGAATGCACTTGAGAAAGTTTGTCTTGCAACCCTTGAATGAAATTGCACCGAACTTTGTGCATCCAGTCAACGAAAAAGAAGTGAACCAACTTCTCGCCGATTGCTTGGATAATTCGCGAGTTAATCGTGTTGAACAATTTTTTGTGCCTCTGACTTAATCATGAGTTCAAAAATTATATATCAGCTATGAGCCACCAGCCATCAGGTACAAATTCCTCAATGAAGAGGCACTCCGATCACGACGACCATATCACGGAACTCAAACATATTGCCATCGAAGGAGTTATCGGCGCAGGGAAGACGAGCCTCGCGTTAAAGCTTGCCAAATTTCTCAATGCAAAAACCGTTCTCGAACATTTCGAAGAAAATCCGTTCCTTGAAAAATTCTACGACAACATTCAGCACTATGCCTTTCAGACGCAGATGTTCTTTCTTTTGAGCAGATATAAACAACAGCAAGAGTTTGCCCAGATTGACCTCTTCGAGCAAACGATTGTAAGCGATTACATGTTTGAAAAAGATAAAATATTTGCTTATTTGAATTTACAGGATGACGAGTTGAGACTATACGAAACATTAGTCGGATTACTTGAAAAGACTGTTGCAAAACCTGATATAGTCATTTATTTACAGTGCAATGTAGATCATCTAATGGCAAACATAAAGAAACGAGGACGCAAGTTTGAACGAAACATATCGAGAGAATACATCCAAAGTTTGGATGAAGCGTATAATTATTTTTTCTTTAGGTATAAGTCTTCGCCGCTTCTAATTGTGAATGCAGACCAAATCGATTTTGTCAATAACGAAAAAGATTTCGACAGGCTTGCCAGTGAAATATTGAAGCCGAGAAAAGTTGCAGAATACTATAACCCGATATTAAAGTGACGTTCGAATTTATCGTTTGGATAGTTTTTTTCTTTGTGGTTTATCGGATTATCAGGACTTCGATTCGGACTGCTGTTAATAGAGGAATAAGAGATTACGAGGCGCGGCAGGATTCGCAGCGCCGGAAAGAAAAGGAAATCAAAATCGACCGGGAAAAAATTGAAGACGCGAAATTCAAAGACCTCTGAAAGTCACGTTGCAAAAATGTCCGTATCGGACTCTTTGCTTTTGATTTCTTGCGGTTTGTTCTCACCTCTTCTCCTTTGTGCATTCTTCACTTCTCCCGGGGACTTTTGTTCGTGAGCGGCGACCCCGGTAAGAATAAAAATATAATGGCCGGAGGATTGAATCGGGGATTTGAAAAAATTGGAAAGCGCATCACCCGCCGACTACTTGCCACGCTTGCTGCGAGACATCACAGAAAATGGCGCGGCATCGGGGAACATAAAGACATAAAAAGAATTATTGTAGTGAGACAGCACAACCAATTTGGCGACGTACTGTGCACGGTTCCTCTACTTCGAGCTTTGCATAAGAAATTTGATTTGGAAGAACTTGCCGTCGTGGTTTCTCCACAAAATATCGATGCGATAAGAGGATGCAAGTATGTCACAAAAATCATCAATTATGATAAACTTTCTTTCTACAAGAGCCGTTCTCTGTTCATAAATTTTTGCAAGCAATTGCGCAAGAATTATGATGTCCTCTTAGTGCCGTCTAACGTTTCTATATCGTTGACGAACGATGTCATGGCGTTCTTTATAAAGGCGAAAACTAAGATCGGTCCGAAATCTCTCGAAGGCAAAGCGAATAAAACGAGCTCGGTTTATGATTTAGCTTTAGATTTTAAATGGGACGATTCAATTACCCACCAGACTTTTCGAAATATGAAAGTTGCGTCTGCGCTTGAAATTTTCCCACAGAACGACGATGGAAAGTTGGAATACGAAGTTGACGCACATTATGTGGTCGACATAAATAATTTTCTAAAAGTCACTGCAGATTGCGCATCGCATAAAATTGCTATACACGCGGGAGCGGGGAAGGCCGGGAATCGTTGGATTGTTTTGAATTTCGTCAAGCTTGCCGAATTGCTTCACGATAGCCTCAATGCTGAAATATATTTTACCGAAGGTTCATTCGATCATGAGACCATGGAACACATCACGAATATGATGAAGGTTCCTTTCATCCGTGTCAGGAACAAAAGTATTCCATTCATTGCAGCTCTTCTCAAGAATATGGATGTCGTCATCACGAACGATACAGGCATCATGCATCTTGCGGCTGCGGTTGGTACACCCACACTTTCACTTTTCGGACCGACAGATCCGCTTCAGTGGGCGCCTCTCGGCAAGAGACACAAATTTATCTTTGGGAAAAACGGCGACATAAATTCCATTGAGGTCGATAAAGTTCTAAACCTTGTAAAGAAGATCGCAGTGAAGAATTAGAAGGAAATAGATTTGGAATAGTGGCGCCGAAAAATCAGATAAACGACAGATGCTTCTATCCTGCGGAAATGGGAGTAAGAACGAAGCAAGTTATAATTACAATAATTAGGTGAAATAGTGGCACGCCCAAAATTTATCATGAGAAAATCAGTTACAGAATCTACGGTACTCTTTTTGAGCATCATCAAGTGGATATTTCTTGCAACCATAGCTGGTGTGATTGTTGGAGGAGCCGTATCATTGTTTCTCAAGGCATTGACTTGGAGTATTGGCATTACTGCACAGCACGCCAACTTTTTCTGGTTCCTTCCTGTCTCCCTTTTCTTAAGTTCGCTGATGATCAAATATCTTGCCCCCGATGCAGAAGGACATGGCACTGAAAAAGTCATTGAGGCCGTTCACAAACGAGCTGGAAAGATCCCCATTCTTGTGATTCCCGTGAAGGCCGTTGCAACTCTTTTTACTCTTGCTCTGGGAGGATCTGTGGGCAAAGAGGGGCCTTGCGCGCAAATTGGCGCTGGGCTGACATCGCTGTATAGCGACATCTTCAGGTTTGATGATCATGACCGCAAGAAGATGGTCATATGTGGAATCAGTGCGGGTTTTGCTTCGGTCTTTGGAGCACCGATTGCCGGATCCATCTTTGGTGTTGAAGTATTATTTGTGGGGGCAATCATGTATGATGTTTTGCTGCCCTCATTTATCGCGGGCATCACTTCGTATCAAATATCATCCGCACTCGGGGTCAGCCGGGCTGCCAGCATTTCGGGGAGTTTTTTTTCCACTCCGCCTGGGCCGCCGGGTCGCATTTCGGGTGGCGCGTATCGGGCGCCACTTTCCGCCAGCCGTGGCGCGCCAAAAGACGGTACACCACCGAGGGGGCGATTTTCCGCCCCAATCTTTCCGCCAACGCCGCCCGCAGAGGGGAAACCACCAGCACCCCCGCCTGTCGAGCCTGTTCGACCCACGGGGCGAGGGATGCTTCTTCCTCCTCCCAGCTCAGCAACGCCCGTCGCCGTCCTCCCCACTTTTTGCGGGGCCGCGAAGGCGCTTGGAGGCTCTGGCGAAATTGCTGTTGCAGGCGATGCACGGAAGCCCGTCCCACTCCCAGCAAAGAGGCCGTTTGTTCCAGGGTGGTGCCAGTGAAGGCAGGCAGCAACACGGCTTGGGCGGCCTTCAACTGTCGGAGATCGGTGGTTTCGGCAACCATGGCTTGCGCTTTTGAGACGAGTTTCCAATCGATGTGGCGTGGTCTTGACATGCCGCGATTGTATCATTGTTAGTCTCATCTTGAAAGCGATCTAGAATTAATAGATCCCCTGCGGGGATCGACAGCCCCAACGAGTTTTTCCGCAG
>JBAPNE010000263.1:0-4717 GCA_049278975.1 Candidatus Kryptoniota bacterium
TCTCCATTTTGTACAGCCGGCGGCACACGTCCTTCAATCGTAACGCCCCTGAGTTGAATCGCAACTTCCGCCATAACCAAGTCACCAATATCAGTGTCCTTCCCAATCGTGTGGACTGAAATAGAAACTTCGCGACGACCAACAGCAGTAGCTTCCAAACGATAATCGCTTGAAGAAATATTTGTGAACAAGAACGTACCATCATTGGTTGTTGTCACGTAACGTATTTTGGATGAATCAGCGGAATTAATTAGACGAATGATGACCCCGGATAGCGGCAGTTTATTTTCGTCAATTATTTTACCTCGAATTGAACGTCCCTGTGCAAATGATATAGAGGACATGAAAACACTAAGAAGCAAGACCGCCGTAAAACAAAATAATCTCATATAGCAACTATCCTATTTGACCTGCGAGAAGAAGGAGAAGTTTAATGTCTACAAACCTTTTTATGCTTTGTTTAAAGATAAATTTAACATTCCAAATTTCAAATTCGTGCTTTAACTTGTTAGGAAGATACAAAAATGAAAATTGCCATCACTGGAGCAACCGGGTTCATCGGGAAATGTCTCACCAACTTTCTCTTGAATGAAAGACACGAGGTGATCGCGCTTTCTAGAGATGTAAATCATGCTAATTCTGTTTTTGGCAAAAAGGTTCGCGCACTCAAATGGTCAACCGATAATGAAAATGAACTACTGAGAGAGTTTGACGGCTCGGACGCCATCGTCAATCTGGCTGGAGAAAATATCGGTTCTTCGCTTTGGACAAAGCGTAAACGGAGGGAAATACTGGAAAGCAGAGTTCGATCTGGGCAATTGATAACAAAGCTAATACGCTTGATGAAAAATCCACCGGAAGTATTGATTCAAGCCTCGGCGGTCGGATATTATGGCACACGCGGCGACAACATTCTCACAGAGAATTCCGATTGTGGAAAAGGCTTCCTCCCTGAAGTTGCGGTGGAATGGGAAAAGTCAACTGCTGCAGTTGAGACATCAGGAGTAAGATGTGCTACAATCAGAAGCGGTGTTGTGCTTTCTTCATATGGTGGAGCGTTTCCCAAGCTCGCTTTGCCATACAAGCTTCACCTCGGAACAACACTCGGCTCCGGCAAACAGTGGATACCATGGATTCATTATGAGGATGAAATTAACGCGATTTATTACCTAATCAGAAATCCAACCTCCAGCGGAATTTATAATCTCGTAGCTCCGGTCCCCGCCAAAATGAATGATGTTTGCAAAGAGATCGGCCCGACTCTTTTCAAAATACCTTCCGGTTTAGTAAAACTTTTTCTAGGCAAGATGGCCGACGAAACGATACTTGTCAGTCAGCGCGTCGTCCCGGAGCGATTGCTGAAGGAGGGATTTCAATTTAAATTCAGAGATATAAAAGAGGCCATCAAGAATGTTTACGAGAAAAGAACTGTCAGGGAAATCCGTGAAAAGATTTCAAGTGGGTCAATTTGACGGTCTTCTTGCATTTCTAGGATTAGTTTAAGATTGAAAAAGAGTTTTCTCGTTGCATCCATGTTTGCTCACCCACATCGTCCACAAAAACTTGGATTCAAACTCTAATTATGCTATAATTGGAAGGTACTATGAGCCGTTTGTGAAAAAGGCAATGTGCCTTTCATTCATTATAGAGTTTATTAAGAGGTCGATTGGGAGTGAGATGCATAGTATAGTGGGAATAACTTTTAGTTGGATAATTAGCAACGTCGGTAAGTCATCGTATCACCCACACTCAGTTTTATATCCCTTGCCCTATGTTCCATGGCATGTATGTAAGGCATGAGAGATGGTGGCAAACTTTACTATCTCCGATATAAATTATCAATACCAAATCGCGGTTCTCACAACAACATATAATATGACTATCTACCACGCGTTTAAGAGGGAAATATGGACATGAAAGAGAATTATTCTGATGAGTCACTCAAAGGAACAGAGACAATTCTCGTGGTCGAGGACCAAGCATATTTGCTTCAGCTAGTCAAAACAAGCCTGGAAGAACTTGGCTATAAAGTGATGACTGCGATCAGTCCGAATGAGGCATTGCTTCTTAGTAAAACCTACCCGGCGATAATTCACCTCTTGCTTACTGACGTGATAATGCCAGCTATGAGCGGAACAGAATTGAGCGATGAGATTGCCAAAATGCGACCCGGAATAAAGATCCTTTTTATGTCAGGTTACACATCAAATATCTTGGCACCGCACGGGGTTCTCAACAAAGGGATCCATTTTCTTCAGAAGCCGTTCTCGTTCGCTGAACTCGCCAAAAGAGTCCGCTATATATTGAATCTTAATTCCGATGAGTAGCCAAATATCTACAAGATTCTCAATTCTTTCAATATTTCTTTCGGATTTGAATTTCTAACCTTTGGGTCTTAACAAGATCTTTGTCGTCAATGCTGAACGTGAAAGAGTACACGTCATCTGCCCTTTCGACATATCCACAAGTTATTCAATAGGATGCTCGCAAGACCCGTTCCAGTTTTCATTTTCATTATTGCTTTTCCGAAAAGCTCGGTCTAAAAGCCCCTGACGCTGCTCCTCTTAGTTTATCATGGAACCGTCATCGCGCTCTTCATGGTTTGTATTTAAGTGAGTCGGGGCAACCAAACAATTACTTAGACAAGTAAAGTATCTACAGCTTTTCCAGAAATTGAATGCTGCGTTTGCTTAATAGCGCGACGAATCGAATAAAGTATCTCTTCAGAATCATACGGTTTGGATATGAAGTCGCTTGCGCCAAGTTTTTGCATCTCAATTAAATTGTGAACATCCGCCCAAGAAGTTGCCACTATTATCGGAATGTGATTTGTCAAGGGGTCTTTCTTCGCCTCTTCAACAAATTCGAACCCGTTCATACCAGGCGAATGTATATCTGTAATTATTGCATCCGGCTTTATTGAACTCAGCTTATTTAGCAACTCTCTTTTGTCCGGAACGGCGATAACATCGTATCCCATGATATCGAGTCCACTTGCCACCAAGGAGAGGAGGTCAATATCATCATCGCTTATGGCAATGAGCAACCCCTTTCTTGTTTCTGGAATGCGGGCAATCGGTTCAAGTCCATGTTCCCAATTCTTGTCAGTTGCCTCCACATGTTCAAAGCCATCCTTCTGGTTCCTTTGATCGCGTTCACTTGTCACGACAAATTTGCTCTGTTCGTTTTCTTCTGTCTCCCGCTCCACGATATCCACGCCTATTTGAACGAGTCTGCCATGGTAAATAACCGGTGCATCAAGGAGATAAAACAGTGGAATGATCAACCACCAAAGAAAAAATTCAAGACCCACAAAAACAAGCAACAAAGTGGCTGCATACCAAAGCCATAGCTTGAAACCGAGATCTGGTATTTTCTGCCCATGGAGAAGCCAAAGAATTGCACTCCAAACGGCTGGTACAGTAACCCACCATGGAACAAAGATAGAACGCCATAAATTATTTAAGTCGGCTTCTGCGGTGTGAAGATTTTCACGAAAGATAGTTAGTGCTACATCCAACATTACCCACAGTAGAAACACAACCAGCAGGGGCAACATACACCTGAACAATGAAGCTTTAATGACCGCTTTGAGCTCTCTCCGGGCATTACTTAATGTTACTTTAGAAATGTAGTAGGAATCGCTGTGCTGACTCCAGTTCCCCTCTGTGCTATTACTGCTAGGCATCGTACCTCTCCCTTCTTCGTTCTTCATACAAAAATCCTACCCCTGTTTGAGAACCATGCTGAAGGGCCTCCCGATAAATCAGAAACGGGAGAGGTTTGATAAGACTCTCGGCATTATTTGTCTGCAGGAGCCTATGGTCAAGTCTTTCGTCTGGTCAATGTTACTTAAGTATCCTGAAAGATGCAAGTGTCAAGCAAGATAGGGGACAAAGTAGAAAACGTTCTTGCATCTGCTCAGGAACATGGTACAACCTGCATTTGGTTGTGGAGGCAAAGACACCAAAAGGAGTGAGGGCTAAAATCAAAAAAAGGTCTTCGAAGCTGTGGAGGTGGGAAAGCGAACTGGAAAATTGAATTATTTTTGCGGGAATTTGTAGCGGAGGAGGGATTCGAACCCCCGACACGTGGATTATGATTCCACTGCTCTAACCGACTGAGCTACTCCGCCAATTGAATATCAATTTAGCACCTCGCAAAGTGCTGTTCAAGATTTCAAACAGTATAGATCAATGAAAAACTTATTATGATCTCCAAAATGTGAACTCAAAACAATTTCTAATCCTCAAGAAATCACGCAGTGGAACTTCTTGATTTCTCCAATTTTGTTTCTCAAGCTCGGGCTTTGGAAGTTGGCGATGGAGAATTTTAGTCCAACTTTCAGAGTTTATCCTTCCAAATACTTTTTGCTGATTACCTTCTCGCCGCTGAATTCATAGACGAGCGGAACGCCGGTCGGAATGTTCAACTCGAGCACTTGTTCCTTCGTCATGTTGTCAAGGAACATTACTAATGAGCGCAAGCTGTTTCCATGTGCCACTACCAAAATTTCTTTTCCAGCCTTCACATCCGGATAAATCTTAAATTTCCAATATGGAAGAACTCTCGCCGCAGTATCTTTCAGACTTTCCCCGTTCGGCGGGGCAATGTCATAACTCCGGCGCCAAATATGCACTTGTTCGTCACCAAATTTTTTCGCTGTCTCAGCTTTGTTAAGACCCTGGAGATCACCGTAGTGTCTCTCATTCAACGC
>JBAPNE010000264.1:0-15016 GCA_049278975.1 Candidatus Kryptoniota bacterium
CCCTGCAGCTCTGCAAGATCCACAGTCATCGAAAACTACCTCCTAAAGATTTTGTTAATATTGAAACGTTGAAAATGTTCCTGACCATGGTGTCATCAACGCCATGATAAGACTCTTGTCGCGTGAACTAATTACCCTTCGGATTGAAATTCAAAAAGAACGGAGTATTATTTTTATAGACTTTCAAGATTTAATATTGAGTTCTCTAGTAACGGCATTGTTTCACCAGCCAAATAGTGAGAACCCGTAATCAAAAGAAAACTATCATTATCAATTTGAGTTAATGCAGCTCGCAAGGCCTCTGAAGAATTGTCGAATACTTGCGAGCTTAATTTAATATTATCGGACAATTTCTTCAACTCTTCAACGTTCATGGATCGCCCGCTCTGTAGGCTTGTTAAAATAACAGTCCCAAACCTTTCTCGCAAGCTATTTAACATCGAAGTCACATCTTTGTCTCTCATTGCTGCAAATAGCAATATGCCTTTCCTTCCATTCAAAACGGCAAGACTCTTCATAATAGCATTAATGCCATCAGGGTTGTGAGCAACATCAACAATTACAAACGGATCGCGAGAGATTATCTCTAGCCTTCCTCTATGTCCCGTATTGTTTGTAATCCGATCAAGCCCCGCGTAGATCGCCTTGCTGTCCATCTGAACACCGGATTCGTTCAAAAGATGAAGTGCAGAAAGTGCCGTCAGACAATTTTGGATCTGGTGCTCTCCACCAAGTCCGATTTTTACCTGGGGGTACGCAATTCCAAATACGCTCGAATCAAAAGTTGAATCGTCAATATTCATCACGGCGTCGGAGTATAATGAATTCTCATCAACAAAAAACACCTGCGAACCTTTTTGCAGGCCGGCTGTGCGAAATACTTCTTTGAGAGATTCAGGTTGAACATTTACAACTGCGGGCCTGCCTGGCTTAATTATGCCTGCTTTCTCAAAGGCGATTTTCTCAAGTGTGTCTCCGAGAATCTCGGTATGGTCAAATCCTATACCTGTTATTATTGAAATAAGTGGATCGACAATATTCGTCGAATCTAATCTTCCACCTAAACCTGTTTCAATTACTGCATAATCAACCTTGCTGTCGGCAAAATATTTGAACATCATGGCTGTTGTCGCTTCGAAAAAGGTGGCACGCAATTTTATGATTTCGGGTCGGAAGAATTCCACCAACTTTTCAACCTCTTCCTCAGATATCGGCTCGCCGTCGATCTTGATTCTTTCGGTGAAACTTACAATATGAGGAGATGTGTAAAGTCCGATTTTGTATCCCATGGATGTCAAAATACTTGAGACCATGGCACAAGTGCTTCCCTTTCCATTCGTCCCTGCTACGTGTACGACTTTCAATCGCTCATGAGGATTTCCCTCGTATTTCATCAATGCCTTGATGTTTTGCAGATCCATCTTCATGCCGAATTTCTCCAGGCTGAACAGAAAACTTTTTGCTGCTTTAAATGACAAGTTATCTCCGTGTATTATCAACAACAAAGCTCTTTTGTTGGTTCACTCATTACAGAGTTTGAATAGATTTTCATTCTCGCCTCTGGAAAAGGTCAGGACATGGGGCATTTAAGAAAGTTCCGTCCTAACCTCACCTCAGCTTTTTCCGCCCTCAGAAAGAAAAAAACAAAGAAGTACTTTCGGCTGCTTCTCTAAAGATGTGGCACATTGTTTATGTTAACGTTGATACTCCCAACGAGTTCACTAATTTTGCTTACTCCTGAGTGGGAAAGATAATTCTTAACGCCGTCCAATAATTCTGTGGGCGCTTCCGGCTTTGTGAAAAGCATTGTACCAGCTTCAACGGCAGTTGCCCCGGCTATGACATACTCTATAATGTCCTGCCAGTCGAAAATCCCACCACTGGCAATTATTGGGATCTTTACCGAGTTGAAAACCTGGAAAACTTTAGCCATTGTTAATGGCTTAATCGCCGGGCCAGAATAACCTCCCGTAACGGTGTGTATCCTGGGCTTGTGGCTGTATATGTCGATCGCCATTCCAACATACGTATTCGCAACGGTCACGGCGTCAGCGCCTTCGTTCTCTGCAGCTTTTGCGAATTCAGAAATCCGAGTTACGTTCGGAGTAAGCTTCACAATGAGTGTTCGCGGAAAGACTTCTCGCACGCGTCTCACAATTGTCCCGAGAGTATTTAGATCGGTTCCAAACTCGAGTCCGCCTTCTTTTACATTTGGACAAGACAAATTAAGTTCGAGTCCTTCAACATCACTACAAGGTGAAAGTTCTTCTGCAAGGCTCACATAATCTTCGACCCTTTTCGCTGCGACATTTGCAATGATAACTCCGCCTAAGTTTTTTAGCTGTGGAAGTTTCTCATTAATGAATTTTTGAATCCCTATGTTCGCAAGTCCGATTGAATTAAGCATCCCGCATGCAACCTCTGTAACTCGCGGCGGCTCATTGCCGACTTTCGGTTTGAGTGTAAGCGACTTGGATACAATTGCTCCGAGTGTCGAAACGTCAAAATAATCACCGAGTTTATCGCCGTATCCACATGTTCCGGACGCTGTCATCAATGGATTTTTCAACTCCAGCCTTCCGATATTGACTCTCAGATCAGGTTTCATTTCGCTTCATTTGTCGATTCAAACTCTATTTGCTGAGACTCAAAAACCGGCCCATCCTTGCATGCTAAACTATAATCCATCTTTCCCCTAATTTTTATCGGGCACCCTTGACAAAATCCCATTCCACAGGCCATTGGAGTTTCAACTGAAAGGTAAGTTTGCACTTCGGTACCGATTTCCTGTTGAAGAGATGCAAGCATCGGTGTTGGTCCGCAGGCAAAAAGTTTCGAAGGTTTTCTTTCAACCTCGTTCGAATCAATTCTTTTCATTTCCTTCTTCATAAGCTGGACCACTGTCCCATGATATCCGATTGAGCCATCATCTGTTGCGTAGTGAATAGAATTGCTGCCCAAACTCGCTATCTGACTTTTCGTTCTTGCGCCGTAGAATATTTGCAATGAGGCATCGGCTTTCTCTGATGATTTAATCAGGATCGGCAACAACGCAGCGCCTGAACCACCGACCACTACCCAAACTTCTTCTCCACGTAATGGTGTTGGAAAACCGTTCCCGAGCGGACCGTTCAGTCTAATAACTTCTCCCTGTTTCAGACTTGACAAACGTTTAGTTCCCTTTCCAACCGCCACGTAAAACAGCTTAACGCATTCTCCGTCAACGTCGCAGACTGAATATGCTCGAGGAAGCAATGGATCAAGGATCCCTGGAAATGAAGCCATTACAAACTGTCCTGCCTTCACAGCAGCGGCAATTTTCGGCGCCCGGAATTTCGATAAAAATCCTTTTTCAGCAACCGGTATTGTTTCCACAACTATCGCCGTCTCAAGGCATGGTACAGACACCAGATGCACCTCTCCTGATTTTTCCCACAACCCTATCTTTCCGGCTTCTGCGGTGCGGTTGTAATTTTTTTCTGATTCCCGAGCGAATCACCCTGCGATCGTTTCGAAGTTCCAAGCGAGTCAGCTTCCCGATTTAAATTTTCGGGCATGATATTTCTCTGTGACGGCTGTACAGATGATGGGCCTGTTTGCGGCGGCGGAATTTTTCCGACTCCTTCTTCGACTTTTTTCGATTTCAATGAATCCGGAGCCATTGGCTTTGATGCATTGGCGATTGAATCAGCCGTTCGTTTTCTTGATGCGGCACTGTCGCGTTGTGCTTGCTCAAAGCCTGTAAGTGCGAGAGCCACGTTGGACGTCAACTCACTCGAAGGATATTGCACCGCCAACTTTTTGTAATACACAAATGCGGAATCCGGTTGTGCCATCTTGTTTTCATATATCCAACCGAGAGCATACAACGCATGCGGAACTATGGGCGACTTGCTGTCCTTTTTTGACAAATCCATTAAAGTCAAAAGGGCTGAAGAATAATTCCCTACATTCACAGAATCTATCGCCGCATCATAGTCCACCTGCGATGAATCCACTACACGCGGGGGTGCTGTACCCAAGAGTGAGCTCACGGACATCGCAAAATTTGATTCAGGGTGCTCTGTCATTAGCCTGTCCAAATATTTGCGGCCCTTCGCTGTATCACCGGAAGAGTAAAAATATTCTCCAAGTGTATACAACGCAGACGGATATGTTTTTGCCTTAGGAAAATGTTTTATTAGCGCTTCATACCGTTTGACTGCCGAGTCAGGAATCTGAAGCTTGAACATGAAGAAACCTGCGAGTGCTTGCTGGGCATCCGCTGCTCGTTCATAAAGGGTGTCTATATCAGCTTCCGGATGTGCTGCAATAGAATCTTTTTTAGCTGCAGCCAACAACGATTTATCGTAGGCACTATCGGCGAGTGTGACTTTATAACTCGTTACAAAATATTCTTGAAGCATAGAGGACATTTCTAACGCCCCGGAAGTTATTCGAACGACCGCCGGATGGGTCGAGCATCTTTGACAAAATTTTAGCGCAGTCTGAAAGTCCCCCACTTTGTAAAGATAAATATTAGCGAGCCTGTACGCGCTTCTTGTTGCTGCCTCATTAGTTGCGTATGCTGTGTCGATTCTCTGAAACTCAGTCACCGCAGACGAGACAGCCCCGGAATCGTAAAGGACCTCTCCCCGTTGATAATCGATTATCGGGAAAAATTGAAAGTACTTATCGTCCTTCCTGAGTTTCTCAAGATTTTCCAAAGCGACGTTGTATATTTTTGATCGTCTTTCATCTCGCGCAAGGAAATACCTTGAATAAAATTTCATCCTGATGTCCTTTGCTTCATCCCAAGCCTTTTCATATTCACGCTTTGCTGCATCATAATTTTTTAGATCCTCGAAAAATATTCCCGCACTGCAAAAATATATTGCTGCTTCATCGTATTCAGAAAAAGTCGCGGCGGAATCTAAATAGGCAGCGGCAGTCATGCTGTCGCCTTGTGTGACGTAATAATCTGAAATATTATTCGCTGCAAACGTAGCAGTATGCAGGTCTTTTTGTCTCTCGGCAAGGGCGAACCCGCTGATCAAATCACTAAAACCGTTTTCATATTGGCGATTCCTTATCTCGATTGAACCATAATACGTTTTTGCTTCCGCAAATCTCTTGCTGTCAGGGAACTTCGATTGTTCCTCAATGAATTTCCTCCCACTGCGAATGTTATCGCCTTCGTAATAGTAACTTATTCCTATCATGAAAAGACAATTCTCAACGTACTCCGAAGTCGGATAAAGTTGGAGAACCTTTGAAGCTTTCTCTATCGCCATATCGAAATTTTGCTTTGCGCCGCTGCTTATTACGAAAGGCGTTTCTTGTCCGGACAGTAATGCAATACGGTTCTCCATCAGATTGATTTTGACATCTTTCATTGCAGCGTCAAAGGCGTTCTCACCATTATAATAAGTGTTAAAGTATGTGGTGAAGTTTTCATACCCATCCTTTATGGAACTCCATATAAAGCAGCCTCCGAAAGCTACCGATATGAAAACAACGAGAAGAGATTTATTGATTTTTATATGCATTGAACTACGCAATAAAATAGCGCAGCGATGAAATCATAATCAAGGGAATAATCAACCTGCATCGGATTATGTCCATCACGGATCGTTTTATTGTTTCGAACCTTCAGCAATTTGCGATTCTACCTCAGTTAAATTAACTTTTGATGCCAATCATATTAAAACATGAGCCATTACATATTATTCGATGAATTGAAGGAAATAGACGTAAAAGAGCTGGTGAAATCTGCACGCGAGGAAAAAATCTCCGCGGGTGAAACCATCATCCATGAAGGGGAAATCGTATCAGCCATATATATTTTAATATCTGGACACGTCGAGGTCCGAAAACTTATTGATGGCAGAGAAGAAACCATCTGCACATTGGATACGGGAGATTTTTTTGGAGAGACTGCGGTCTTAGGAAGAAAGGAAGCATTTAAGGCCAGCGCTTCAGTCATTGCCTCGGAAAACTTGACAATGTTGCGATTCGACAAAGAAACTTTTACATCGTTCATGCGGAACTTTCCGCAGATAACATGGAACATGGCACAAGCGTTGTCACGGAGGCTCTACATTTCCAACGACTCGCTCAAAAAGCAAATCGAAGTTCATCATCAAAGTTTCGAGAAAGAAATCACGAGATTGAATGCGGTGATTGACGCGGCACAGACGGTAAATTCTTCTCTTGAAATTGATAGAGTTTTACAATTGATACTAGACGAAGCGATGCGAATTACAGATGCTGAGCGAGGAACAATTTATCTTGTCGATGAAATTACTAACGAGATATGGTCGCGGATCATCGTAAGCGGAGAAATAAGCGAAATCCGACAGCCGATTGGTAGGGGAATTTCCGGTCTTGTTGCTAAAACCGGCGAGACGGTCAACATCCAGGATGCACACAATGATCCACGATTCAACCCGGAATTTGACGCAAAGTCAGGATTTAAAACAAAAAGCATACTTTGCGTCGCGATTCGAAATAGAGATGATAAGATAATAGGGGTTTTCCAGCTTATCAATAAGCAACACGGGGATTTTGATCCTGAGGACGAAAAATTTCTCAATGCATTTTCTATCCATGCCTCGATCGCGATTGAAAATTCGCGACTTGCCCTCGAGATGGTAAAGGATGAGTGGCTCTCAACCGTGGGTCGAATGGCTGGAACAATAGTCCATGATATAAAAAATCCTTTGTCAACGATTCGAGTTTATGCTCAAATACTGAAAAAAAAATCCGGCAACGAAGAAACATCCAACTTGGTTAACGAGATGATAAAAGAAATCGATCGGCTGGTCAACATGGCACAGGAGGTTCTCGATTTTTCACGTGGTGCTTCTCAAATAAATATTCACAAAACTAAATACGGCGATTTCATAACGGGCGTACTCTGGTATCTTCAAAAAGACTTTAAAGAACGCCGCATTGAACTTTATAACGAAAACTCATACAACGGCGAAGTAGAAATGGATCCTGATAAGATGACACGCGTCATACTCAATATCGCCGGCAACGCCGCCGACGCAATGCCGAACGGCGGGAGTTTCTATGTCCGCTCTTACCCTGAAGAAAAGCTTTTGGTAATAGAGCTTGAAGATACCGGTACCGGTATGCCGGAAGAAATAAAGAATAGAATCTTTGAGCCTTTCATCACGTATGGCAAAATACGTGGTACCGGCCTCGGAATGGTAATAGTGAAAAAAATCATCGATGACCATAATGGCGCAATAGAAATCAGCAGCGAAATCGGAAAAGGCACAAAGATGACTCTCAAACTTCCCATCTCACAAAAAAATTCGCATTGAAAACGCAGATTGAATTTCACGGGAAGACAATCGAGGCAATAAAAGGAGACATTGCCGAATACGAAGGCGACGCGATCGTAAATGCGGCTAATAATAATTTTTGGATGGGAGGAGGCGTCGCGGGAGCAATAAAACGAAAAGGCGGAACATCGATCGAGCAAGAAGCAATGCAGCTCGGCCCGAAACCGGTCGGTGAAGCTGTCATAACAGGCGCCGGCAAATTGAAAACGAAATTTGTGATACATGCTGCTGTCATGGGGCAGGATCTCCAGACGGACTCCTCCAAGATTCTTTCCGGGACACGGTCAGCGCTTCGGCTTGCCGAGTCGAACAAAATGAAGTCGATAGCCTTCCCCGCGCTGGGTACGGGAGTCGGCGGCTTCCCTCTAACAGAGGCAGCAAACATTATGGTAAATGAAGCGTCATCTTTCCTGAAACACTCTGAATCATTAAGTCTCATCACATTTACATTGCTTGACCAAGAAGCTTACGAAAGTTTTGCAAATGAAATTGACAGCCTGAAAAAATGAACTACTGTACAGATTATATAGATCACTACAGAATCGACGCCGAAGAATTCGACTACTTCAATAATCCGAGTGCAACTGAACGGGCTTACGAAAAGTTATTTAGAAAATTTATTTCCAAATTAGCGGGCAAACAAAAAAATATCGTCGACATCGGAAGCGGCGGAGGTTGGACTTTCCAAATCCCACATGAACAAATGTTTTTTGTGGATCTCTCCGCGAAAAACCTCGACGCATTAAAATCCGCATCATCAGTCCCTATATTAGCTGACGCTCACTGCTTGCCATTTAAAACTGGGAGCCTTGACTTTGTCATAGCCTCCGAAATTCTTGAACACCTGAACCATCCCGAAGATGCCGCCGCAGAGATTCATAGAGTTCTAAAAAGAGGCGGAAAGTCTATTATCTCGACCCCGTACAAGGAAAAAATTCGATATGCACTTTGCATCCATTGCAACCGTGTTACTCCGATGAATGCGCATTTGCGCAGCTTCGACCGGAAAAGCTTACTGTCACTCTTTCCATCGGAGAAAAAGAATTCTTACTTGTTCGGAAGCAATATACTCGCAATACTTCGTGTTGCAAAACTGTTTAACAAATTGCCGCTGTGGATATGGAGATTGATAGACAATCCTTTGATAAAGCTTACCGATAAAGCCCAACACATCGTGGTTGTGTTGGAAAAGTAATCCCCCCGATATGGTCTAAAATTAATTGCCTGCTGTCATTGTGCATCCCATTATTTATTTGGCAGGCTAAACTTAAGAAATCATGGACGAATTTTTAGCCAAGATGACTTCCTTTTTTCCGAACAACTCACGGAGATTTGAGTAACTTTGAATATAATTTAGTCATTTCCTCCGCGTCTGCCTTAGCTTTCGGATAATAAATTGCCCCGTATTTTTCCACCATGGGCCTAAGAGAGTTGTACGGATCGCCGCTTAAAAAAACTGTCGGTGAGGATCTGTTCGGGCCGGTTTTCCTCATGAATTGAAGAATCGCAATCCCCGGCAAATGACCGGATTTTAATTCATCCTTGAACTCATTGTCGAGAATGATCAAGTCATACTTTCGTTCGCTGATAGCCTTACGTGTCACGATACTGTCTGCAGCTTCTTCTATTTTGAGTTCCGCATTTATGATGGTGGCAACGTCAGATAGAAGCAGCTTTTGAACACTTCTCTGTGAATCGTCATCGTCTGCAATTAAAATTGAATGGCGTACCATGTTACGTCAATGCCGTTGTGATTATTCCGCCTGCTTCAACATCCTCGCCATCGTATAAAACAATACTTTGTCCGGGTGTGACTGCTCGGCGAGGTTCATCAAACATTACCTTAATCTTATCATTTGCTATCTTCCTGACGGTGCAAGGGGCTCCGGTATCCTTATATCTAATTTTTCCTTTGAATGATTTTTCCTGCGAAATGTCCTCGGACTTAACCATGTTGATCTGCTCAGCTATAAGCCCCTTCGCATATAGATTTTCGTCAACATCGACATCAATGATATTATTAATCGCATCGATGCCTTTCACATACAGAGGTTTTTCGTAACTTATGCCGAGTCCCTTTCTTTGTCCTATCGTGTAAAATGCATAACCGGGATGTTTGCCGATCGCAGTGCCATTCATCATGATCTCGCCATTGGCCAAACGAGTTCCCAATTGCGGAACGGCGTCTCTTAGAAATCGAGCGTAATCGTTATCTGCAACAAAACAAATTTCGTAACTCTCAGGTTTCTTTGCACTGGCAAGTCCATATTTTTCCGCCAAGCCGCGTACTTCGGGCTTTGTCATCTCTGCAAGCGGGAATAAAGTCTTACTCAAACTTTCTTGGGTCAGCCGATACAACGCGTAAGATTGGTCTTTGAAAGCATCGGCCCCTCTTGAAATCACAAACCTCTTCGTTTCATTATTGAACCGCAACTTGGCATAGTGTCCTGTACAAATATAATCCGCTTCGAGGCTGTTGGCTTTTTCGATTAGATACTCCCATTTTACTTTTTGATTACAAATAACACACGGATTAGGAGTTCGACCGGCAAGATATTCTGAGATGAATTCGTTAATCACCTCCATTTTGAACCGGTCACTGAAATCGAAAACGTAATGGGGAAAGTTGAACTTGCTCGCGACGCTGCGTGCCATGTTTATACCATCAAGCGAGCAGCAGCTTGTATCGAGATTCTCATTTCCACCGACATCTTCATAATTATAAGTCTTGATCGTTGCGCCGATAACATCATATCCCTGTTCCACCATGAGAGCGGCCGCAACAGACGAGTCAACACCGCCACTCATTGCAACAAGAACTCTTGGCCTATGTACACCATTTCCGTTCATGGTTTAAATTTAGGAAAAATTGACCCGCTATGAAAGGAAAGATAATTTACGGAACTTCTACTCTACTCTGGTCGCCAATCATGAACCGCTGCACGCGCGGTTTTCCGTCTGTTCTTACGATTTCAACGTCATTTCCAAGAAGACTTCCCTCTATCCTCAATCCCGCGTCAATAATCTTGCATCGCCTCAAGATGATGCTGTACTCAACTTCACTATTCGACATTTGTGTACCAGGACCTATTGAAGTGAACGGACCAACGTAGCTATTTTCGATAATCGCGCCCTCTCCGATAATTGCGGGGCCTCTGACTTTGCTGTTGATTATTTTACATCCTTTTTGCAATATCACTCTGCCTGCTATGTCGCTGTGAGAATCCACTTCGACATCCAATTCAACTCGAGCCTCTGCATTTTCTAGCACCAGCCTGTTGGCTTCGAGCAGGTCGATCGGCTTCCCTGTATCCTTCCACCAGCCGGTTATTTCTGCGAAGCCTATTTTGAAGCCATGGTCGATAAGATACTGATGTGCATCCGATATTTCCAATTCGCCGCGAGCGCTAGGCTTAATGTTATTCACCGCTTCAAAAATATTTTTGTCGTAAATGTAAATCCCAGCAACAGCATAATTGCTTCTCGGATGCTTCGGCTTTTCTTCAACTTTGACGATCATCCCATCCTTAATTTCCGGCACCCCAAATCTCTCGGGATTTTTTACCGTCGCTAGTGTCAGAAAACAATTTGCTCCGCTCTTTTTAAACGCATCTATGTAACGCTCCACTCCGCCGACAACCATGTTATCGCCCAAATAGAAAATAAAATTATCTTTCCCGATGAATGGCTGTGCAATCTTGACCACGTGCGCCAATCCAAGAGGAGCTTCCTGGGAGATGTAAGTTATTTTCACACCCCATTTTGAACCGTCACCGATTGCGCGAGGAACCTCATCACCGTCGGCATTTGTTACGATACCAATCTCCGTGATTCCCGCCGACACTGCCGCATCAATCGCATAGTGCAAGATAGGTTTGTTCGCTATCGGAATAAGATGTTTGTTCTGCGTATGAGTGATGGGACGAAGACGTGTCCCTCTACCACCGCTGGCGATTAATGCCTTCAATTTGCCTCCAGAATTTTTTTTATTTGTTTCAACCGCGCTTTTCTCGATGCATCGTGTTCCGCTTTGAGAAGCTCCTTAACTGCAAGCAGCGACCAGGATTTGTAAAACTGCAAAAGTCCCCGCTCATTTTCAAGCGCCCCGATATGCTTCGTGATCACTGTTACATCTCCGCGTTTCAAGGGACCAGTCAACGACTCCATATTTGTACCACCAGATAAATTCCGAAACGTGGATCGCAAAAGATTTTCCATCAAATTCCTTGCGTCGCTCAATTGAGTAAAACTTGAGATCAGCCGCTCCGCACTTCTTATGGCGATCACTGTAGAGTTTGAAGCAAACGTGCTCGCCAAGTGCAGAAGAATTCTCTCCTTTTCGGATTTTAAAATAAGCAATTTAGAATTAAGGCCCCGAACGATCTTGCCTGCAACCTTTTCTGCGTTCCTGTCACCCAAAAAATCATAAAATATATTTTTCGTTGCCTCAGCATTGAGCTTGTTTGCAAACGCCGATATCGGATGGAATGCACCGACGCTTGCCCCTTTCGTTCTTAAACTGGATAATACATCAACATCTATCGCACCGCTGACGTGAAATATTACTTTCCCATTCCATTCGATGCCATCGACTTTTGATAGCTGTGCCACGACGTTCGGAATCTCGTCATCCTGCACCGTAATAAGGAGAACATCAAAGTCATCTCTCATATCCGAAATTGAGGCGACGATGCGAGTTTCAGGGAATGCCATCCTAAGAATCGATAATTCCTTCGCAGACTTAGTCGCTCGAATAATAGTGCCGCATCGCCATCCAATTTCACATAGAGCCTGCCCCATGCTGGAGCCAACCCTGCCGGGGCCAATGAGAGAAAAAGTAATAGATGTTTTCGTCACGAAAGTATTGCTGATAAGTAGCCAACAACAGAAGATTTATCACCGCTTGTATCGCCCGAATTGCAGTGATGAAGAATGTCAATCGTGTTATGCTGAAGCGCCTTCGCCGCAAGCAGGCATGACGCGATAGGGCCACCCCCACATGCTTCGCAACGATGGCTTTCTAAGTCCTCCATGAAAATTTCCGGCTCGCTCTTTATTATGCCATCGATACAGCGTTGGTCGATTGCATTAGCCGTATCATAGTCGTAATAATGCGAAAGGTCCGAGCTTGCAACAACTAAAACGTTATTCTCCTTTGCCATATCCGCAATAACCATTCCAAGGGTCTTGCAGTAAATAGGCTTCTGATCCCCCATGACAATCGGCAGAAGCTTAAACTTTTCAAGTGTCAACTGAAGAAACGGAAGTTGTACTTCCACGGCATGTTCTGTCCTGTGACCGGCGCGAGATTCGATAGCAATGTCGCCTGTCTTTTCTAAGAATGCCTCTCGCAGGTCATGGTCCACTTCTATTTCGCCCAACGGAGTCGAATATGCTTTGCCTGAGAAGACCGAGATGCCATCAAAATACTCACGATGACTTGGAGAAATTATAATCACGCTTTTGAAATCTTCTTTGCTGAGCAAAGAGTAGGCGTGAGCCGCTGTGAAACCACTAAACGGGTAACCTGCATGTGGTGAGATTATTCCGAAGGGCTTGTTGCGTAAAGATTGCCTATGCTTCTCTTTCGCGTCATTTAAGAACCCCCTTACGGTTCTTTCAAGCTCGCCTTTTTCCGATGGATAAAAAAGCCCTGCAACTGCAGGAGCGCGGACATAATCATGTTCCTTCAGAAATGTTCTCCTCTGATTTTCTTCTAATTTCTCTCTCACCAAATACTTCAGCAGTAAAGATATAAATATCCACATCGGGTTGCTGGTAGCAACTTGTTTCCAATCCTGCTTTCAAACAAGTGTATTCAAGAAATTTTTCCCTATCCCAATTATTTTCCGTAGCAACTTGCGGCAGCAGCAATCCACGATAAAATCCCTTTTCGAGCAGAATCCCATGCTTCCCTATCACGATCTCGTCAACGCCTTTAATTTTCCTCAAAGGTGAAAGCACAGAAATTTCTACTTCAATGTCTCTCACCTCATTCTCTGCCACCTTTTCGAATCTTGGATCGCACATCGCCGCCTTTGCTCCAGTTTGTGCCACAGTCTCAAACACCGGAAGACTAGCCTCAATGTAACCGATGCATCCCCGGAGTTCCCCATTTTTCTTCAGCGTTACAAATGCGCCTGCGTTTTGCAGAAGTTTCGGATTTTTCGGAACATCCGGACGATAGTTTCTGCCGATCGTCGCTGCCTCTATTGATTCCCGAGCAATCTTAAGAAGCGCTAACTTTTCTTCTTCGGTAAAATCGAAATCTAATTCCATAGGCCCGGAATTTTTAACCCACACTGCGAACATTTCCCGTCCGATAAATTATTTCGTACAATTCTGAAACCCTCTCGCTCGATTAACAAAGCGTTACAGCCAGGACAACAAGTGTTCTCAAAATTTCCGACTGAGCCCGGGATGTTACCCGCATAAACAAAATATAACCCGGCTTCCTTTCCTATGTTGGCAGCCTTGAGCAGCGTTCTTGCATCGGTGTTGCTGTACTCCGACATTTTATAATCTTCATGAAATGCCGTAACGTGCCATGGTATCTCCGGCGAAACTGAAGCTATAAACTTAGCGATGCTCTTTACTTCTTCTGTACCATCATTGAATCCGGGAACAAGCGGCGTTACGATTTCAACCCAAAAGCCCTTTTCCTTCAGAAGATGGATCGCATCGAGTACCACACTAAGCTGCCCGCCAAGTTGTCGATATCGTCTATCGTCAAATCCTTTAAGATCGACTTTGTACAAATCGACATAAGGTTTGATATAATCGATCACCTCGGGTGTTGCGTTGCCGTTGGAAACGTACGCACCATGGATTCCGTAAAGTTTCGCCAATTTAAATATCTCGACAGCCCATTCACTCGTAATGAGCGGCTCATTGTAAGTAGAAACCAAGACCGGAGATTTATAAACCAATGCAAGCTCGACAAGTTTTTCCGGTTCAACAGCTTCAGGTTGACCAACTGCTTCCGGATCGCGAAGAGTCTGGCTTGTTATCCAGTTTTGGCAATATGCGCAATGGTAATCGCAGCCCAACATTCCGAAGCTCAGCGCATTCATTCCGGGAAACGCATGGAAAAAGGGTTTCTTCTCGATAGGATCAAGCTGGACGCCTGCAGCATAACCGCGAGGGACGAATAATTTTCCTTCACGGTTGAATCTTACTTTGCAAATGCCATCACGTCCAGGTTTTATCTTGCACCTGTGTCCACAAGCATAACACAAAAGCCAGTCGTCATTTAATTTTTTATAGAGCTCACCCTCGACAGTGCGTTCTTGCAAAATATTTTTGAGAGTCAATATTTCAGCCATGACTTCCTCCGCTAACTAAATTTTACTCTTTAGTTCGAGAAAGTCAATCTGTGATTATTTCCTAAGCCATTCTTCAAGCAATTCGCGAAATTCCTCATCGCTGATTTTTTGTCTCTTGTGATCTCCTGAGCGAATTCTCTGCCGCAACGCCTCGTACAATGTTATCGCACACGCGACCGACACGTTCAAACTCTGAATCATTCCGTACATCGGAATCCTAAAATGAAAGTCCGATGCCGAGGCTGCTTCATTCGAGACTCCACGATGCTCGTTGCCGAAGACAAGAGCAATTTTCTTGCACATATCTATCTCGTAGAGAGAAACCGACTCTTCGTCAACGACACTTGCGCCTATAAT
>JBAPNE010000265.1:0-7310 GCA_049278975.1 Candidatus Kryptoniota bacterium
TACGGCCCTAAGCTTCCATCAATAGATATGATTTGCTGAGTAATAAATTTCCCCGTGCTTACCGCGCCGCTCAACACAACGGACGACGATCCGTAATTTGCCGTTCCCATCGCCCCTTCCAGCTTCCGGTTGATGACTCCGAATTCTGTTCCTTGTTCGGACAGTTCAAAATCGCCTAGAGTGCCGGCAATGTGCGGAGATTTTATAGTTATGAACACGTTGTCGAATTCCTGGAGCGTTTTTGTGGTTCCTTCCGGCTGGATCGGACTCGACTCATCGGTGAGCGCGGCTGTTACATCGATATCGTTTGTGAGCTTCCCGGCAAGCTGCATTCGAAAGCCAGAGTTCAAAGTCAAATCCTGATTGGAACCAATTGTGAATCCGCGGACAATGCTCCCGCTCTTTTGCATGCTGCTTCCAAAAAATTCGGAGGTAGTAAGCGGCGTACTCTGCTGGATCATGGTGAGATTTTTTTTCGACGCGGTATCATACTTCACGATTGCGACATTATGCGTGTAGTCGATGGGAAGACTGAAAGGGAAATTCCTATAAGTGATCTTTACCGAATAGACAGAATATTTTTTGTCTGCGAAGAAGCTGCTGTCTTTTCGAAAGCGAATCATCCCGGCAGTGTAATTAATCACGTAGTCCGTGTTCCGCGTTAATATCACGGAATCACAGACTAAATGCTCAGAATTTTGTAGAATGTATTTTTGGGGAAGCTGTACCACCGTGTCTGCGGAAAAAATCCGCAGCACGATGGAATTTGATGTCTCCTGCGCGAATGATTCTTCGGGTGAAAAAAAATTATATGCGGCGACTAAGCATATAAAAAAGGATAACCCGAACTTGACATTAGACATCGTGTCAATTGCGCAGCAACCGCCTCAAACTATTTTGCTGCAGGAGCGCTCTTAACGATCTTTGCGAACGAATCGGCTTTGAGGCTTGCACCGCCGATAAGTCCGCCGTCCACGTCCGGCTGCGATAGAAGTTCCGCCGCGTTTTCCGGTTTCATACTACCGCCGTACTGGATCGTCAAATCTTGTGCGGCATCTTTGCCGAACATTTTTCCGACGGTTGATCGAATGAAAGCGTGAGCGTCCTCCGCCTGCTGCGGAGTTGCATTTCGTCCGGTTCCGATTGCCCACACCGGCTCATAAGCAATCACAACGGATTTTAACTGCTGCGCAGTCAAACCCTCGAGCGCGGCTTTCACCTGGCGTTCTAAAACTTTCTCGGTAACGTTGCCGTCACGTTCGCCGAGTGTCTCACCTACACAAAGAATAACATTCAAACTTTCGCTCAGAGCTTTCTTAACTTTCTTCGCGACGGTCTCGTCGGTCTCACCGAAGTATTGTCGCCGTTCAGAGTGGCCCACGATGACGTAAGGAATTCCCAGCGATTTTATCATTCGAGCGGAAATCTCGCCGGTATATGCGCCGTCATTTTCGTAATGAAGATTTTGAGCACCAATTTTAAACAGAGTCCCCTGTGCAGATTTAACAGCAGCCTGCAACGCTATGAAAGGCGGACAGATCACAACTTCCGTTTTACCATTATAATCTTTCATTTCTTTCTGAAGTGACGAAAAAAATTCCGATGTCTCGTTGACATCTTTGTTCATTTTCCAATTTGCAGCAATGATTTTCTTTCTCATATTTCCTCGTTAGTCGATATTAAATGATTTCAGCCAAAGGCTGATGAGCCTCCGGCTCAATTAAAGTTAAGTGATTTTTACTTGAAGAGTAATAGATCGTGCGAAAAATACCAATAGAGTGTCATTCCCGAACGCCCCCATGCCGCCCCGACATTAGATTTTCTATATGATGCGGCATGCCGTAAGCGGCATCGGGAATCCAGACAAACAATTTCCAAGATTCCTGCTGAAAGCATGCGGGAATGACAGAAAAAAGCATGCTAATTCTTCAGCTTCTCTAATTTTTGCCTTAGAAGGTCGTTTAGAATTTTCGGATTTGCCTTGCCGCGAGTTTTCTTCATCACTTCGCCGACGAAGAAACCGAAGACCTTGTCCTTGCCGCCGATGTACCGCTGAACTTCATCAGGATTTGACTCGATAACTTCCTGTACCACTTTATCAATCTCAGCTTCATTGGATACCTGGCGCAAGCCTTTCTTCTCGATAATCGAATCGGGGGTTTGCCCCGACTTCAGCATTTCTTCAAAAACTTCTTTTGCGATCTTGGTCGAGATGGTCCCTTCATTTATAAGGTCGATCATCCTTGCAAGGCGTTCCGGCTCGATAGGAAATTCATTTATCTTGATGAGTTCTTCATTGACGACCCGAAGGACGTCGGTCATTACGTAGTTACTCGCCTGCTTGTATGCGTCTTTCGATTTCAATTTCAGATTGGCAGTGATGTTCTCGTAGTAATCGGCGACTGCCTTGTCTCCAGTCAGAATTTCGGCATCATATTTCGGCAACGAAAAATCACGCATATATCTGTCGCGGCGTTTTGTGGGAAGTTCCGGCTGGGCGGATTTGACTCTCTCGATCCATGGCTCGTCGATGAGAACGGGAACAAGATCGGGATCGGGAAAATAGCGATAGTCGTTTGCTTCCTCCTTGGACCGCATGGGCTTGACTGTGTTAGTGTCGGCATTGTAAAGAAGCGTTTCCTGTAAAATTTTTCCACTGTGCTCGAGAATGGCATATTGTCTTTCAATCTCCACATCGAGTGCCCGCTCGACATTGCGAAACGAGTTCATGTTTTTGATTTCTGCTTTCGTGCCGAGCTCTGTTGCGCCGCGCGGCCTCAGCGAAATGTTCGCGTCGCAGCGCAATGAACCTTCTTCCATGTTGCCGTCGCAAATATGTAAATACGTCACAATCTGTTTTATCTGCTGAAGATAAAGGTAAGCTTCTTCAGCGGTCCGTATGTCGGGCTGGCTGACAATCTCGAGCAACGGAGTGCCGCATCTGTTCAAATCAACGAGGGTATCCACATCCTGGTCATGGATCAGTTTGCCGGCGTCCTCCTCCATATGAATTCTGACGAGGCCGATTTTCTTTTTTGTACCATCACCCTTTTCGATCTCGACATAACCGTCGATGCAGATCGGCTCTTCGAACTGCGATATCTGGTACCCTTTCGGAAGATCCGGGTAAAAATAATTCTTGCGTGCGAATATGGAGTATGGCGCGATGCGGCAGTTTGTGGCAAGTCCCATCTTTATCGCAAACTCGACAAGCTTTTTGTTCAGAACCGGAAGCACGCCCGGCATTCCGAGGCAAACCGGACAAACATTCGAGTTCGGAGGATTGCCAAATTTCGTCGAGCACCCGCAAAATGTTTTCGTCTCCGTCAGCATTTGCGCGTGAACTTCAAGACCGATTACAGCTTCGTATTTATTCCAATCCATTTACAATTAACAGTTTTGATTTTCAATTACAATTCGAGATTTATATACGAAAATTTTCAGTTTAGTGCTGCTACCACTTTTTCCGCGGCGTCCTTCAATCCATTCGCGACAGCAAAATTAAGTCCGGAATTTTTCAGAATCTCTGCGCCTTCTTTTGCGTTTGTACCTTCGAGCCTGACGACAACCGGAAGAGTAACTGAAGTTCTCTGTGCCGCCTCAATCACGCCTTGAGCGACTCGGTCGCATCGCACAATCCCGCCGAAGATATTTATTAGGATTGCCTTCACATTCGAATCGGAGAGAATTATTTTAAATCCGCTCGAAACGGTTTCGACATTCGCTCCGCCGCCGACATCGAGGAAATTTGCTGGCTCGCCGCCGGTGAGTTTTATAATGTCCATCGTCGCCATGGCGAGTCCGGCGCCGTTCACCATGCAGCCGACGTTGCCGTCAAGCTTGATATAATTCAAATGCGACTTCGACGCCTCCACTTCTAGCGGCGATTCTTCGTCAAGGTCTCTCAGGTCCACAATTTCGGGATGGCGATAAAGGGAGTTGTCGTCGAAATTCATCTTGGCGTCGAGTGCCATGACGTAACCTTCTTTCGTCAACACCAGTGGATTAATTTCCGCAAGACTCGCATCTGTAGCGTCATAGGCTTTGTACAACGCTGTAAGAAATTTCAAGCCGTTCTTGTAAGCTTCGCCTTCGAGTCCGAGACCAAAAGCAAGCTCTCTCGTTTGAAACGGCATCAAGCCGAGCCCGGGATCAACCGTCGTCTTCAAAATTTTCTCTGGAGATTCCGCGGCAACTTTTTCTATTTCGACACCGCCTTCTGTCGAGACCATAAAAACATTTTTTGAAGTCGATCTATCGAGAACGATTCCCGCATAAAGTTCTTTTGCAATATTGATTCCCTGCTCGATCAAAAGGCGCTTGACAATTTTTCCATCTGGACCTGTCTGGTGAGTCACTAATGTCATTCCAAGAATTTGCGAGGCGAGCGTTCGGACTTCATCTATGCTCTTCGCAATCTTGACGCCGCCACCTTTGCCGCGGCCGCCGGCATGGATCTGCGCCTTTACAACCCAGACACTGCCGCCGATTTCATCGGCTGCTTTCGCCGCTTCATCAACGCTAAAAGCAACTTTTCCTTTTGGGATTGCAACGTTAAATTTTTTTAAAATTTCCTTTGCTTGATATTCATGAATTTTCATTTCGAAACCTTGGATTAAGCTTCATTCAATATATGAAACGGTGATTTGTAACTCAAGAAATGGCTGATGACTCACCCGTGGATCTCACTCGATTTTTTTCAGCCCAATAAGCCCACGCGATTATCAACCATTGTGACAATCCCGCGAATCCAATTGCCTTCACGGATGGCGGTGGCGGACCGATCAGATTAATGATATAAACGAACGCCAGGAAAATAATTAAACTCCATAACGCGATACTTCCTCGCAGATTTTGTACTTTCGAGGAACTAAGGTAAAGAAATATTCCGACGACGAAAATCAAGCCTTCGACTATGATGGTCATGGTTGTCGAGTTCCATAATCCCAGGCCAACTCTTGCGCCGATTCCAGGAACCAACTGAAGATCGGGTACATGGACGATAAGATCCAAAACCCAATGACTGAAAACGAGACAGCCAAGTATCATGGATACCTTGAAATTCTTTTTAATTAAATAATAAACCGCTCCGAACACAATAGACCAGAATATTGCTGCCGCCAAACTGTGAGAATAGGGGTACGAGGTAAAGTGAAGCGTCAAAAATTGTTTGGACACAGATTCTATCTCAACTTTTTCCACTCCGAGAATTATGAAAACAGGCCAGAGTATGTCAAGAAATTGTGCCGCTAAAAAAAGTGTCCCCAGCGAAGGTCTGCCATCAATCTTTTTCGCCGCTAAACCTACCCCATAATGTCCGATAAACACTTTATAGTACCTCCTTTTAATTTCCTGAATTGTGCACCATCGTATTTGTTTAATAAAAAATAATACAAGAGACCGAAGTAAGCGAGCAATTCACAAAATCGCATTATTCCATGTTTAAGTTTCAAGAAATCTTGATTCTCAGCAACTGAGGTTATATTTTTTGTTTCAATGGTAAAAATCCTTCTTCAGCTTCGTTCCGAGAATACACCTTCCTGGGAATCAACAGCCATGACAGTTTTGCAATATAACTTTAAACAGATCTTCATATTAAACCTGTCGAAACATTTCCCGCATTCGGGATTCTCGGTATGAATTTCCGACCCCCAATTCTCAATTTACAATTCACTGCGCCAGAGGCGCGCCATCAGCCTTTGGCTGACAAACCGGAGGAATAATGTCTTCAGAGCTTCTTTCTACAAAGCCCATAGACTCCATTCTTAAAGAGACTACCGACACCGAGCACGGACTAAAGCGCTCATTAGGTGCGCTAAATCTTACGACTCTCGGCATCGGTGCAATTATCGGCGCAGGGATATTTGTGCTGACCGGAGCCGCTGCCGCAAAATATGCTGGTCCGGCAATTGTTCTATCGTTCGTGCTCGCTGGCATCGCATGTTTATTCGCGGGATTGTGTTACGCCGAGTTCGCGTCACTCATTCCAATTGCAGGGTCGGCGTACACCTATGGCTATGCGACGCTCGGTGAAATTTTTGCATGGATAATCGGATGGGACTTGATATTGGAATATGCCTTCGGCGCTGCAACCGTCGCCTCCGGCTGGAGCGGTTACGTTCTGAGTTTTCTCCAAGACTTCGGGATATATCTTCCGCCGCAATTATCAGGCGCTCACGGCGAGATGATGGTACAGTTCAACGGCCACTGGGAACGGCTCGCACGCGTCAGCGCCTCGCTTACTACTCTCCATATCGACCCGATGTCGCTGCCGCATCTCACCGCGCAATTCAATCTTCTTGCGGCAATCGCAATTCTATTTGTGACCACGATATTGGTCATCGGAATAAAAGAGTCCGCGAATTTCAATTCGGCAATCGTCATAATAAAAGTTGCCATCGTGCTCGTCTTCATCGCTATCGCCGGAGCATTTGTCATCCAGCATCCCGACACAACGATAAAAGTGAATTGGAAACAATTCATTCCGACGAACACAGGCGAGTTTGGCAAGTACGGCTGGTCAGGAATCGCGAGGGCAGCCAGTGTGATCTTTTTTGCTTACATCGGTTTCGATGCAGTTTCTACTGCAGCACAAGAAGCGAAAAACCCGCAGAAGGATATGCCGATCGGCATCATGGGCTCATTATTGATTTGTACGATCCTTTATATACTTGTCTCCGGAATCTTGACTGCCATAGTTCCATACACAAGTCTGAACGTTTCGGATCCAGTCGCGGTCGGCATAGATGCAACCGGCGTCAGGTGGGGAAGTTTCCTTGTAAAAATCGGCGCAATCTTCGGCCTTGCGACAGTGATGTTGGTTATGTTGCTCGGGCAATCCCGTGTTTTCTATTCGATGTCTAACGACGGCTTACTGCCGAAGTGGGCGAGCAAGGTCCATCCGAAATTTCGTACACCATGGATTTCCACCATCGCAGTCGGAATTTTCGTCGCAGTTTTTGCCGCAGCACTTCCAATCGATATCCTCGGTGAATTGGTAAGCATCGGCACGCTCCTCGCCTTCGTAATTGTTAGCGCTGGAGTCTGGATTCTACGACGGCGTAAGCCGGATATACCACGCCCGTTCAAGACGCCGTGGGTTCCGTTCGTACCGATAATGGGAATACTTGTTTCAGCACTATTGATGCTGAGTCTGCCGCTTGATACATGGCTGCGATTGATAATATGGCTGATTGTCGGATTAGTAATTTATGTTTTGTATGGACGCAAACATAGTAAAGTCAGAATCAATCTGCATAATTCGAATTAAGAATGCTTAGACTTCTTACCGCGGGTGAATCGCATGGCAG
>JBAPNE010000266.1:0-20177 GCA_049278975.1 Candidatus Kryptoniota bacterium
GCTGTGCTTCGCTGTATGATTGAGTTTGGAAATTTATCAAGCCGCCGGTCGCATTAAATTGGTAAATCGGTGCCCGCAGCGCGTCTATGTATTCAACATCGTTGACAAATTCCATTGGAACATGGTACAGACTCATCGAGGAAGATGTCGGCTCATTCAGCTCAACTCCATCTAATAAATATTTTGTGTAATCACTGCCGAGTCCGTCAAAATACAATTCCGATGGATCTCCGGGCTGTGCCATGTCCGCTAAAAATGAACCTGGAATTTTTCTCAAGACCTCTGCGGAGTAGGTGTAATCGTTCCACATAATTTCCGAGTCGGAAATCGAGTAAGAAGGTTCATTCACAATGGCGCCGGACATGAAAACCGGATTTACCAGCCTGCCAAACTTTGTTGTATCGCGCCCTGCCGAAACACGGCTAACAGTATCACGTGGAACTACCGTATGTTGAGTTGTATCCCGCTGTGCCGGGACATGATGATGTGGAACCTCTTGTGAAAATACAGGCATCCATGAAGTAAAAATGCACAAGAAAACAAAAGCATAGATGAAAAATGGGGACAGGTATTTTTTGTGCGTTTTCATCTTCGTGGCTCTGCGTTCACTTCTCTCTTTCTATTTTCCCCAGGTAATCAAGGACAGCAGGTTTCGCGAGCGTCCAAGCCGCAAGCGTCATACCATCCCAGATTTCACCTTTGTCAATAACCGCCTGAAGTTCGGAAGCGGTCATCTTAATCAACTCAAATTCTTCAGAAGCATCTTTTTCTTTATTAGCATGACTTAAATCGGTCGCGATGAAAACCGTTGCAACTTCATCAGTAACACCGTTGAAGGGATTATATTCACCAACAAGCTTCCAATCCACCGCAGCAAGATTCGCTTCCTCAGCAAACTCATTTTTGGCGGTGATGAGCAAGTCTTTGTCCTTTATCCCGCCTGATGGGAACTCGATGCTTTCTCTTTGCCATAAATACCGAAACTGTTTGACAAGAATTATTTTGCCGTCATGATCGATGGGCACAACCATCGCCGAGCCGCGGCTGTGGACATAATGGTACTCCCCGGCTTTCCCATCGGGGAGCATGTAGCTGTCCAGTTTGTATTCCCAGTACGGATTTTTATAAAGTAATTTTGTGCCGAGCGTATTTAGCTTTTTGAGAGGCAATTCTAATGGAGTTCAACTAACTCGCGTTCTGAGAAAAAGAAGGATATTTCTCTCTCGGCATTTTCAGGTGAATCGGAGCCATGGACAATATTTTCTTGTTTGTTTTCGGCAAAGTCGCGGCGGATAGTGCCGGGCGCTGCTTCTTTTGGATCGGTGGCACCGATAAATTTCCTGAATTCTTCGAACGCATTTTCTTTTTCTAAAACCATCGGAACACAAGCGCCGGAGGTCATGAACTGCACAAGGTCGTTATAAAACGGACGCTGCCTGTGGACCGCGTAAAATTCCTCCGCCGTTTCCTTCGTGAGCCGTACCATCTTCATTCCGGCTATTCTAAAATTCACCTTCTGCATTCTTGCGATGACCTCTCCGATGAGGTTTCTTCTAACACAATCAGGTTTTAATATTGCAAGTGTGCGACTCATTTTAATCAATTCTCGTTTCTCAATTTTAAATCGTAGACTTCATATTCAAAGCTTTGAGTTTTACTTCCTATTCTTTTTGCTCGCAGAGGAATTCCGCACTTTATTTCTATTTTTATTCCTCAGTTTCTTCGGCACAACAAAGCTTTCTCTCTTTTTCGATTTCTTCCCAAGAACTTTCACGACTGCTTCGCCGATTAAAGCCGGGCTTTCTACCACGATAATTCCTGCTTTCTTCATAGCAGCCATCTTCTCGTCTGCTGTTCCATGTCCGCCAGAAATAATCGCGCCTGCATGCCCCATTCTTCTTCCCGGCGGAGCCGTCCGTCCGGCAATGAACCCAATGACCGGTTTGCCAAAATTGTTCTTGATATAATCTGAGGCTTCTTCCTCCGCAGTTCCACCGATCTCGCCAATCATCACGACAGCTTCAGTCTGATCATCGTCTTTAAAAAGTTTAAGAGCATCTATAAATTTCGTTCCAATCACCGGATCACCGCCGATTCCAACGCAAGTGGATTGCCCGAAACCTTTTGCGGTGACTTGCGCGACTGCTTCGTATGTCAGTGTACCACTGCGTGAAATTAGTCCCACAGTTCCCTGCCTGTGGATGAAACCGGGCATTATTCCAACCTTAGCTTTCCCTGGAGAAATAACGCCAGGACAATTCGGTCCAACCACTCGGACATCCTTTTTTTTCAGGTAATCATAAACTCCAATCATATCACGAATGGGAATTCCTTCGGTGATACAAACGATCAATCGAACACCGGCATCTGCCGCTTCAACAATCGCATCGGCTGCAAACGCGGCCGGAACAAAAATAATGGACGTATTAGCTCCTTCTTTTTCGACGGCTTCTGCAACAGTATTGAAGACAGGAACTTCCAAATGTCTTGTACCACCTTTACCGGGGGTCACGCCAGCAACCACTTTTGTACCATATTCAATCATTTGACCGGCATGGAAAGATCCTTCACCGCCGGTAATTCCTTGAACAACAAGCCGCGTGGATTTGTCAACGAAAATACTCATCGTAATTCTCTCTTAACTTTTTACAGACCGTTCAACAAAATTTGCTAAAGTTAAAATCGTCTCTTCCTCAAATTGTCTTCCCATCAACTGCAAGCCAATCGGCAGCGACTTTGAATCTTTTCCTATCGGCACCGAGATGCCCGGAATGCCCGCTAAATTTGCTGAGACGGTAAAAATATCCGAGAGATACATTTGAAGAGGGTCCGAAGTCTTTTCGCCAATCTTGAAGGCAGTTGTCGGCGCCGTCGGAGTTATTATGGCGTCAACTCTTTTAAAGACTTCGTCGAAATCTTGCTTGATGAGTCTGCGGACTTTTTGTGCCTTGCGATAATATGCGTCGTAATATCCCGCAGACAGAACAAACGTTCCCAGCATAATCCTTCTTTTCACTTCCGGACCGAATCCTTCGGTGCGCGAGCCGACATACATTTCTTCAAGCTCTTCAACAGTTTTCGCTCTATGTCCATATCTCGCACCATCATATCTTTCAAGGTTCGACGAAGCTTCAGCAGTAGCAAGGATATAATAGGCCGGAATTGTGTAATCAAGATGGGGCAATGAAATTTCTTTTATCTCAACGCCGGCAAAACGGAGATTGTCAATCTGTTTCTCGATAGCAGATTGAACTTCATCGTCAACCCCCGCGCTCAGGGCCTCCTTCGCTATTCCCACTTTAAACTTCTTCACGTCTCTATCCAAGAAGGAAGTATATGATGGTACTGCCTTTTCTGCGGAAGTCGAGTCGCGCTCGTCATGTCCGGCAAGGACTTCAAGAATAAGCGCTATGTCGTACACAGAATTAGCAAAAGGCCCGATTACGTCGAACGAAGAAGCGAATGCAACAAGCCCGTATCGCGACACTCTACCGTAAGTCGGCTTCAAACCTACGACACCGCAAAACGAAGCCGGCTGTCTAATGGATCCGCCTGTGTCGGTGCCGAGCGCAATATGGCACAACTCAGCAGCTACAGCGGATGCACTTCCGCCGCTCGACCCGCCGGGAACACGAGAAGTATCGACGGGATTCAGGACAGGCCCATAAGCACTGTACTCGGTCGAGGAGCCCATTGCAAACTCATCCATGTTGGTTTTGCCGATAATGATGACGTCCTCATTCTGCAGGCGCTCTATCACGCTGGCATCATAGAGTGACACGAAATCAGATAGTATCTTCGACCCGCATGTTAGCCGTTTATCCTTGATGGCGATTACGTCTTTTACGCCAAGGACTAAACCGGCAAGCTTTCCAGCCGTTCCGGCTTTCACTTTTGCATCGACCCGGTCTGCAGCTTCTAGCGATTCGTCGTAAAGCTGCAGAAATATGTTCAGACTTGATTTGGATTTTGCCCGATCGAGAAATGATTCAATATTTTTTTTGCATGTGGCTTCTCCGTTAAGGAGCCGTTTCCGAAAATTCAGATATGTGTCAGGCAATATCTTTTAAGACTTTGTTTCGGTTGTCGATTGTCCCGACTGAGGTTGGGACCCTGTGGATGAATCTGTTCTACTATTTTGTGGAGAGGAATTTTGAATCATCTTCGGCGGCGCAGATTGATTTTTGGGCTCTTCGTTAACGGGTTTCTGAATCTCATCCGACACATCTCGCATCGCTTTCTTAAATTCCCTTATTCCTTTGCCGAGTGATTGCGCAATATCCGGTATTTTCTTTGGACCGAAGAAAAGCAAAATCACCAAGACAATCAAGAGAATTTTTCCGATACTTAAATCTTCAAGCATCTTTCGAACTCCAAAGCCCCGCTTTGCAGGACTTCTTTATATTTTTATTTTTACAAAACATTTTTTAGGAATCCACTGCGCAATTCAATATTTCCACGCAAGACAACTGCATCAATTTAAAATTTCCGAGTCTATATTCAAATCCCCCTGGACCTCCGTTTGAAAAGGGGACACAGGGGGGCTTCCGCAATTCGAAAAAAATTTCGAAAGGTTTTCAGGCTCTTAGTTTGAACTATTTAACTCTTCTTATCTACGTCTTTCTTTTCGGAATCTTCCGGAACATCCTTCACCGCTTTTTTGAATTCCTTAATTCCTTTTCCAATGCTTTGTGCAAAATCAGGAATTTTCTTGGCACCAAAAAAAATTATAAGCACCAACGCGATCAAAATAATCTTACCGACACTCAAATCTTCAAGCATCCTAGTCTCCGTTTCTATTCAATTAAGATTTTCGATAACCGATTTCAAAACCATAACCCCACTCGCACTTCCGAGTATCTGCTCGCTTGCGCGCTCCGGATGCGGCATCATTCCGAGAACGTTTCGGTTTTTGTTAACTATGCCTGCAATATTGAGAATCGAACCGTTCGGATTAGACTCTCTCGTTATTTCGCCATCGCTCGTTGAATAGCGAAATATAATTTGGTCATTGTCCTGCAACATTTTCAGTGTATCATCATCGGCATAATAATTTCCGTCGCCGTGCGCAATAGGAACCTTCAAAATCTGCCCCTGCTTTAAAGCTGAAGTGAAAGGAGTTTTCGTGGTTTCGGTTCTCAAATAAACTTGCCGGCATATGAATTTCAAATTCGCATTCCTCAGCAAAGCTCCCGGCAGCAATCCCGATTCCACAAGAACTTGAAAGCCGTTGCAAATTCCCATAACGAGTCCGCCACGTTCCGCGAACTTCACCACCTCGTTCATGATCGGCGAAAACCTCGCTATCGCACCCGAACGTAGATAGTCGCCGTAAGAAAATCCGCCGGGAAGAACGACAATATCAACTCCATCAAGACTCGTATTTTTGTGCCAAAGGAATTCCACGTTTTGATTCAGTACACTGCTGAATGCGCTGAAAGCATCCCTGTCGCAATTCGATCCGGGAAATACGACGACCCCAACTTTGTGTGCCACGATCAACCTGCCGACTCCGCAACCCGGCCGTTTATCGTACTGGCGGGTCGAGGTTCTGCCTTCGACGAAGAAGGTTGTTCGCTTGCATTCCCGGATGCAACCTGAGATCCTGACTTATCGAAAATTTCGTATTCGTAATCCTCCGTCACTGGATTCGCCAAAAGTTTTCTGCACGCAGATTGAACTAAATGTTTCGCGCTCTCGAGATCCACTTCATCAATCGACATTTCTATATTTTTCCCGGTTCTTACTCCGTTCAGTTTTGAAAACCCAAGATTGTGCAAGCTGCTTTCTATCGCTTTCCCCTGGGGATCCAATATTTTCTTCTTCAGAGTAACCTTCACTTTCGCCTTAAACAAATTCTTCTCCTAACTCGGCCGAGCCGAAATCAAAACTCTTAACCTTAAACGATTTAAATATCGAAACTACTGAACTCAACATCTTCCTCTTCTTCGCCGCGTCTCCGCTGAGAAAGAAGAGCTTTAATGTGTTCCACTATCCAGCGTATCAATCCGCCCACTATGTAAATTATGAACAACCAGAATAATGCTTTACCCAAAGTTACAGCTATAATGATAACTCCAATCATGAACACAGAAAATTTTAGAGGATGCAGCCTGATTGACCTTTTACTGAATTTCGGAATTGTATCGTACCGGACAGTGCTCACCATCAAAAGAGAGAGGGAAATCGCGATGAACGGCAGAAATTGTGCGGCGTCTGGATTAAGTATTCCGAATGTTCTGTCGAAATATAACAAGACAAAAGAGCTGATTACTATTGCGCTTGATGGGATCGGCAATCCCCTGAAGTAATCTTTATCAAAACTGACGAGCTGAACGTTGAACCTCGCGAGGCGAAGTCCGACGAATACCATAAGCATGGCGCTCGAAAGTGTTCCGACCGGTCCGAGAGAGTGAAGCCCTAACTTATAGACCATGAAAGCTGGCGCGACACCGAATGATACAAGATCCGAAAGCGAATCTAACTCGACACCGAACTCGCTTGAACTTTTCGTAAGCCGTGCCATCACACCGTCGAGGGTATCGAATATCGCCGCCAGTAAAATAAGCCAAGCGGCTGAACCGTAATCCCTGTCGGCGGAAGACAAAATAGACATGAACCCCGAAAACATGTTCATAATTGTGAAGAAGCTCGGTATGACCGCTCGCGAGATATGGAGATTTCTTTTTCTACTCATTTCGCAGCATTCCTATAACAGTTTTCCCTGCGAGAGTTTTATCATTCAATTTCACTTTCATATCACAATTTAATGGAAGTATTACGTCAACACGAGACCCAAATTTAATCATGCCAAATCTGTCGCCAACTTTTACAGTTTGGTTTTCCGAAAGTTCGCACACAATTCTACGTGCAATAAACCCTGCTATTTGCTTGAACAAAATCCTGTTACCTTTATTCTCAATTCCTATTAGCATTCTCTCGTTTCTGTCGCTCGACTTTTCATCGAAAGCCACGATGTATTCGCCTTTAATATATTTCAGAAACTTGACAGTACCGTTCATCGGAATTCTATTAACATGGACATTTACGGGCGACATAAATATACTGACCATCTTCGCACCCGTTTTTAGAAATTCAGGCTCCTTTACTTCGCCCGCGAAAACCACCTTGCCGTCGGCCGGCGAGATAATAACATCGTCACCTAAAATTTCCGGTGCTCGATCAGGATCGCGAAAAAAAAAGATTGTAAATCCTCCAACGAGGAATGTGGTAATATCGAGGATGAGCTTAAGAGAAATGCCTATCCCAAAAAAAGAAACCAGCACCATTACGACGCATGAAATAAAAACAACTGCAACGACATCTGTACCATAACGAGCTAGTTTTGGAAACAAGCCTATTCCGAAAAAATTCATTCGGACTAAGCCTTGTGCTTTGCGGAAGGAAGGATTCGGTCGTAAACGAGCTGATAATTTTTCGAGGCTTCACGCGAATCACGCGCAGACGCGATGGAAATTTCTTCACCAGTCATGTTGTCTATCGCAGTTATATTCTCAGGAGAAATCTCATCTCCAAGCATTATCACGCCTTTGTACTTACCAAACTTCATCGTTATATCGAGAAGTGTCATCCCACGCCTCTCAAGAAAACTCTTCATCACAGCATCGATCTTACTTGCGAGCCGATTTATCGTTCGGAACTCATCAGGCGTTAATATTTGCAGCGCATATAAATGAGTCTCCGTAACGAAAAATTCTCCGACGTCGTCTTTCAAAAGATATTCAAAGATCGGGAACTCGAGCCGCTGTTTCATCTTAAAGTGCTTGAACCGTTTCGCAAAAGATTGCGAAGCAAAATTTCTGACCGTCACTTCGACAGGAATTATGTTTAAACGTTTTACAAAAAGTTCGCCGCCGTTCTGACTGAAGAAATGAGTAGGAATCTGATAAGTCTCAAGATAAGCGAAGATGAACGCTTGCAACTCAACTGCAATCTTCGGTCGAGATTTTATTCTGAATACCTTCTTGCCGTCAACTCCAACTTCCGAGCGAAACTCGGCAAGCAAAATATCATCCTGAGGAAGAGAGTACAAAATTTTTGAACTCCCTTTGGAGATGATCGGTCTTCTTTCTTTTTTTGCCAATAAACCTCCGCTGAAATTCGTAAAATAATAACAAAAAGCGAGGCAAAAGTCAAGGCTCTAACTTATTGATTTTTGGGAAGTTATAAAATTTCCGAATGGTTTACAATTATACTAAAAATTTGATGCGGTATTTCAAAATGATTGTTTAAATAGAGTTCCACAGAATTGGTCGATTAGATAGATAGAATCGGGTATTCCTTGGATAAGTGCTAAAGATTAGACCAACAGAAGGAAATTCAGCTGACTGCAACAGTCTGATCAATCCACCAAACTAACTTTCCGTTTGTCGGCAATATTCCGGAAGCTGGGTAAACATGGAAATCGGCTCGTCCGTCCATCCCACTGGCAGATTGTCTTGCCACTTTCTCGAGCGCTTCCACTTTGTCAGCGCCTGAAATGATAAAATAAATCTCTGATGCGCGATTTAAAATTGGAAATGTCAACGTTATCCTTTTTGAAGGAGTCGCTTGGACTTCAATAGCAGCCGCCCACTTTTTCTTCTCATCAAGCGCCGGCGAACCTGGAAATAAAGAAGCGGTGTGCCCCTCCTTCCCCATCCCGAGGAGGACAAGATCAAAAGTGTCTCCTTCAGATGAAAAATATTTTCGTAGTTCCGTTTCATAAGTTTGAGCAGCTTCTTCTGGATTTGAATAATCAGTCGGGATAGGATGGATATTTTTCTGCGGAATTGAAATTAAGTCGAGCAAGTTTTCCTTCACCATCCGGTAATTACTCTGGTTGTCTTCAGGCGAGACATACCGCTCATCACAAAAGAAAATTTCCACTGAGTTCCATGGAATAAATTTGCCGTATGTACCACCAAGTAGTTTATAGAGGGTCTGCGGAGTGCTGCCACCCGAAAGCGCAATCGAAAAATGTTTTCTTGTCCGGACAGTTCTATTTATAAGATCGACAATGTCCTTCGCAAGCTCGACACTAAGTTTTTCAAGGTCGTGAAATTCTTTTATCTCGATATTCACATCGTGCACCATTTTTCACCATCAAGTAACCGCTCCGCTTCAACAGGCCCCCATGTTCCGGAAGCGTATTTGTAAACTTCAAGATGATTTGACAAAAGCGGCGTATAAAGCTCCCATGATGCTTCGACTTCATCTGCACGAACAAACAAAGTCTGATCGCCCTTCAACACATCAAGGAGCAACGTTTCATAAGCGTCCGGTATCCTTCCGAAAATTTCAGAATATTCGAAATGTAAACTCTGTGTTGAAAGTTTATACGATTCGCCCGGTTCCTTAACTTTAAAGAATAAATCGAAACCTTCGTTCGGTTGAAGCGTGATGATAAGTCTGTTTGCCTGAATATCTTTTATAGAAAATTGCCTGAATATGGAAACAGGAGGGCGACGAAAAGTTATTGCAATTTCAGTCGCCTCTTTAAACATTCTCTTCCCGGTGCGAAGCACAAAAGGAACTCCCTGCCATCGCCAGTTTGAAATGTTCAATTTCACAGCAGCATATGTTTCGGTGTGTGAATCCTTGCAGTTGATTCCTTCTTCCTCACAATATCCGACGACTTCTTTACCTTCGACTGCACCGCGCGTGTACTGGCCACAGACGGCGTCGCTTCTTGAAATCGGTGAAAGAGCACGGAGCACCTTCACTTTCTCGTGACGCACGTCATCGGCTTCGAGTGCCGTCGGAACTTCCATGGCGACAAGAGTAAGCAGTTGAGTAAGATGATTTTGTATCATGTCCCGCAGCGCACCGACTTTATCATAATAACGTGCCCGGTGCTCGAGGCCGAGTGTCTCGGCAACTGTTATTTCAACTCTCTCAATCCTGTCTCGAGACCAGAGCGATTCGAACATTGCATTGCTGAAACGAAACGCTAAAAGATTCTGGACAGTTTCTTTTCCAAGATAATGATCGATGCGATAAACTTGTGATTCATCGAAATATTTGTGTACCAGCCCGTTCAGTTCCCGCGCGGATTGCAGATCCTGCCCGAAAGGTTTCTCGACAACAAGTTTTATTTCACCGCCGCTTTTGTTTAGACCGACTTCACCAATGTTTTTGATCGCATTTGGAAAAACAGAAGGTGGAACTGCAAGATAAAAAACCCTATTGCCAGATAGTTTAAGCTGCTCTTCCAATTGCAAAATGCGGTCGGCAAGAGTTTTGTATTCTTCCAATGAACCGCCGCCGACAGTTTGATAATAAAGCCAATCCAACGTGTCGATATGGCTTATATCAACGCCCTCTTCCTCGAGCGAGTGTGCCACAAAATCGCGATATGTATCATCGTTGTGCTTTTTCCCGCTTCCTGCGCCGATAAGATAGAACTCCGACAGGTTTTTTCCCCACAGCCGGCAAATTGCCGGAAGAAGTTTTTTCCGAGCAAGGTCACCTGTGCCTCCGATGATTACGAATAAATATGGCGGTATTTTTTTGCTGTTCATTTTATTTTGTCTCTCCTTTCAGTGCGTGTCCGCCGAATTCATGACGCATCATCGCAAGAAGTCGGTTTCCATATCCTTCAGTGTCCTGACTTGCAAATCGTTCGTAGAGCGATTGAGCAATGATTGGAAGCGAGACACCAAGTTCAATTGCTTCCAATGCAGTCCACCGTCCTTCTCCAGAGTCTGCAACGTAAGGCGCGATCTTCTTCAGTTCTTGATCGTCTTTCAATGCCGAAGCCGTCAAATCAAGAAGCCAGCTCCTCACGACGCTCCCGTATCTCCAAATTTCCGCGACTTGATGGAGGTCGAGTTTAAATTCTGTTTTCTTTTTCATCAAATCGAACCCTTCCGCGTACGCCTGCATCAAACCATATTCGATTCCGTTGTGTACCATCTTAACAAAGTGTCCTGATCCATTCGGCCCGACATGTCCCCAGCCGATATCTTTCGCCGGAGCAAGCGCCTCAAAAATCGGTTTGACGTAATCCACCGTAATTTTGTCCCCGCCGACCATGATGCTGTATCCTTCTTTCAATCCCCAGATCCCACCGCTTACACCCGCATCGATCATGTTAATTCCATGCTCGGCAAGTTTTTTCGCCCGGCGGATCGAATCTTTATAATATGAATTGCCGCCGTCAATCAATATATCGCCGCTTTTTAATTTAGGAATAAGTGTTTCAATTGTGTCGTCGACAGGTTTGCCAGCGGGGACCATCAACCAAACTATTCTTGGAGTGTTTAATTTTGAGATGAGATCAGCTATGGAATCTGCTCCTAAATTCCCCTGTGCAATAATTCTCCGAACCGCTTGCTCGTCGCGGTCATATCCGATAACGCTGTGTCCACCTCTCAAAAGCCGTTCAGCCATATTGGCACCCATCTTGCCGAGCCCGATTAAACCTATTTCCATTGTTTCTCCTTATTCGACTATGATCGAGAAATCAGTTCCTTCCCACCTATTCGAATCCCTCCAATAATATGTAAACAAAATTTTCGCGCCTGCGTTCAACAAGGATACATCTAAGTCGGCGATGTGCAGACCCACGTGCGTGTCACTAGTCGCCGTATCCTCTACACTCTTCCATTCATCGACGGACCAATGAACTAAAGCTGGAGCAAGCACTTCTATTCTCAGCTTCAAGCCTTTAGTTATCCTTCTAATCTTGTGGCTGAATCTCCAGGAAGCATAAATAGCCTGGTGCTCCTCCTTGATGTATCTCTTTACGGTTTGCGGCGGGCAATCAAAGACTTTTTCTTCCTCAATTGAACGGACGAGTTTGATGTATTCCGCATGAGCCCAAACAAGCGGCATCGCCGAACCGGATGGCTTGCCGAAAAACAATTCCTTCTCCGGGATATCAGCCGAATCCCAAACTTGCTCGGGAAATAGACCGCCATCTCCGGCAAATGATTCCATGGTCTTTAATGATTTCTTCGCTTCAGGAATGTTCCCACATGAAAGTTCATAATGCGCTCTTTCGCCGTTCAGCAGAGGCCACAATCTCCCGACCCCCGTCCCGTCAAATGGGCTGCCGTCTTCATGCTCGCCATAACCATCATCATTGTACCTGTGCCATGAAGGTCCGGCTGGAGTATCGACACGCAAGATCTCGTCAATCACCTTCAGAGTATTTTGGATGCGCACGTCTTTTCCGTCCCGCAAGCCTAATCGAACAAGAGCAAGAGCATCGGGACTGATAATGTGCGTTGCCTTCACATTCGAGTTTTCCGGCGGCTTGTTTTTTATGGGAACAAATCCATCCTTCGGCGAACCTGCTTCAGCGATGTCGATAGGAGAAATGCGTACGTAATACCCCTCCACATCAAGTTTCTCCGCGAGAGTCGTTTCGGAAACATATATCCATCTTTCAATATTAGAATTCCATGTATCGGCGGTTTCAAGCAGATAAGTGGCGAGAGCTTCTGATTCGAATCTCTTCGCGTAATCTGCCGCCACGACGAGACTCGCTATCTCGGCAGCCAGTGTGAACGGAGTGTATCCAGGGTCTTCTTCCCACCGATCTTGCTGACTCACCGGCCCGTTCCCAACAACAAACCTCGCAGCGCGTCGCATCATGGGCCAGTACCCTCTGACGTCTTCATCGGTGATAGCCCCCCATCTACATGCAAGATCAACGAGGAGAATTGGAAGCGCCGTCTCGTCCATCTGGATCCCGCTCCAATAAGCTTTGCCATCCATCCACATATTTTGCGGCCAATGTCCGTCTGCTTCCTGTGTCGCTTCAAGATATGACAAAGCCTGGCGCACCTCTTCGTTTGCACCTATTGCGACAAACGCACCTGCCGCCTCCACCATGTCTCGAGGCCAAACGAGATGATAACCGCCGAGATCGTCGTCCCCTTTCGCAAATCCCCATGGAATGGATAAGCTGGCAATGATTCCACGCATTTCAATCCCCGTGTGTTCCTTCAGCACAACTTTGCTCATATCGAATAGATTTGATTTCTGCTTTGGTGACCACAGGTTACCGTTCCATCCGTTCCAGAATTTCGCATAGGCTTCCAGTGAATCTTCAAAGCCATTGTTAAGTGAAACGAGCGCGTAATGCCCCGCCTCATTTATAGCTCCAGCAAAACCAAGAGAAAGTATTGCCTCGTCTGAAGATTTTAGATCAAGTTCCGCAACTAAAGCTACATTGCCATTTTCAGCTCGTTGATAAAACTGAGTCAGCCTTTTATTTGCTTTAAGGTCCTGCCACCCATCAGTATATCCGACATAACCTGCAGAGGCCGCAACTATTGGGACGGATGAAACCAGTGCCAGGGAAAATGCGTCGCGTGCTGCCATCAATGCTGTATGTCCCTTGACTTTTCCAATCCATGCTGTATTGCCTGCACCATGGTTTGCGATATGTGGAGCCAGCAGCACATAGACGTGATAATTCGATCCTTTCAGGGGAATGAACTTGATCTTCTGGAGTACGACCGGCCGTCTCGGATCCGTAATGATCCTTTTTTCAATCCGGTAATGGCCAGCCAGACATTTGTTCGTGAGTATATAAGCAGGGACATTAGGCTCGATAAGTTCGATCGAATGCTCGGTATCTCTTTTCTCTTCGGAAAAAAACCCAGCGCCGTCCGTCACGATAAGCCCCATATCGCGGATCATCGCCTGATCCATCCGTGGATAATATATCTCGTCTACTATACCGTGCGATATAGTGAACCATGTTGTGCTGACTCCAGTACAAGCGGTGCCAATCCCGCTTTTTGCACTTGAAGTCCAGCGAGCCGGAATGCCTGGCCAGCCGAATGGGCTTTCTTTATATGACAAGCAGTATTTCCTCTCTCCTTACATCAATATTAAACAACGCGTGCTGCATTGGCAAGCAAAGAGGAATTAAAACGAGATTAAAGTTTATTCACGTCATGGAACTGGAAACAGCGAAAGAATCGAGAGAATAATTCTCTTGTACTATCTCGCAAATCTTTTCTTCCTGAGAATCGGCACCATTAAGATTCCTGCAATGAACCCGCCAACGTGCGCCCACCATGCAATGCCGCCAGACGTGTCGATCCCGAGAGTTTGAAGTCCACTCACAAATTGCATGAGGAACCAGAATCCGATAAATAGGAATGCAGATATGTCCACAATACCAAAGAAGAAAATAATTGGCAGGAGAATCACAACTTTTGCTCGCGGGAACATTACAAGATATGCACCAAGTACCCCGGAGATCGCCCCGCTGGCTCCAATGGTCGGCACCGAAGATCCAACGCTCGATAATAATTCAACGACGGCCGCGGCAAGACCACTAAGCAGATAAAATGCCAGGTAATTTACGTGACCGAGTTCATCTTCGACGTTGTCTCCAAATATAAACAGGAACCACATATTGCCGATTATATGGAGCCATCCGCCATGAAGGAACATCGACGTGAAGAAAGGAATATATCTGGTTATGAAATGTGTGTGATACGAAACGGAATAAAAATATCGCTGTGGCACTAAACCATATTTGACAATTAAATCGTTTAGCAGCTGGTTGCCGAGCGAAAGTTCATAGAAAAAAGCTACAACGTTCACGGCGATGAGCAAATAATTGACGAAAGGGAAAGTGTAAGATGGATTTTTGTCCTTAAGAGGAATCATTCCAGCTCATCGAGCTTATAGAGTCTGTTCAAAATAGTGGCGGGATGTAGAACTTCAATATCCAGCTTTTCTTTTTGTATCCCCGAATTTATTTGAGCCAGACAGCCGGGGTTGCCTGTCACAACCAGACGGGCACCACTTTTTTTTATGTTGTCGATTTTTCGATCAAGAAGTTTTGAAGCGTCATCATATCGCAACACATTATAAATGCCGGCACTTCCACAGCACCAAGTCGCTTCGCTTAATTCACGAAAATTCTCACCCGCGATCTCCCTGACAATGGACCGCGGCTCTTCACTGATCCTCTGAGTATGAACCAAATGACATGCTTCATGGTACACTGTCGGCTGGTTGACCTTGTATTGAGGCTTATTGTAATCCGTCAGGTAAATGAACTCCGAAAAGTCTTTGACTTTTGCACTAAAATTTTTCGCTCTTTCGGAATATTTCTGATCTTCGGAGAGCAATCCACCATAATGTTTCATGAACGCGCAGCATCCGGACGAATTTATCACATAATAATCCGCGCCCGACTTTTCGAAAGCGTCGATATTTTTCTTCGCCAGTCGTTTTGAATATTCGGCATCGCCGTTGTGTCCGCCGAGCGAGCCGCAGCAAATCTGATCCCGCGGAATCAAAGTACGCCAGCCATTTTTCAGCAGGACATCAACAGTATCACGATTTACATCGGCATAAAAAATATCCATAACGCAACCCGTTAGGACCGCGACGGTACCGCGCACAGATCCGGCTGGCTCATTTATTTCCGGAATCGTCTCGAATGCAAGCTTGATAGAAATGCGAGGCATCAATTTAGCACGCCCGTGCAACGACGGGAAAAATCCTTTTAGAAATGCCAATATTATTTTTTCAAGAAAACTATTTTGGTAAAACTTCGTCGCGCCGGCGATAAACCGTAAAATTTTTCTTCTCTCAACAATATTTCTTATAATAAAAGTTTTCAGCCTGATATGCTTCTTCTTTTCTACAAGATCACGCGCAGACTCAACAAGCTCGCCATATTTCACACCTGCCGGACATGCCGTCTGACAGGCCTGGCAGTCAAGACAGAAATACATCTCGTTCATAAACGCATCGGTAATAGGAAGCGAACCGTCCGCCACATTTTTCATCAATCGGATCCTTCCCCTCGGCGAATTCATTTCCAAACCGGTTAATGCGTACGTCGGACAAACCGGCAGACAAAGTCCGCAGTGCATGCACTGAGTAAGTAGGTCATCGGAAATTGTTGCGATCAAAAATATGCCTCCGAAGGATTGTCCATCTTACCTGAAAGTTTCTCGATCTGTTCCCTGCTTTTCGGTAGCGCTCCTTCACATCGTGGACGAACAGAAATAATTTTATCCGGATTGAGAATGCAATTCGGGTCCAACATCTCTTTCGTTTGCCGCATAAATCTAATGAACGGCGTATCATATAGTTCTTCGAAAAATTGTTTCTTCGCTAGACCGACGCCATGTTCGCCGGTAATCGTTCCGCCGAGATCTACCGCCTTTCTGAAAATTTCGTCGAATGCCTTCCCCGTTCTATCAATTTCATTCTTGTCCCGCTCGTCGGTAAGTCCCGTCGGGTGCAAATTTCCGTCGCCTGCATGCCCGAAAGTGCCGATTTGGATATCATGTTTCTTCGCACTGGCATTTATGAATTCAACCATGACAGGAAGCTCACTTCGTGGAACAGTTACATCTTCAAGGATCGTGGTCGGCCGAATTCTAGCGAGCGCAGCAAAAGCCGTCTTCCGGGCTGCTTTTAATTTCATACTTTCAGTTTCGTCTTTTGCGATCTTGATATCGCTTGCGCCGGAATTTTTGCAGACCATTTCTATTGCCGCAGCGTCTTCATCAACAGCGGAGAGCGCACCATCAACCTCGATCAGAAGCAGCGCGCCCCTATTTGTATCGAGACCAAGATGGGCGAAATCTTCGACAGCACGAATCGTCGGATTATCGAGAAACTCCAACATGGCAGGCATGATTCTCTTTGCGGTAATTGCTGAAACTGTTTCAGCGGCTTCGTAAATCGAATCGTAAAATGCAAGCATCGTCTTGTGCGACGGTGGCATTGGGATCAGCTTGAGTAAAATTTTCGTGAATATTCCGAGCGTTCCTTCTGATCCGATTAAGACATCCTTCAGATTATAACCAGCGACGTCTTTCGTGTTCTTGCCACCGATGTGCATGACTTCACCGGTCGGCAGGACAACTTCCATTCCTAAAACATAATTTTTTGTGACGCCGTATTTCAATCCGCGCAGACCGCCCGCATTCTCAGCAACATTTCCGCCGATAGTACAAATCTGCGAGCTGCCAGGATCAGGCGGATAAAAGAGCCCTTGCGATTCCACAAGCGACTGGAATTTCCCGGTGATTACTCCAGGTTCCACCCAAGCCGTCATATTATTTTTGTCAAGTTCGATGACTTTGTCCCATTGACTCATCAGGAGCACGATTGAATTCTTTGTTGGTATTGAGCCGCCGCTAAGTCCGGTTCCCGAACCACGTGGTATGATGGAAAAGTTTTCTTCATTCGCCAATTGTACCAGTTTGCTAATTTGCTCTACCGATGATGGAATCACAATTGCATCCGGAAGCGAGCTTAGAATCGGCGTACCATCATAGGAATACGCAATCCTGTTTTCGATGGAATCGAGAAACCTTTCCCTGCCGAAAATTTCCTTCAAGTCTTTCTTTATGCTGTCGGTTATCATTTTTTAATTTAACACCAAAATGGGGAGAATGGAATGAAGGAGTAACGTAGGTCACTTCGATGAGTCGATCTCGCGTGAAGATTATCGAGATCGCGGATCGATGCATGATGATTTAGACCTTTGCTTACCTCAATGTGTAACTGAAGCCTACCAAAACATATCGCCTCCGACATCCGTTCTGTACTGATGAGGTTGAAATTCAAAAGCGAAATAAATAGTTAAGCTACACATGTTGACATTTGTCTAAGTGGCAACTAAATTTTTGGGGTCATTTTAACGGATGTTTAGAATGTGAGAACGAAAGTTGAAAGGGACAAAAAATGAGCATGACCAGCTACCTCACTCGGATTGTGAGTTAAGCAAGCGCCTGTCTATAGAACAAACAAAACGCCATCAGCAAAATGGAAATCAAAAAGAATGTCCTGAGTTACACTGAAGATGATCTCATCAATTGGCTGTTATCCCGTCCAATATTGGCAGACATTATGAAACTTCTTTACCCACCGAGCTTCTGGGACCATGTGCAGTTGGATATCCATCAAGGAGTTCGGGGGCATGAAATTCCAGCCGTTGGGAATAGAGAGATTGATCTAGTTGTCTTTCCAAAAGGCAAGCCAGAGAACGCGACAACAGTTCAAGTGAAACAGACAAAAATTACGTTGAGATTGAACAGAAAAGAAAAACTAGACAGGTATTGTAAAGAGAAGATTAAGAAAGGGGTCCAGCAATCAGTTTCTGATATTGCGATAGGCTTCCAACGGAGTTATTTCCTGTTGGTGGTCGAGTATGATGGCAGTGAAAATTATCACGGATTCTTTGCGCCTGCACCGTCCCAGTTTGACCAAATTGGAAAACTTGTTTCGACGATCGCATCGAAAGAGAATCCAAGCGGCACCGCTGGACTATCGTATCTAGTTGTATCTCAAATTAGTTCCAAGAAGACGATTGATGCTGCAGGAGCGCTTATGAAACCACCGACAAGTCTTCGTGAACCTTTGACGCGCGAACAACCGTCTTCCCTTACGAGGGATCTTAGCAAGCTGCCCGTCGTGGATAAGCATTATTGTAATATCTCGTCTTGCCCTTATACTTACTTAAAGCTCGACTACCAGCAAACCGTCTGAATAAAGAAGGCATTATGAAAAAAACATTGATGCGTGTTATCGTACTGAATCAAATTCTTTGTGGCTTCTCCTATGCACAACTTCCGAATCTAGTTGTTCCTTCAGGCAGCTTCTCTCCAACTGCAATTGCTCGAGGAGGATTGTTGACAATAACTGCCACTGTGCAAAACACCGGAACTGCAAATTCTGGTTCGACACATCTTGCGTTTTACTTGTCGACCACAACTACCATCTCAAATGGTGATTGGATCGGCTGTGTCTCAGTGGAGCCTCTCGCGGCTGGCTCAACAAGTGAACAAAAGCAAATTATCGTTCCAGTACCAGCATCGTTGACTCCGGGAAATTATTATGTCGGCTGGACGGTGGACCCGTATAATGAGGTTAAAGAATCCGATGAAAGCAATACCTTTTACTTGCCTAATTCGCAACTGACAATTACAAACAACTTGATCTTCAGTCGGCACATTCCTTATCCTTTGATCTTTGTTCATGGTCTTAACAGTAGCGACCAGACTTGGAGTACGTTACTGTCCCAATTGGCTAACTATGGGTGGTCCTTCGGCGGCAAGATGGACTTCTGTTTAAATGAAGATGACAATTTAACAACATCTTTACTTACAACCGACATTCGTGACTTCACATCTCGTGATACCTTGAACTTGGGCGACTACTATACTGTCAATTTTGATGTCAATCCAAACGGAAGCGTTTATAATGATACAGTGGAAAGCAACCAGTCTGCAATTGTCAAGCAAGGGAAGGCAATACAATCTGCCATACGACATGTCTTGAAAGAAACAGGAAGTGAGAAGGTAGTTTTGGTGGGGCACAGTATGGGCGGATTAGCTGCGCGGGAATATCTTCAGAATAGCTCCAACTGGCAGGCTGATGGAAAACATCATGTCGCGAAACTGCTAACAATCGGAACACCTCATGGAGGGAGCAATCAATGGACTTTCGGAATCATAGATGGCTATTCTGAGGCCGTAAGAGATTTACGATATTCATACTCGAATGGTGATTCTGGTGTTTATCTTTTCGGAGGAAATGAAAATGACCTTGCGGGGATTGGGTTCCATAATCTCGATGTCAACTGTAATGGTTTTGTAGGCGACAACATAGTAGGATTAGATCGAAAGAACCTCCCTTCGGATCTGGTTTACACCTGTGTCATAGGAACAGGTGGGTTAACAGGAGATGGAGTTGTTGGTGCGTGGGAAGCAAACCTTAATAACTATTACAATATCAGTGCTGATACATTTCTGGTCGATGCGATTCACACCGATGAACCCGAGCAAGTTTCAACAATAATGAAGGGACTTGATGAGCCTACGTACTTCAATCAGTCATACGCTGTTGGACTTGACTCACTGTATTACGGCTTGATTACTGTTCAAAGCGGAGCAAACTCTTTTACTGACGATTACGATGACTACGACATCCATCTTGCAGCAACTGGATCTCTTAACATAGACTTAAGTAATATTGAGGTGCCGCAGTTAAGTGTTGCTATTTTTGACGCAAGCTACTCTCGCAGATCCATCACATTCAGCAACGCAAAGAGTCGGATAGACACCTCGGTCAGTCTTGTAGCCGGGGATTACTATTTCGAGGTAGAAGCGCAACCCGACAACAATAGTTGGTTGTTTCCTTACGCATTCAAACTTCAATTCACACCTACGACT
>JBAPNE010000267.1:0-10981 GCA_049278975.1 Candidatus Kryptoniota bacterium
ACATTTTCACTCTCGGCATCTGTCGGAAGGTTCATTTACCGCGGAGATGCAACTACAGCAGAACTTGGCCGCGGCCACAGTATCACCGCGGAGGTCATCCTGAGGCCTACCGACAGGCTATCTGCAACGATTGATTACTCGAGGTCACGACTGTCAAATATTATCGGCGGCAACCTGTTTTATGATGGATACATCGGAAGAATAGCTTCCATATACCAGTTCAGTGACAAGGTATTCATTAGATTGATAGGACAATATGACCAATTCGCAAAAGTAATTGAGATAGATCCGCTGTTCAGTTATAAACTGAACCCGTTCACAATTTTCTATGCTGGTTCCACCCATAGCCTCGAAAAATATGGGGAAGAATATGGAATTAGGCTAACGGCCCGTCAATACTTTGTTAAGTTGCAATATCTTTGGAGAGATTAAAAAATTGAGAGCAGGACTTAGTCGTCGTCTCTCAGCGACTTGTATTTCTTCAGCTTGCCTTCAATGACCGCCGCAAGCATATCGGGGTCTATCGGCTTCGTTAAATAACTGTCAACGCCAAGCTTAATTCCGGTTCGAACAAAAAAGCTCTCGTGCATCCCGCTCATCAAAATAAAAGGTACCTTTTTCAAATGTGGAACTTTTTGAACCTTTTCATAAAATGAGAAGCCGTCCCCTTCTGTTCCAGAAAACATAACGTCGGCAATAATCATATCGACATTCGTGGTCTCGAGAAGTTTCATGGCTTCACTTGGGCTCTGTCGCGTCAGCACGCTGTATCCGAATCCCTCAAGGACGGCTTTTACAGCCTCTAAGAATCCAGTTTCATCATCAACTACCAGAATTACTGCTTTCATCACCGCACGCTGGAAGGCGGCAAGAATATGCGGCTCAAGCTTAACCGACTCTTCAGGAGTTATCTGGAATTTGCCTTTGATACTATCAAGACTGCCTTCATCGTTCGGTTTTATCCGTCCTTTCCGAATCTCTTTTTCAACCTCGGTAACGTAAACCTGAAGCCTGATTTCACCTTCGCATTGAATATGATCATCGAAAGACAGACCAAAAATGTCCCGCATCTGCATAAGTTCACGTGCCGCTTCCGAAGTGACAGGTGGAGAAGCCCAAGCTTCTCTCAGTCGTGTCATATAGACACGAAGTTTTTCTTCACGTGTATCAGGTAGTTTAACTCCGAGCAATTTTAATTTCTGTTCATATACCGCCGCCATGGAACTCTTTATCTCTGCAACTCTTCTATCAAGTTCCTTCTCCAAATCCACATTAATTGCTGAACGGGTTTCGGCAAGTTTCGATTGCTCTTCTTCTACCACCCTTTTTCTATCAACTTCAATTATTGCCTGGTGTTCTTTCAGTTCTTTCTCTACTTGCTTTTCAACCTTCTCTCGTTGAGCGGCAAGCTCCGCCGTGAGCCTGGCACTGTATTCGGCTTCGAATTGCTCGCGCATTTCATTACGCCTGCGCTCAAGCTCCTTCTTCTCATTAATGTTTATTTCCTCAAGCCGTTTTCCAAGCTCACTCTTGTTTTCGGCTTCCAACTTTCTGTATCGTTCTTGATATTGTTTTTCAAGATCGCTCTGCTGTGACTTTATTTGTTCTTCAATTCGTTTCTTATCCGCGTCTAACTTTTCTTCAAACTCTTTTTGAAGTCTTGCTCTCGCAGCATCGGAAAGATTTGCTCGCTCTTTTTCCTGCTCGGCAATCGTTGACGCTTTTACCTGTGCCATCTCAATCGCAAGCTGTTTTTGAAACTCTTCTTCCATCTTCTTCTTGCTTTCATCGATGGCGTTTCGTTCTTTTTCCAACAGCCCGTGTTTTTCCCTAACAGCTGCCTCTTTCAATTCGAGCATCGACTTCTCATACAGCGTGCTCATCTCGGCACGAGTTTCCTCTTCCGCCTTCTTTCGCTCGGCAGCAAGCTGCTGCCGGAAACTCGCTTCCATTTTCCCAACCTCAGTTTCGAATTGACGCTTTGATTCCTTCTCGATCTCTTTTCTGAATTTCTCCTTTTCTTTTTCGAGATTCGAAATCAAAGACGCGCGTTCAGCCTCCTGCCACTCACGTTCTTTCTTAAGAGCTTCGGCGATCCGTTGTTCCGCTTTCCTTATTTCATCAGTGAATTTTTTTCTATATTCACTCTCAAGCCTCTTTTCAATCTCAGTTCTTAAGGCTTCTTCATCGATTCTTGGTTCCGGCACTGGCGGGAGAGTCTCTTCTTGAATAACTGATTCTACAGGAATTGCTGCTTCTGGAACTTCCTCAGATTCCTGCGCCGCCGACTGTTGCTTCGCGGCATTTTCAATAACTTGCCTGCGCTCCTCCAATGCCAATGCGTATACGTTATTCGGCTCCAACGCCCTTACTTCATCGAGTTCTTCTTTCGCTTCTGCTAATCTTCCTTCTTTAATGTATTTATCGGCGGCCCGGAGATGAGCCGCTATTTCGTGCCTCGGTCCATCAGAGGCAGGCGACACGGTAGGCTTGATGTTTTGACTTTTTTTAAATAGCATTATTTATTTGCACGATTAGATGTAAGTTATAAAACCGAAATGTTAATAGCAATAAACTACTGCCTGCACCTAAAGAATTTTAGCTATTATCAGCTGCGTGGTGTTTTATGACTTTGGCATCAACGAGAAATACGACGTCCTCTGCTATATTTGTCGCATGATCGGCAATTCGTTCGATGTGTTTCAATGCAACGACCAAGTGCGCGCCCGGCTCTATTAAATTCGGGTTCTTCTCCATTTCTTCTATTACAAAATGAAATTTCGCCCGATTCATTTCGTCAACCACGTCGTCTTCCTTGCATATCCTACGCGCTAATTCCGCATCACCATGTATAAACGCGTCAAGGCTATCATGTACCATCTTGCGTGCGACATCCCCCATCTCAAGAACTTTCGTCATGCGGACAAGCTCCTGGTGATTCAAAAGGGGTTTTACACGCTGGGCTATATTAACCGCCACGTCGCCGATCCTTTCAAGCTCATGATTCATCTTTATTGCGGAAACTACCAAACGCAAATCGCCTGCGACCGGCTGTTCCAGCGCCATGATCTCGTCCACCTGTTTGTCAAGCAGATTATCAAATTCATTTACTTTTCTCTCGCTTTCATAGACTTTCTCGGTTTCCTTCAGGTCTCCATCTTGCAACGCCCGGAAAGCGACATCTAACTGTTCATCAACAAGACTTCCCATTTTTATCAAATTAGACCTAAGATCTTCAAGTAAATCTTCAAAATGTCTGTGCATTTGTTACCTCCTTCATACTACAATGAGTTTTGTATTTTATACATCAAGATTACTTTTTCAAAACAAAACTGAATTCAGAACCGTTTCCGAACTCGCTTTTGACTTCAACTTTGCTTTTATGTGCCTCAACAATGTGTTTAACAATGGCAAGCCCGAGTCCCGTTCCGCCGACGCTGCGACTTCTGTCCTTGTCAACTCTATAAAATCTTTCGAAAATTCTCGCAACATGTTCTTCGTTTATTCCGCGTCCATTGTCTCTGACAAAAACTCGCACGTTGTTTGGCATCTCAGCAAATCCGACACAAATTTTTCCACCGCCGTCGGTGTATTTTATCGAATTGTCTATCAAATTATAAAAAACCTGTCTCAATCTTTCTTTGTCCCCGAGCACAAGCACCTCGTGTTCCCCGGGAAACTGTGTGGACGAATTCAGATCGCAAATAATTTCCAGAGATTTTTTTTCTGCCTTGGGTCTCATTTCATCGATGACGCTTTTCAAAAATTCGGCAATGTCAAAATATCTAAAGCTCATTCTCATTTCGCCGCTCTCTATCCGCGAGATCTCTATCAGATCACTCAAAAGATTGTTCAAGCGATCAGAATGTTCATAAGCCTTTTGCAGGAAATCTCTGTTGACCTTCGGGTCGTCAATTGCACCGTCAATAAGCGTTTCGATAAACCCCTGGATACTGAAGATTGGTGTCCGAAGTTCATGAGAGACATTTGCCAGAAATTCACTCCTCACTCTTTCCAATTTCTCAAGCTTCGCAATATCTTTTTTAAGGTTGCCGACTATTTGATTGGTTAGCTCGCTGACTCTCTTAAGTTCAGTCGAACCCGTCTCAGGAAGTTGGACGGATAAGTCACCGGCACTGATGCGTTGAAGTGCATCGATTGTAGTGCTCAGAATTTTGGTCTGTCGTTTACTGTATGCAAAGAAAATTTCTTCGAAGATATAAACGAGAACAGTGCTGACAATTCCAGCGAGGACAAGGTGCTCTTCACTGAACGAAACATTTAGCGAAAAGCCGTTCTCTAGAAGCAAAAGCGCAACATAGACAAGGACTCCCCAAAAAATCGCGACAATAATCTTTAATTTGTAGGACGAAAAAAGATTAATCATTCTGCCTTAAACTTGTAGCCAACACCTTTGATTGTCTCGATCATCTTCGCTTGTTCACCAAGTTTCTCTCTGATTTTCCGGATATGCACATCAACCGTTCGATCACCGACATAAACATCAGTGCCCCATATTCTACTTAGCAGCGTTTCACGCGAAATCACTTTCCCCTCATGAGAAGCAAGATAGTAGAGAATTTCAAATTCCTTTCGTGGGAAGAATATCTGCTCACCGCCAATCTTTACCATATAGCTTTCCCTGTCGATCACGACTTTTCCATAATCGATATTCTTTCCCTCTTCTGTCTTAACACCTTCCGCTCTTCTCAAAACGGCCCGAATCCGGGAAATAAGTTTGCGCGGGCTTATCGGCTTTACGATATAATCATCCGCTCCAAGTTCAAGACCTAACACTTCGTCAAACTCTGCGCTCTTAGCAGTCAGAAAGATAACAGGTATTCTCGATGTCTTCTCATTTTGATTCAGAGACTTAATAACTTCATAGCCATCTTTCCCGGGCAGCATGATGTCGAGTAGAATCACATCCGGTTTTGTGTCGCTTGCCTTTTTCAGCGCTTCATTACCATCCAATGCAGATTCAACCTTGAAGCCTTCACGCTCAAGGTTATAGCGAATAAGTTGGACGATGTCCTTTTCGTCATCGACAACTAAAACGGTTTTCATAATAAATGATCTCCAAGATAGTTACGAAGGTTCACTGGAACCCTTTAGGGCAAGAGGACGGGGGCATCACGCGAGGCGACGGGCGGATTCGAACCGCCGCATAAAGGTTTTGCAGACCTCTCCCTTACCACTTGGGTACGTCGCCACCTTATAAATATCATTCAATTACCGTGATTTACAGAATTAAATCACGCACGTTGAGCGGGAAACGGGACTCGAACCCGCGACATCAACCTTGGCAAGGTTGCGCTCTACCAACTGAGCTATTCCCGCACTAGACCTAAAAATATAATTGTGATGCAATAGAAAATCAAGAACATGAGTCCTCTGCATTCAAGGAATAAGTACATCAAAGAAAATCAAAAGATGAAGACGCACTTTAAAAGTCAGACCTAAATCTACACATTCCTCACTTTTGACTTTTGTAATGGACTTCTGACATTTCACGAAGTTTTTCTGCAGCGGTTTCGGGTGTTATGTCACGCTGAGGGTTGGCGAGCATTTCATACCCGACCATAAATTTCTTAACTGAAGCTGATCTTAATAGCGGCGGATAAAAATGCATATGAAGATGCCACTCGTTATGAGTTTTTTTGTCAGTCGGTGCCTGATGAATTCCTGAGGAGTAAGGAAATGATGTTTCGAACAAATTGTCATAACGAACCACGATATTTTTCATTGCAACGGCAAAATCATCTCGCTCCACTTTCGTCATAACGGCAAGACTCGGCACATGACTTCTAGGAACAATCATCACTTCAAATGGCCACGTCGCCCAGAAAGGAACCATAACAACATATTGCTCGGTTTCAAAAATTATTCTATCCTTTTCTTTCAATTCTAACGAGACATACTCGCACAGAATACATTTACCTGTACGATTTCTATATTCTTCAATTTGTCTCGCTTCTTTTGCAGGCTCAATTGGTATCGAGCTTTCCGCCCAGATTTGACAATGAGGGTGCGGGTTGCTGCACCCCATCAGTTCTCCTTTATTTTCGAATATCTGAACATAATTCACATCTGCTAATTTCCCAAGATTAACGTATTCGTTTTTCCACACATTGACGACTCTCCCGATTTCTTTTGTGCTCATCTCTGCGAGGGTCAAATCATGCCGCGGAGAAAAACACACGACACGACATATACCTTTTTCGCCTTCGGCTCGTATCAATTTATTTTCATCAATAATAAATTTCTGCATGTCATGTGTTAACGCACCAAAGTCGTTATCGAACACGAATGTATTTTTATAGCCAGGATTCTTTTCACCTTTTGCACGCTCGTTGCCGGGGCACAAATAGCATTTCGGATCATATTTCCGTAGAACTGTCGAAGGTAATTTCTCAATTTTTCCTAACCATGGTCTCTTCAGTCGACCAGGCGAAACAAGCATCCATTCGCCTGTCAAAATATTTAATCTTCTATGCGTTTGTTTTAGAAATTCCTTTTTCATTTCATTATTCCATTCTCTCTGACCCGGCGACGCAGTTGCAACCGTAGAAATTCGGCTCCTTCCCGATTTGCGTAAATATTTTTCATGGAATGCTTATGCGCTGAAATTTTTCTTACGCCGTCTTCACATCGTTTCGCTATTGATCCTCCCTAACATTCAGCATTTTTCAGGAAATCATAACGTAATATAAAAGCCCCACTTGAAACACTCCATCCCTCGCAACATGATTTTCTTTCTTATTCATCATCATGGTTAACGATTGAATAGAACCGTTCTATAGTTTTTGCTAATGGTTAAATTTCCTATCGTCTTCCGCACAGAGGAATTTAAAAATCGGGCAAGGCTAAATTTCAAGGTGTCCCCAAATTGTGCGGCAAAAAAACGGCGGAATTGAATCCGCCGTTTTTCACCATCAATACAACATGGTCTATGCTACTGGATTAGGTTGTGGCTCTTGTGGTTTCTTCCGTCTCCCATACAAAACAGCCACGATAACCAATACAACCACGATAACTATCGCCGCGTAGAGAAGTGTGTAGGACGGTTTTACAGACGCTTCCCACGATGCGAGTTTAGTTTGTAATTGGGTCTGCTGATCCTTTGATATGATCCCATCATCGACAAGGGCGGGCAACTCCTGCGAACCAAGACCTGGATTCCAAACGTCGTTGAGGAAATGGTTGAGCCGATCAGCCTTTTTCGCATCCGAAGCTTTTGAGTCACCACCTTGCTGATCGAAATAATCGCTTAGGTTTGACACAAATTCATTCGCGTTATGAAACGGCTCAACAGTTATTTGTTTGCTCGCGAATTCGTTATTTAAGCTTGCCCATAGTGTTGAATCAGCCTTTATTCCCCATTCCGAAATTACGGAATCGATTGAGGAAACTTCTTTATCCTTCTCTTTCCTTCCAACATAAAGACTAGAAAGTTTCGGACCAAGTCCCTTCCAATACGAATCAAAATGGTGCTGGTCTTTAACTATGCTGAGAATATCCTTGCTTCCCAATTCTGTTGATTCCAAAAATTGAATATTTTGTTCGGCCGATTCTTTGATATTAGCAACCACATTGTAACGTTGCATTTTTTCAACCAGCATTTTCTTTTGCTGCTCGGGAAGTCCCGCAACGTTTGTTCCATACTGCACAAATAAGCTATCCGTCATAGCTAATATTGCAGCATCCCGATCTCTAAGACCTTGTCTAAGTCTTGCAACGATATTCTTAAGCGAATCGAGCGTCTTTGTGTCCTTTGCCAATGCAGACGACATTACATTTAGCGACGCAATTAGATTGTTGTTCTCGTTTGCAATGCTGTCAATCTTTCCGGACAGCGTACGAACTTGCTCTTCTAACTCCGTAATGCGTGACACTTGAGATTCGATGATGCCCAACTTATCCTGCGAGAGACGGAGTTCGACACGAAGCTCACTGATCCAGTTGTCGTACTTATCGGGGAACAGTGCGTTATTTAGCAGCACAGTGTCTGCGCCAAATTCCTTTTCCAGGTCATCGATATTAGCATTCACCGCCGCACATTCCTGAACAGTTGTTGCTTGTTTTATCGATTCCTTTATGTCATTGTATTTTGATTCAAATGATTTTACGACCGCGTAATCTGACTTTAATTGAGCTACCCCGCTTTGTGAGGAAGCGACAAAAACAGACACAAAAACACAAATGACACTCAAGGCACTCACTAGATGTTTCATTTTTTCTCCTCCTGGATTCCGTCTTTTGTAAGCATAATGGGTTTGTCACTGCCATTGATTAATTCAATATAAGAGACACGCTGATTGAATGCGGGAAACGACATCCCATCTTTTGAAACTTGAATTTTCTTCTCAAGTTTGAGACCACCATCAGACTGTCGGAACACATAGACGTTTTTAAACTGTGGCCCGGTAAAGAAATAAAATCCACGAGCATCTCGGATGACATTAATTGTATCGCCTTTTACGTTGACCGAATCTTTCGTTTCCTCATACAACAAAGGCTTAACATTCAAAACAATACTGTACCGACTTTCTTGTATCACTCCCAGCGTATCGACATTCAACTCAGCTTCAATAGGCCACGAAAAGTCAGCTGGCTTGAGTATCAGTGAAGAGCACCCTGTTGCCAATAATGCTGACAATACTAAAATCACACCTTTTCCGAGAGATGCAAAAGACTCTTCTCCACGCTGAGGATTTTTGATTTGAAATCTCCTTCTGATTTGTTTCATACTCCCTCCTTTAATTCTTTTGAAGAACAAGCTTTACGAAATAAGTAGAATAAATGTAGGAAGTGTCAAAAAATGATGCAAGGGGAGTTAAAGATCGTTCTCACGAATTGACGGAAGGCAAATTAGGCAAATAATATAATGCCCCATGCCCAGGACAGGACCCGAACCTGCACAACCTTGCGGCCACTAGACCCTGAATCAGTATACGCCGACTTGACTTTCACAAAGTGCTCGAATTCAAATCGATTCGGGCACTTTCTTTTATCGTCACGGTAACATTTAGCACATTTTGAACGAGGACTGGTTAGAATTTGGTTAGACAAGTATAGAGTAGTATAGACTGGTACCCGCTGTCGTTATGATTTGGTTAGGCGACATACCATTACACCCATATCTTGTATGTGATATGATATTCCAGAGAATAAATTTCCTCTACCGATCCCATCAATAAACGAAACATATCATTCCCCGGTTGATTCATAAAAATATAGTTCAGTTCCGGATGAAACACCTAATCGACTCGCGGGCAATTCCAAAGTTGAAACAACAAAGAGTCCCGCCTTTCGACGGGACTCTTTTGAAATCGTGACACTATCCCGAATTCCTACTTCGTGACAAGCATCTTCTTGACCTGATTGATGCCCGGGGATGTCAGGCGATAGAAGTAGACTCCACTCGGCAAGTTGCTCGCGTTGAAAGTTACGGAGTGATCCCCAGCAATCTGTTTCTCATTGATCAAAGTCTTGATTTCCCTCCCGAGCACATCGTAAACCCTCAGTGTCGCGAAACAATTCGCAGGCAACTGGTAGCGTATCGTGGTTGATGGGTTAAAAGGATTGGGAAAATTTTGTAGAAGAGAAAATGTTTTAGGTGCAAAACTATTTATTCCTTTTTCAACCGATGTCGGTATATTCGAACCAAGATACGGAAAACCGTTATTGATGGTTGAACCAATAGACCATATCGTCGTAAAATTCCATCCGCTGAAGGAGGATGATTGTTTCATCTGTGCTGTCGTCAGGCCGGTTCCAGAACTTGCGCTATTGGGAATTCCTGAACATCCTGAAGTATCTCCTGAAGTTTGCGTATTCCAGTAACACAGTGTAATGCCGCCGGGATTATATCCCACTACACCACCAGCCAAGGCATTGTTATTATTATTATAAATGTATCCAATTTCATAACAGTAACTGATCGTATCGCTATTATACCCCGCGATACCGCCGACCCACGTGCTGCCATTCACATTACCGGTTTCGTAGCAGTTGGTTATTGTATTATCGTTCTCTCCTACAATACCGCCGACTTTATTAAAACCGGATATGCTTGCGGTCGAGTAACATTGAGAAATCGTTCCATAATTATTATTTGTTCCCGCAATACCGCCGACACATACATCGCTGCTGCTATCTCTGCCAGTCGCATAGCAATTGATTATTGATCCGAAATTGTACCCAGCAACTCCGCCGACATAACTGCCGCCAATAAAAATTCCGTTTGTTACTCCCAAACTATCGATTATTGCCCCTGAATATCCGAAAAGCCCGATATAATTGCTTACAGGATTATTGATATAAAGATTTTTTATCACATGCCCACTGCCATGGAACGTTCCGATAAATGGCAGATATGAAGGCGAGAGGCTGCCTATGGGCGAAAATCCGGTTCCACCGTTTGCAGTATCTGAAGCTGAAGCGTCAATATCGTTGGCAAGACGGTAAATCGCTGAGAGAGTATAACTGCCAGTACCTATAGCTCTTAGGTCGGCATAATCTTGAACTAAATATGGACTGCCACTTGTGCCGCTACCGTTCATAACACCGCCATTGGCGTAGCCTTTTATTTGTACAAGAAATACAAGAACGAATAACAGATGTAAAATTATTATATCCTTTTTTGCTTTTTCGATAACTGGTCGATACTTCATCTTAACGTCCTTTCGTTTTTTGATTTAGTGCAATTGTGGCCGAACGGTTGGCGGCTAAGCCGCGGTAATAGATACTTTCAAAATGTACTATTGCCGCGCGGGCCACCACCTTTTGAATTTTGTCACAAAATTTTACACGCGGTAAAATCCACGCGCACTCTTTCCGTCAGCTTGAGCCGCTGATTAGCCAGCGCCCGATTAATCAAAAAACGCAAACCTATCGGAAGAAGATATTTTCGCGAAAAGCCTTCTCGATTGATTATCGACTATGTGGGTCTCTGGAGCATATCCATTGACTTTATTAT
>JBAPNE010000268.1:0-2975 GCA_049278975.1 Candidatus Kryptoniota bacterium
AAACTTTTTTGTGAATTTTGAGAGCAAAGTGAGACTCTTACCGTCTAGAATGAATGTTGGGACTAAAGCGGTCATGGGTGCGAGTGCGTTCATCCGATCACTAACTCGGAAGGAGGATATTTCATGAAAACAATTATAGTCTTTATTACCTGGGGTATATGTGTCATGCATGCGTCTGGCCAAATAAATCAAACAAAAGAATATCAATCAGCTAAAATTTTTCAGACATCAAAAAGCGGAGATAAACTCTCTCCGAAGGGGGTATTCTTTTTAACTCGAGAGAAAAGCAAAACCGCTTCCCTTATTACATTGTCTCCGGAGAAAACGTATCAACAAATCATCGGCTTTGGTGGAGCATTTACTCAAGCATCAGCATCTGTGTTAAATAAAATGAGTCCGCCAAAAAGGCAAGAAGTAATCGACTCCTATTTTCGATCGGACAAAGCTGCATACAGCATGATGCGAACTCACATCAACAGCTGCGATTTCTCAGAGATGAATTATGCATACGACAACACGCCGGGAGACAAAGAGTTGAAGGATTTCTCGATTAATCGAGATAAGGATGACATCATCCCATTGATTAAAGATGCGATGAGAAGTGAAGGAGCAAATTTTAAAATATTCGCCTCTCCTTGGACAGCACCTCCGTGGATGAAAGATAACAATGCATGGAATAACGGATCATTACTTCCTGAATATTACTCTACGTGGGCGTTGTACTTAAGCAAATATCTACAAGCGTACGCGAAGGAAGGAATCCACATTTGGGGTTTGACAGTTGAAAATGAACCGGAGAATACAAGCGGACAGTGGGAAAGTATGATCTTTACACCGACCAGCATGAAAGAGTTTTTGAAAACCGCTCTCATCCCACAATTTCAAAAGGATAGTTTGGATACCAAGATTCTTATTTATGATCACAATATGGATCATGTGAAATATTGGGTTGATGCCCTCTTGAGCGACCAGGAAGTTGCGAAATACGTTTGGGGAACTGCAGTGCATTGGTACAGCAGCACTGTGGATTGGTATCCTGATGTGTTGAATTATATTCATGAGAAATTCCCGTCGAAGGAAATTATGCATACGGAAGGATGTATCGATTCGGAAGTCCCATGCTGGCAAGATGACGCATGGTATTGGTCAGAGGAGGCGAAGGATTGGGGATACACGTGGGCATCAACGGAAGAAAAACCGCTTCACCCGGTATATGTTCCAGTATATAGATATGCACGGTCGATTATTGGTGGATTGAACGCTTGGGAGACTGGCTGGGTTGATTGGAATATTGTTTTAAATACACAAGGTGGTCCAAATCATGTAAAGAATTGGGCCATCGCTCCAGTCATTGCAAAACCGGAAACCAATGAAATTTATTTTACACCACTTTATTATGTCATGGCACACTTCAGCAAGTTTTTTAGACCAGGTAGTTTTAGAATTGGCGTTGCGTCAGACATCAAAGACTTGATGGTTACATCGTGCAAAAATCCTGATGGAACAATTGCAGTTGCAATTCTCAATCAAAAAGATGACCCGGTCGAATATACGATTCGTATTGGTGATAAAAATATTTCTTCAAAAATAGATGGGAATGCACTGCAGACTGTAGTCATAGAGTAAATAGGTTCTGAATTAGTTAAAAATATCACTGCTATTTCAATATTCGGAGAATAAAATGGAGAACAGCACGCAAAACGTTTCTGTGAAAGAAAAAATCAGTTATGGATCTGGAGATTCTGCTTCGAGCTTCTATTCACAGGAGAAGGGCTCGCAAAAGCTTTCAGTAAAAGAGAAGATAAGTTACGGATTTGGAGACACCGCTTCGAACTTCTATTGGCAGATGTTCATGAGTTTTATTCTTTTTTTCTATACAGATGTCTTCGGAATTTCTGCAGCTGTTGCTGGAACGATGCTTCTCATAACTAGAATATGGGATACAGGTATCGATCCTTTTATGGGTATTATTGCCGATCGAACAGAAACGCGCTGGGGGAAATTTCGTCCCTATCTTCTCTGGATGGCGTTGCCGATTGGTATCATTGGTGTGCTCACATTTACCACACCGAATCTCAGTGTCACCGGAAAGATTATATATGCATATATCACAAGCACGTTTATGATGGCAGCGTATACAGCAATCAATACGCCGTATTCAGCTTTGATGGGAGTACTCACGCCAAATTCACTGGAACGAACAAGCGTCTCTTCCTACAGATTTGTTCTTGCGTTTGTTGCAATCTTTATTGTTCAGGGAACGACGCTTCCTCTCGTCCAGTTTTTCGGAAAAGGAAATCAAGCTGTTGGATTTCAATTGACAATGGTTGTGTTCTCTCTTGTCGCCATTGCTCTCTTTATGATTACCTTTTTGAAAACACGAGAGCGTGTACATCCTCCGAAAGATCAGAAATCATCTGTGAAAAGTGATTTTAAAGATCTATTACATAACAAGCCCTGGATGGTGCTCTTCTTTATTGGAATATTTGCACTCTCTTATAATTCTATTCGCTCTGGATCGATTATTTATTATTTCAAATACTACGTTGGCAATCAAAATATGGCCTCAGCATTTATGGTGAGTGGTACAGTTGCTGCAATCGTAGGCATTATGAGCACAAAGTATTTGTCCAAGATATTTGGAAAGCGCATTCTGTATATGATTCTTTGGGTTGTTGTGAGTGTGCTTACAATTGGATTTTATTTCATTCCTAAAGAGAATATCACTCTTATCTTCGCATCCCATGTCGTTATTTCACTTATTTTGGGTCCGACAGCACCATTAATTTGGGCGATGTATGCTGACACGGCAGATTACTCAGAGTGGAAATCAGGAAGGAGAGCGACCGGTCTGGTGTTTTCTGCCGCAACATTTGCTCAAAAGTTTGGATGGGCATTGGGCGGCGCATTGACCGGATGGTTGTTAGCATATTTTGGTTTCGTTGCAAATATTGCACAAACCGTCGCAGCACAGG
>JBAPNE010000269.1:0-12577 GCA_049278975.1 Candidatus Kryptoniota bacterium
GACAGACGCCAACGTGCTGATACTTGGAGAGAACGGGACGGGGAAAGAATTAGTCGCGCGCGCTATCCACAGGCACTCGGGCAGAAGCGGCAAAATATTTCTGAGCGTGGATGTCGGGGCACTCAACGAATCGCTGTTCGAAAGTGAATTGTTCGGATACATGAAAGGTGCATTCACCGACGCAAAGGAAGACCGAGCTGGGCGTTTCGAGGTCGCCTCAGGTGGCACGCTATTATTAGATGAGATCGGCAACCTCACTCCGAACTTGCAAGTAAAATTTCTATCAGTGCTCCAGAACAGACAGGTAACACGATTAGGTGCTAACATTCCGAAACCGATCGACATCAGACTCATTTGTGCCACCAACATTCCATTGACTGAGCTGAAGTCTGAAAATAGGTTCAGACAGGACTTGCTCTATCGCATAAATACCGTCGAGATTCAACTGCCCCCGCTTAGACAGCGAACCGATGATATCCCCCTTTTGGTCGATCATTTTACAAATATGTATTGCAGGAAATACAATAAAGAATCGAAGTCGGTGAGCAGCGAAGCACTGGACAAGTTGAAGAGTTACTCATGGCCCGGCAATGTTCGTGAACTCCAGCACATGCTCGAGCGAGTCGTAATTATGAGCGAGTCCGTCGTGCTGCAACAGTCAGACTTCTTTTTTTCATCGGATGATCCGTCGAAGGATATGATGGCACTTAATAATTATCATCTAGATGAAGCCGAGAAAATGCTGATAATAAAAGCTGTCAGCAAACATGATGGAAACTTGACAAAGGCTGCAAAGGAATTAGGCATTACTCGTGCTGCCCTTTACCGAAGATTGGAGAAGCATGGTCTTTAAAAGATTCAGTCTAATCGTCCTTCTGCGGATAATTGTTCTCTGCGCTTCGGCATTTCTCCTGATTTACCTGCTGACTCAGACTACTTTCATTGCCACACCGTTCATCGTCGCACTCCTCATCGTTGCCCAGATTTACTCGCTCATCCATTATGTGCAAAAGACGAACAGAGACATCGCCAGGTTTTTTGATTCCATAAAGTACTCTGACTTTTCACAGAGCTTCAGGAGCAACGTGAAGGGCTCATCATTCGAAGAACTGAATAATGCCTTCTCGAAAGTCATCGAGGAATTCAGAAAAACGCGCGCGGAGAAAGAAGAGCACTATCGCTATCTGCAAATTGTCGTTCAACATGTCGGCATCGGACTCATGGCATTTACACAAAACGGAAATGTCGAGCTGATAAACACCGCAGCGAAGAAACTCTTGAAAGTCAACAGCATCAAGAACATCATGGAGCTTTCCGACATCAGCCCATCGCTCACCGCGGCGCTTCGAGGAATAAAAGCCGGCGATAAGGTGCTTGTAAAAATCGTAGCTGCTAACGAGCTATCCCAGCTATCGATCTATGCAACGGAATTCAAATTAGGAGAAAATAATTACACTCTTGTTTCGTTGACAAACATACAAAGCGAATTGGAAGAGCGCGAGATGGAAGCATGGCAGAATCTGATCCGCGTCCTAACACATGAAATCATGAATTCCGTCACACCGATTATTTCACTGTCATCCACGGCAAGCTCGCTCCTGAATGGTGCGATGAGTGCAAAACACGATGGAGGAAACAAAAAACAGGAGGTAGCAGACAGGAATTCCGAATCCTTAAGGGACGTCAAAGGAGCTTTGGACACAATTTCCAAGAGATCCGAAGGCTTGCTTCACTTTGTGGACGACTACAGAAATCTCACGCGCATCCCCATTCCGAATTTCCAGTCCATCAGATTAGCCGACCTTTTTGGCAGAATCGACAAATTGTTCTCGGACAGGTTCCACTTAAGGAAAATCTGGTTCACTTGTTCCGTCGAGCCATCAGACCTAGAGTTGACCGCTGACCCGTATTTAATTGAACAAGTCTTAATTAACATGGTTCTCAATTCCATCAGTGCACTCGCCGCCACTCTTTCGCCGATGATAAAACTATTCGCCAAGATAGACAACCGTGGAGGAACGATAATTCAGGTTATTGATAACGGTCACGGAATTGCGGAAGAGCTGCAGGAAAAAATTTTTATTCCATTTTTCACAACTCGCAAAGAGGGCTCGGGCATCGGCTTAAGTCTCGCGCGCCAGATAATGCGGGCTCACAAAGGTACTATCACAGTTCACTCTGCCCCCAACGAAGAAACCACATTCACGCTGAGATTTTAAACTACCGCCGACGCGGCGCCCAAGCGGAGCGCGCCAATCTCTCCTCTAATGCCTTCTACCATGCTCGTTCATTACTCGCTGCCACTTTTTTTTCCATTCTGTACCACTTTGCTTTCGATCTTTATGATCGATTTTTTCGGCGCTAACTTTTACAGGAAGGCTGGGTAAATCACCGGTATCTCTAAGCGATATTTCGCCGCGATACTTGAAGAGTATCTGTTGAAAGAACTTCTTCTCATCTTCCGTCGCCACGAGTGAAATTGCTTCACCTTTTTTCCCTGCACGGGCAGTTCGACCGACGCGATGGGTATATGATTCCACGTCCTTCGGAATTTCATAGTTATACACGTGAGAGACATTATCAATATCGAGTCCTCGTGCAGCCACATCGGTTGCTACAAGTGCAGTAAATTTATTTTGCCGAAACTCATTCGTCACGCGTTCGCGCTGCGGCTGCGACATGTCGCCGTTGAGACAGCGTGCATGTATGCCAAGTCCACCGAGTTTCTTTGCAAGTTTTACAGTAATATGCTTTCTGTTGCAAAATATAATTGCAAGATGATGCTCTTGTTTGAGGAGGCTGGCAAGTAAATCCATTTTCCGTTCGGGTGTGACAATGCAATATGTTTGCCGCAGGAATATGGGCTTCACCGTGGACGCCAATCGCACACTTTTTGGATTGCGCAGATATTTTCCTGCGAGTCTCTCGATCTCTTTTGACACCGTTGCACTGAATAACATCGTCTGGTGTTCCGTCGGAAGCTGGCGTGCAATCTTCTCGACATCTCTTATAAATCCCATATCTAACATCCTATCTGCTTCATCGCAGACGAAATATTTTATAGATGCCAGTTTCACGACGTTCCTGTTCATGAGGTCGATAAGCCGACCGGGAGTTGCAACTATAATGTTTGCGTTCCGGAGTTTCGCTGCTTGCATGTTGATTGAGACTCCGCCGTACACGGAAACAATGCCGAGATGTTTGCCGGAAGAATATTTAAAAAACTCCCCTGTGACTTGCACGCAGAGCTCACGCGTCGGCACAAGGATTAGTGCGCGCAGGCCGTCGCTTCTCTGGAGCTTTTCAATAATTGGAATTGCGAAACTTAGTGTCTTACCTGAGCCTGTTTCAGATTGTGCTATGACATCCTGTCCGTTAGCAATTGCCGGAATGATTTCTTCCTGAACGGGCGTTGCCACTGTTATTCCCTCTGCTTCGAGCAAAGCTGTCATCGCCTTGCTTAGCATAAAAGATGCTGATTTCATTTAAACCTTTCTATGAATTGATAAAAATTGCAGGGAAGAAGAGATCCGTCAAAGATCAACTGGATGGGGATTTTCGATTAGGAGACCAATTCCCGGCTTCCGTACACTCTCAGCCGTTTTCTCTTTGAAAGACGCGAAGGTGTTTTCTTTAATGAGTTAATATAACCATTTTGTGCGAATAGTTCAGCATAAGATTTTTAAATCAATGATCGCCCCAAGCGACTCGAAAGAAAACGGATTGTTTTTCCACTGACACGAGCAACGACAATCCCAAGCCGTAAAGCGTTTTTATTTTTTCTTCGGCTTGAAAACTCCATCTGCCACTGCACCGTCGAAACAAAGATTGATGAGGTCGCTGTCCGCCCGGCTTAAACCGCGGAGTCGTTTGACACTTAGAATTTCATTGTGCTTTACATTATTTAAATGATCTCCTATGAAATCAAGATTTTCATCAGTCGTCATCCAATTTTGTTTATCAAACTTTGATAAATCAACCGGATTGGAATAGCTTAGCAACGTCTTCTCACCCAAAATGTTGAAATAGAAATCGAAGTACGACATTACAAGCTCCCTCAAAGTACGATATACTGGCTCACGAAATCTCAAGAGTGTGGTGTTCGACTTCGCAACTGCGCCATAACAGCCGTTTTCTTTGAAGAGCGCGATTACGTGATCGTCGTCGTTCTCGGCAATCATATCAACGATCAATGGTTTATGTCCCAGCATTCTCAACGCAGCTGCGCCAAAGAGAGCCCCTTCAAAGCAGTTTGCCTTACGGTCATGCATGACAATCCTCGGCGAACTTGTCCCCGGAGCTGAATCATACTCGATGTCATTCAGAAATGATTGGATATCGTGCGCCTTCTTAATTTTTATGGACTGTTGGCGCGCGCCTTTGAGGAGCGCCTCGATTTCCATCTTCACATTTCTCTGCAATTGCGATTTCGGCATTCGGCTAATAATATCGGTTTACTGTTCAGTGGGAATTAGGCGGCGGCTGATCCGAAAAGACTAATTGTGACGTAACCACGATCTTCTGTTCTTCAAGTTTCAGATTTTGCGAAACCGGAGTAATGTAAATTGTTTTGGTTCCACCATCGGGGAGAGTGACATTGACGCTCGGTTGAACCGGTCGCGGTCCAGCAAACTCAAATTCCGGTCGATAAAATTTCGCTGCATCTATATTTGCAATATGAATTTTCTTGCCTAATATTTTTATGTACACTTCGAACACGGCTTGTACCACTTTTATCTTGATTCTGTTCGAATCTGGAAAGTATTTTACCTCGACGGCGCCCATTGCGGGGGCGCTATAGGAGAACAGCCCGGCTTTCACATTCGCATCTGCAAGGAAACTGGCCTGATCCTTACTGATTTCGATGCGTGCGTTCCTTAGTGTCCATGTGTAATCCTCTTTTATACCTAGAGTGTTGAATTGGCCCTTGCCGCTGAGAGGTCCAACTGCATTAAGAAACCCGTTGAGCGTGCTCTCGTAAACGATCACCGCAGCATCAGGGAGAGGGGCTTGAGAAAAAGCATTTTGAGAAACAAGAAAAATGATGACAGCAGAAAGAATTCTTCTAACCATGACTCTCCTCCATAAATACATTAACTTTGATTGATGTTCCACTATTCCAAGATTCTTATTTTTTCACATCGATAATATCAGCAAATCCTCGGTAATTGCTCTCCGGTAAGCATATCCACTATCCGCGTCCCGCCAATTTTACTTTTCATCACAACCATACCATGATGCTGATCGACAACTTCCCCAATCACAACCGACTCCTTGCCGAGCGAATTTTTCCGCATGACTTCAAGAACCTTTTCAGTGTCTTCTGACGAAACAAAAGCAAGAAGTTTTCCTTCGTTCGCAATGTACAGCGGATCTAGCCCTAGAATTTCGCAAGCGCCGCGAACATCGTCCGGCACGGGTATGCTTTCTTCTTCTATCAATATCCCAAGCTCCGATTGTTCAGCAAGTTCATTCAATGTTGTAGCGACGCCGCCGCGAGTAGGATCGCGCAGAACATGAATGTTTTTGCTGACTTTTAGCATTTCTTCTACCAGACTATTTAATGGTGCAGTGTCACTTTGAATTTGGGTTCTAAATTCCAAACCTTCGCGCACCGACATGATCGCTATTCCGTGTAAAGCAATTTCACCATTCAAAATTATTTTATCACCAACTTTAATTCTATTCGGGCTTATGGCCACATCATTGTCTATTACACCAACGCCGGAAGTATTTATGAATATCTTATCTCCCTTGCCGCGGTCAACAACTTTCGTGTCGCCGGTTACAAGCATGACGCCTGCTTGTTTCGCGGCTTGCTGCATTGAGAGAACAATTTTCCACAAATCATCAATCGGCAAACCTTCTTCAATTATGAAAGCTGCGGACAAATAGAGCGGATGTGCGCCGCACATTGCAAGATCGTTGACGGTTCCGTTCACCGCAAGTTCCCCGATATCGCCGCCCGGAAAGAAAATCGGATTGACCACATAAGAGTCCGTTGAAAATGCAAACTTTTTCCCATCGATTGTGAACACCGCACCGTCGTGCAAAGGCTCAAGCAACTCGTTTTTAAATTGACGCAGAAACATTTTTTCGATGAGCTGATGAGTGAGCTTGCCACCGCTGCCGTGCGCAAGAAGAATATTTGTGTAGTCGGACTTTGGAATCGGGCAGGTGAAGCCAGCACTTAGGTCCACTTTAGTTTTATTTATCATGGTTCAATCCCCCTCAGAATCCTTAAGTCTCCCATAATGAAAATAGGCTGCGCACGCGCCTTCGGAAGAAACCATCGGGGCACCGAGCGGATGCTCGGGGTTGCACTCTGTCCCAAATGCAGTACATTCGTGCGGCTTCTTTAACCCTTGCATGATCTGGCCCGCAATACACACCGCCGATTCCTGGGTCTCAATTCCAATTACGTCAAATATCTTTTCGGCATCATGTTCGGCAAATTCCGGTTTCAACGCCCAACCACTATGTGGAATCGTTCCGATACCACGCCACTTTCTGTTAACCACCTCAAAGACGTCGGATAGTAATCTTCTTGCGGGAACGTTCCCCTCCTTCCGCACTGCCCTTGCATATTGGTTCTCGACTTCGACTCTTCCATCTTCGAGCTGCTTAACTGCCATGTAAATTCCCTGCAAGATGTCAACCGGTTCGAAACCGGTAACAACGATAGGAACTTTATATTTTTGTGCTATTGGCAAATAATCTTCGTATCCCATGACAGTGCACACGTGCCCTGCAGCAAGGAATGCCTGAACACGATTAGATTGTGAAGATAGAATCGCCACCATTGCAGGAGGAACAAGGACATGTGAAGAAAGAATCGAAAAATTCTTCACACCCAATTCCTTCGCCTGCCATACAGCCATGGCGTTGGCCGGAGCGGTCGTCTCGAATCCGACGGCGAAGAACACAACTTTCTTACTCGGATTTTTCTGCGCTAACTTCACTGCATCGAGCGGAGAATAGACAATTCGGACATCGCCTCCTTCGGACCTGACGGTTAGCAGGTCTTTACCTGAGCCGGGGACGCGCAGCATATCTCCAAAAGAAGTGAATATAACACCTTGAAGGTTTGCAATCGCAATTGCCTTATCGATTATTTCAAGCGGAGTCACACAAACAGGGCATCCTGGCCCATGAACAAGAGTAATTTCTTTGGGAAGAAGGAAATCAATTCCGAATTTTACAATTGCATGAGTTTGCCCGCCGCAGATCTCCATCATGGTCCACTCTCGTGTAGTAATTTTGTGAATCATCTCCGCGTATTTCTTGGCGGTATCGGCATCTCTATACTCGTCGATATACTTCATTGAGCTATTTGTTCCCGACTTCTGACTTCATGCGTCCGACTCTTATTTTCTCGTTCCTGATCTAAATTCAACGCCACAAACATCTGTCCCAGTGAAATTCCTCCATCATTTGGTGGCACTCTCTGGTGCCAGTACGGCTTAAACCCCTCTTCAGTCAATCTCGTGATAGCTCTTTCGGTCAAATATTTATTCTGAAAACAACCGCCGCTGATGACAACTCTTTCGCGGCCGACCTTGCCGGCAATATCGACTATCATCTCAACTAATGTATTGTGAAATTTTTTAGAAATTAATCCGGCTGAAATTAAATTGGATTTATCGACAAGAATTTCTTTAATCATTGATTCCCAATTTATGATAAATGTCGGCTCGTAATATTTTCGGCTTCCCGTTTTCTGTCTATTGTCTTCGATAATCTCAAAGCCATACATTTCGTCAGAGTCAATTTCTTCAAGCGCAAATTCCAGTTCCATCGCACCTTGCCCCTCAAAATTAACTACTTGTCGCAATCCAACAATCGAGGAGACCGCATCAAACAATCGCCCAGCACTTGTCGTAACCGGCGAATTCAAACCGGCTTCGAGCATTTTTTCTAAAATGGGAAGAGATTCTAGATCGAACGCTTTGATCGGTTCGATGTCTTCCATTTGAAACAACTCAGGGCCAAAAATTTCATAAAGCAATCCCAGAGCCGTACGTCGTGGCTCCTTCACAGCAGCCGAAATTCCGGGCAATCGAAAAGATCGAAATGTCGCGATCCGTTCATACGAGATGCCGTCTGTCTTTAAGAACTCCCCACCCCAAATAGTACCATCTTCTCCATAACCCGTTCCGTCCCACGACACTCCGAGCACTTCACCGCTCAATTTATTTTCAGCAATGCAAGAGGCAACATGGGCGAAGTGATGCTGGACTCCTACCTTCTCACCTTCCAGCTGGCGGGCAAATTGTGTCGACAAATAATCGGGGTGCAAGTCATGTGCAATGATCTTTGGAGAAATTTCATACAACTTTTGGAAATCCGCCGTCACCTTCTCAAATGCGCCGAATGCCTCCGGAGTAGATAAATCGCCAACATGCTGGCTCAGAAAAATATTGTTTGCATAATTTACGGCGATCGTGTTCTTCAAATGCCCGCCGACTGCCAGGACGACTTTTGATTTCTGAATTTGAATTCCCGAATCCAATTCCACCGGAAATGGAGCATATCCCCGAGCGCGGCGTATCATCTGGATGCGGTCCATCATTACACGAGCCACTGAATCATCAATATGACGCTCGATAGGTCTATTATGTATAAGAAAAACGTCGGCAATATTTCCCAGCTTCTTGAGTGCTTCTCGTTCGTTAACGCAAATCGGCTCGTCGGAAATATTTCCACTTGTCGCCACCAACGGGAACCCAAGCTCGTGCAATAAAATATGATGGAGCGGTGTGTAAGGTAACATCACACCTAAATATGGATTGCGCGGGGCAACAGATGAAGCTATTTCTGAGTCTTCTAATTTCTTTCTCCTTAGCAATACAATCGGAGCTTCCGGCGAAAGCAAAAGTCTTTCTTCTACTTCGGAAATTTCACAATCATTCCTCAAATAAGATAAAGATGGATACATCAGCGCGAACGGCTTTTCTTCACGACGCTTTCTGGATCGTAAAAGGTTTACCCTATCATCATTTCTCGCGTCTGCGAGAAATTGAAACCCACCGATTCCTTTAAGCGCCACTAACTTTCCGGCCCCAATGGCTTCGACAGCTTGAAGAAGTGCATCATGGTACATCGATAAAACCGCACCATTCTTGTCCCACAGCTCGATATGCGGCCCGCAATCCGGACATGCGTTCGGCTGCGCGTGAAATCTTCTGTCTAACGGATTTTCATATTCTTCCCGGCAATTTTCGCACATCTCAAACTTTTTCATCGTCGTGTTAGGTCTGTCATACGGCAACGATTCGATAATGCTGAATCGCGGTCCACAGTTCGTGCAATTCGTGAAAGGATAAAGATACCTTCTGTTGTTCTCATCAAAAATTTCATCGACACATTCAGGACACGTCGCGATATCAGGAAGTACCAGAGCATTTTTCTCACCGCCGGAGCTACTTTCTTTAATTTCAAATCTTGTGTAACCTGCACTATCAAGAAAAGACGCTTCCATTCCCTGAATGTATGCTCGGGGCGGTTTTTCTTTTTCGAGGCGAATAAAAAATTGGTCGAGCGAAGCCTTTTCGCCTTCGACCTCAATAAAAACTCCCTGAGATGAATTAAGTACCCATCCGTTAAGTCCCATTCCAACAGCAAGCCGATAAACAAATGGTCTGAATCCAACACCCTGCACCGCACCGTGCAAGGTGATGAGAAGCCGGGTTTTCAAGACTTTCTCGACCTATTCAAGAGCCATTCCGACCATTCAGGAATTCCCGCTTTCGTGGTACAAGAAGTCTCGAATACTTCCAGGCTTGGATTTATCTGAAGTGCGTTTTTCTTAAGCTGGTTCAAATTGCAATTGACGTAAGGAACAAGATCGATTTTGTTGATAATTAAAACGGAAGCGTTGCGAAACATAGCGGGATACTTTAATGGCTTGTCGTCGCCTTCCGTCGTGCTTGCTACTACAACTTTCACCGCTTCACCGAGATCATAGCCGGCGGGACAAACAAGGTTGCCGACATTTTCAATGATGAGAAGCTCTATGTTTTCCAAATCAATGTTCGCAATGGCATCCCGCACAAGCCTCGCTTCGAGATGGCATCCTCCGTTGGTTACAATTTGAACCACCTGCACGCCGAGCTTTGCAACCCGCTGTGCGTCAAGATCTGTCTGAACATCACCTTCTACCACGGCAATATTTATTTTTCCTTTGAGATGATCTAATGTCTTCTCAAGAAGGCTCGTCTTACCCGAACCGGGAGAGCTTACAATATTTATGACAAAAATTCCGTGCTTCGCGAAAAGCAACCTGTTCTGCTGTGCCAGCTCATCATTCTTCTCAAGAACTTTCCTTTCTATGGTCACTACACTCATGTTGATTCCTCAATTTCATCATCGACTTGGAATTCGACTACCTGTAACTCGTTCCCGGAAATAATCTTCAAATCGGTGCTTCCGCAATTCTTGCATTGGAATAAAAAGCCTTCAACTCCAGAATCCGTTCCGCAACCTTCGCAATGTGCCACTATATCGACATTTTCAATTTCGAGCCGCGTGTTCTCAAGCGGTGTGCCTTTTGTGATGACACCAAAACAAAATTCAAGCGAGTCAGGAATGACATTTGCCAGCTCACCAATTTTTACCTTTACACTTTTAACTGAATGCCCCGCTGCAAGGTTTTCCTTAACGATCTCCACAATGTTCTCAGCTATCGACAGTTCATGCATCGGATTTCTCAGTCCTATTTTTGCTCGCCAAGCTCCTTAAGCTCGTCGATTTCGGCGAGGTATTCAAAAACCTGTCTCGCCTCGATCTCGTCAACAATGCTAATTGCAAATCCCACATGGACTATTACGTAGTCTCCTACTTTTGCTTCGGGCACGTATGCAAGGCAAACCTCTTTCGATATGCCGCTGAAGTTTACCATCCCCATCTTCATTCCGATTTCATTCTCTGTTATCGTCACAACCTTTCCGGGTACACCGAGACACATTTCTTATCTCCTATCTGTCTGCAATTTCCTTGAAAAATCTTCTCATTAAAATTAACTAAACTTTAATCGCTAACAATAGAATAACACAACGACCATGCCGATAAATCCATCAAAAATTGATGCATTTGCTATATTTTTCTTTATCCGGAGGCAGACTGCCTCAAATCAACAACGACTACCTTGATTGAGAATTAAAATTTGATTTGCCTCTTTGTCGAACCGTTTCATAAAGGACAACTCCGACAGAGCTTGCCACGTTGATTGAGTCGACACCATGGTACATCGGAATTTTCATTCGGACATTGCAAAGCTCCAAAACTTCCCCTGAAACTCCCTCACCTTCGCTTCCAAAGACCAAGCAGATATCTTTTGTCAAATCGACATCCGTCATTTCAAGGGAATCACTTTTCGGATCAGCTGCAATAATCTGAAATCGAAAATTATCCTGCAAATGTTTTAAGACATTAGAAAGCTTATCAACCCTGGCAACGGGTAAAGTAAAAATCGTTCCCATCGAATTTCTGACAGAGCGTCTAAGATATGGGTCGCACGAGCTCTCACTCCATATCAACACATGCGCACCGAATGCCGCGCAGTTTCGGACGATCACTCCCATATTTTCGGAGTTTGCTATTCCATCGACCGCTACGAACAGTCTAGAACCCGGGCAATTTTTTGATATTTTCGAGATGTCTGATGATTCAGGAACTCTTCCTATCGCCATGACTCCCTGATGCAATCCGTATCCGACAATTTCTTCAAGCTGGCTTTTCTCTGCGACGAAAACGCCCTGTTCAATTTGGCGGCTCTTGAGAACGGTTGAATATTTGTTGAGCCATTCTCTTGTCAACAAAACCGAGACCATCTTTAGATTGCTTTCGATTAATCGGCGAACCACTCTTTCGCCTTCAGCAACAAAGATTCCTTTTGCACAGTGTTCCATGGGACGTCTCATCGTGCGGTAAGGCTCAAGATCAGGCAAATCCAAGGAATCAATTTCTGTTATCCGCATCGCACTAACTAATTCGCAATTTTAAACATAACCCTTGGCAATTTCGTTGTGCCGCCGCTAAAGCAAAAGGCTGTTCAGTCAAATCCTAAACAGCCTTTATGTCACCATTCAAACTAATTCCGAACTAAGTTCCCGAACTATAGTCGGTCTGATATTTCACTTGCTCCGGCGTCAACTTATCTATCTTTATTCCCATCGTCTTCAATTTCACCCTCGCAATCTCCTGATCTTGTTCTGCAGGAATGTCGTGGACTTTATTCTCAAGCTTCTTGCCTTTCTTGTGAATCTCTACGAGCCTGAGCTGCGACATGAATTGGTTCGCAAACGACATATCCATCACCTCTGAAGGATGCCCTTCGGCAGCCGCGAGGTTCACGAGCCTCCCCTGCGCCAATACATAAATCCGCCGACCATCCTTCGTTAGATACAACTCGTTGTTCGCTCGAACTTCCTGAATCGCTTTGGTGATGTCCTTCAGATGGTTCAGATTAAGTTCGCAGTCATAGTGTCCCGTATTGCAAACGATAGCACCATCTTTCATTTTCTCAAAATGACGATCAACCACGATATCTTTCACGCCGGTGGCGGTAATAAAAATG
>JBAPNE010000270.1:0-2960 GCA_049278975.1 Candidatus Kryptoniota bacterium
CAGTAACCCGAAGGGCAACCTCTTCTTCAACATCAGAAAGACCGTAAGGGAACAATTGGACTCCTTTCAGTCGAAGTAGCTTAATCGCTAGGTCAGTCGCGACGGCATAGTATGAATCCGCCTCGAATGCGTACACCAAGCCCGTTTTACCCACGTTCCTATGCAACCAATAGGTCCAGTCAGCTCCATTAGCCCCAACATCAATCGTCGTATCGCCACGCCTCAAGAACTTAGGAAGAAGTAAGATTTCGGGTTCTATACTTTTTTTCGTGTAAAGAAGCTTTATAAATCGCAGCGCTTGGATGAATGCCACCGGTTTCTCACCCAAAACACTGATCAGTTTCGTCTTGATATATTGTGAGTTCAATCTAGTTCCGTCTCTATTACTTTGCAAAAAGGTTAAGTGAAAAACAGACTAGGCAAATAATCGGATTCATCTCGCATTCCTATCATCATTTCCTAAACTTTGGAATGCCTTTGTGCGGTGTTGCCACCACACACTGACCACTCCATTTACGCATCCTTCTTTTCCAGCCTCAATACTTGTAGCAGCCATTGCTATCGTTTATAAGCACAATGAAATGTTAAACAGGTAACTATAGCGGCCGACGAGATGAATATCTTTCTTTTCATCCCACATTACCTTCCTTCTGGTAGGACGATTTGTCGAGAACCGTCCCCGCCGCAAGGGATGCAACCAGGCTGATTAGCCAGTAAGTCCAATTCGTGCCAAATAGAGCAAATGTGAAAAACACAACAATATACAGATGGGCCAAGATGCTAAGGGATGCTAACGACTTTTTACGTCGGTAAGTTTCGTACGCCACTGAGCAAATAGCTCCGAGGAGATACACTATCAATAGAGATCCCCAGAGTCCCCAATCTGCATAAATTTCACGCAAGTACGATCCCGTATTCGTGGTAACGGGAACAGAATAGAATTTTTCGTAAACCGGCATAGGATCAACCAAGCCAAACTTTGAAAAGAACCGGAAAAATGGGCCGAAGGTATAACCACCAATAGGTGTATGTTCCACTTTGCCTGAAAATTGGTAATCTAAGAACTTGTTGAGAACTGCAACGTCAGAACTCAAATACATATAAACTGACGGAGTTATAAATCCAATCCCTTTTATGCGAGAAAGAGAGGATGTCTCACCTGTGAAAGATTCATTTGTCGCACGAAATGCTCTTACGGTTTCCATGCCGAAAATAAATATCAACACAATCGTCGAAAACAAAGCAAGCCGCTTGATCAAAGCATTCTTATCTGTCACACGTCTTCTCATCTGTGGAAGAAAAAAAGCAGAAGTCCATAAAACCACTCCAATAATGAAGCGGCTCCTTCCAAAGCCGGAGACTGCATTTGCTAACTCAACAACGACTGGAATTATACCAAGAAATATCGGGCGACGCCGAAACCCCGCAAAATACCCACCAAGGAAGTCCGCCGACAAGCCTATACTATCAACATAAGGCCACATTCCTGGAATTCCTGTCTCACTCCTCTCAGCTGAATAAATAATATTCCCGCTGAGAATTACACTCTTTATACTTCCGAACAGCCTAATCAGTACCATCCAATGCTGGTATGTACCTGCCGCTCCAATCAAAGTGAATCCTAGAAGAATCACGAGAAGGACATTGTTGCCTCCAATCGGCAGTTCCTGAACAGCAGACTTCTGGTCAGAATAGAAACGGCGAAACGTGAGTGACGAGACAACGAAGACAATCCACGTTCCAAATATAAATATGATTGTTTCAGAAGAAAGATTTGGATACGCGATAAATTTCATTTCAAAAAGGATGATCTGTGTACCCCACACAACACCATAGATAGTGATGTGGTTGATCCACCTGCCATACTCGTGGATTCCTAACCATATGGTGACAACTGTAATGAGAATATATATGAGGACTGTCAGCTCAGGCACGTGCTCTCCATGGCACTACATTCATTAAAAATCTCTTCTCATCCTCTTGAAGTGAGAACCGAAGAACGATCAAAACATAAATTAACAAAGAGGTTAATGAAAGGATTGCTTTCAAAATAATTACTCGTTGTGGAAAAAACGCGCAGGCCATACCCGCGACAAGAGACGCAATTGGAATTCCACACGTTTTCCAAAAGTTTTTTAGGATTCCAATTTCCAGCCCAAGTTTTCTTGATGCAAAGGAATAAAGTAGAACTGCATCCATGATAATTCTGACAAGAGTAGCCGCAGCAGCTCCAACTAAACCAAAATTTTGTATCATAACGAAAGTGATTAAGAGGTGAATGGGCAACTCGATAAGGTGGATCTTTCCGGTCAAATCCGATCGCCCCACCGCCTGCAATACCGTGAATGGCAGTTGTGCAACTGCATTGACCAGGAATGCCAAAGAAAGTATTTTGAAAACCAGCCCTGCATTCTCCGCGAAGATATTTCCCATCCACAGCTTCAATATTTCAGGTGTAAACATAAACAAAAAAGCACCAATAGGAAGAAAGGCGAAAACTAAGATTCGTTCCGATTGCACATAAAGTCTTCTGAAATCCTGATTCAAACCTCCTCTCGCATGAATTTCACTCATGGCGGGAAATAAGGCCGAGACCAATCCTACTGACAATACTAACATTTTTGAGGTGGCCTCATAAGGAACCACATAAAATGTCACAATACTTGTCGCAATTAATCCGCTGAGCATAAATCTCTCTGCATATTGCAATATCGGACTCACAACTTGACTAACCATAGCCCAGCCGCCAAATGAAAGAATATCTTTCAACAATAATAAATTCAAACCTTTGCTTATGGGTACCCATCCCATGATGCGATAAATCATAATCCCTAGAACAATTGTAGTTACTAATCGACTGAGCATCACATAAGCGATGAGGTCTACTACGTTAAAATGGAGAAGTACCAATACAAGGGCGCCACCCCACTGTAGAATTCCATTCAAGACTTGGACTAAAT
>JBAPNE010000271.1:0-3101 GCA_049278975.1 Candidatus Kryptoniota bacterium
CTTGGCAGAGAAGTGGCAACCCTTGTGAATGGGAAAGAGAACGCTGGAAGCTACTCAGTGCAATTTGACGGGAGTAAATTGGCCAGCGGAGTTTATTTCTATCGATTGACTGCAGGAAGTTTTGTCAGCGTCAAGAAGCTGGTGGTGTTGAAGTGACGACAGACAAAACCGAGAATCAGATTTCTCAATTGAAACCACGAGTAATTTAGTTGCTAGAATTACTCGATGTTGCACCTATTTTTTTACGACTAAAGAGAAGAATACGTTATGAAAAAGCTGCTACCGATCGTTATGTTGATTTGTACCCTTGCCGATGAAAATTCATTGCAGGCTCAATGGGTCCAAACAAACGGAGCTGTAGGTGATTATATCCGCTGTTTTGCCGTCAGCGACACTAATCTTTTTGCCGGGGCTAATGTCCTTGGTGAAGGCGTTTTTCTTTCTACCAATAACGGCACAAGCTGGACGGCGGTCGATTCAGGATTGATAAATCTTGAAGCGGAAATCCCTGCGGTCAATGCTCTTGCCATATCCGGGACGGATCTTTTCGCCGGTACTTCGGGCGGCCTTTTCCGCTCCACCAACAATGGCAAAACATGGGTTGAGGTTGATTCAGGCTTGATCAGCTCATTCTATCCTGATGTTACCGCTCTTGTCTTCAGCGGGACGAATCTATTTGCTGCTACCGAGCTTAGTGTTGGTCTTTCCACCAACGACGGCACCAGTTGGACTGCTGTCGATTCCGGTTTGTCGTCTCCCCCCAGTGGGGTTTTCTATGGAGAAGTCATTTCTTTAGCCGTCTCCCCCAACGGAGTGGGCGGCACGAATCTCTTTGCCGGGTCTGGCACTTACGGTATTTTCCTGTCCACTAACAACGGCACAAGCTGGACTGTGGTCGATTCCGGATTGACGGGCGAACCAACCTCCGCGATTGCAATCTCTGGCAAGAATATCGTTGCCAATAGTCATGGTAAGCTCTTCCTTTCGACCAACAACGGCACAAGTTGGACAGCAATCGATAGCGGCTTGACGAGTGGTGATAATGCGACCATTTCTTGTTTTGCTGTCAGCGGCACGAATCTCTTCGCCGGTTCGAGTAGTTACGGCGTCTTTCTTTCGACCGACAGTGGGATAAGCTGGGCCGCGGTCAACACAGGTTTGACGTCATTAGGTGTCAATAGTCTTGCTGTCTCCGGCACAAATCTCTTCGCCGGTACTTCGGGCGGCGTTTGGAGACGATCGCTGTCGGAAATGATTACCTCAGTGAAAAATCTCATCACGGATTTGCCGATGCATTTCAGTCTTGGCCAGAACTACCCAAACCCATTCAACCCAACGACGACTATCAGCTTTGAGCTATCGGCTAACAGTTTTATTACCTTGAAAGTTTATGACATACTTGGCAGAGAAGTGGCAACCCTTGTGAATGGGAAAGAGAACGCTGGAAGCTACTCAGTGCAATTTGACGGGAGTAAATTGGCCAGCGGAGTATATTTCTATCGGCTAACTGCTGGAAGTTTTGTGAGTGTTAAGAAACTTGTAGTGTTGAAGTAACGAGACTCAAAATCAGACAATAAGTGGGAAGAGGTAATGCATGTGTGGTAAAACGCAGAGTGGAACATTGAAGTGAACGTGCCCTGTAACTAATCATCCCCTAAAAAGTTTAGCCTGGAGCCGGACGATCACTCTCGCGAGTTTGCCTGCTATCATTGTCTCGCAAGCTTGTAATTGTGCGTGACATTATCTTCGACCACAATAAAACCTTCGCTCAATTGAAGAGTCCATCCGTCGCCGGCCACATTTGCACCATCGATTTTTGTCGGCGCGCTGACGATTATGTTGTCCCATCTTGGGCTCATCAAGGCGCCGTTCTCGACAGTCAGGATTCCCCAGTTATCTGTAATGCGAATGTTCGGATAGACCGTCCCTTGGTCATCGAGAGGTACAAGGTTAGTCGGATCGAAGGCAAGCTTCATCTTCTCGAATAGAATTTTGAGGTGGGGCTGCTCGACAAATTCACGCCTGTACCTGGTAACCTGCTCTTCTATTATTTGTTCGCGCGAGGTCTCCTCGGCTCGGATGACCATGCCACCATACCGATTTTCATTCGAGTGGGCGACATTCTGCAAATCCGGTGGTAGAGTTATTCCAAATGAGCGCATGAAAAAATCCGTCAGGTTTGTCCCATCCGATATTTCTTTGTTCCAGTACTTATCGACGCCCTGGAGTAGATAACCGTAGATCGGTGTGGTCACGTAGGCAAATGACCTGACGAAAGTCGGAAATCTGATGAACTGGTTTATACTATTTTCGAAATGATAGATCGCTTCATTTCCAGTTCTGTCCGCGATCATTGCGCCCGTATATTCAGCCATGCCTTCATTGAGCTCCAAAAGATTCTCAGTTACCCTCGCATGGGGATAAAGAACATACCTGTATTCCCTGAAGATCAACGCGTTCGTAACATGTTCTTTCATAACGCTAAAGGATGTTGACTCCAGAGCTTTCCTGAGCGCTTCCAGCTCCAGCCGCAGATAGATTCTTCCCTCCTTTTCGTCGAGCTGATTATTGTCGGGACTGTATCCGCGGAAGCCCAGCGGTGTCTGGGCAACATGGAACAGCTCATGTGCGAGAAGATTGATCCGGTCTTCCTTGTTGTCGGGAAGCGGCAGCATAACCATGGCCCACTCTCTGCCGTTCCAGTGAACTTTTGTATTTGCTATGTTAATATCTTCCGGCAAGTGGCCGGAATAAACTGCGCCGTCCCGATTGAGTGCCCCGCCGGCATCTGGAAAATTCGAATATACTTCTCTTGTTTTCGGATTCACCAGCAGCACCGGACCGTACATGTCTCTTCCCCAGAGGTCGAAGTTCTGCTCTTCAGCAACTCTCAACTCCTCGAAGTAAGTTCCAAACGCCTCTTCCGGAGTTGAAAATGTCTGCGCCATACATGGCTGTGCCACTACATTGAATAGCGCTGCTATGATAATAAACCGCGTAACTTCTCCCTTCACTTTTGAAAAACTAAATCGGCAGGAAGGAAAAATCAAGCCTGCTTAGGGAAAGACTACTAGTGACACAAATATTAAAGGAGATATGGC
>JBAPNE010000272.1:0-35660 GCA_049278975.1 Candidatus Kryptoniota bacterium
ATATGAAAGAATCGCGATCACATGGCGATGTTGCCAACGATTTCTGGGGCTACGCGCAATCTGTAGTTGATTACTCAAGCGGCAACTGGAAGCCGGCATGGCCGCTTCCCGAATACACGTCAGGCGATTTGAAGTATTCGGCTCCATTGCGCACAACTGATGGGAAATTATATTATGGCGACCCTTTTTGGTTCACGGACTCAGTGACGGCGGTCAAGCAACAACCAACCCAAGTTGCATCGAAGTTTGGCTTGAGCAACAACTACCCGAACCCGTTCAATCCAACGACACAGATTAGCTTCACAGTTGATCGGAATGGCCCAACAAGCCTGAAGATCTACAACACACTCGGTCAGTTGGTGATGACGGTGTTTGATGGCAACGCGGCGCAGCACCAGAATTACAGTTTCAACGTTGGCATGGATAGATTTGCTAGCGGCGTTTACTTCTACACGTTACGCGATGCCGGCAATTCTATAACAAAGAAGATGGTGCTGCTTAAGTAATTCTCTTTAGTCAGTTTTCTGAAGCCTATCCGACCATGATACCGTGGTCGGACGGATTCTAAAGCGTATAGTGGAGTTAATTTAGGCGGCAGGCTGGCAAAATCTTAAGGGTGTGCTCCTCGGGCAGGACTCGAACCTGCAACCCATCGGTTAACAGCCGATTGCTCTGCCAATTGAGCTACCGAGGAATAATTGGGTGACAAAAATATATCTAACGGAAGTGAAAAATCAAAGACTTGTTTGATGCCCAAATGTTTTTGTCATCGTTACGGAACACGTTAGACGCGAAGCCTTCAATGTGCAGTTGATTTTCGACTTTCATGTTCTCTCCTCGCATTTCCAGAATCTTTTTCCTATCTTTTAGCGTGAGTGTCAAAGATTGTGGCATGAAAACAATTCCCAAATAATTTTTATTAGAGGATAGCATCATGGCTGAGACAGTTCTTGATAAGTTTCTTCGTTATGTCGTAATCGATACGCAATCGAAAGAAGATTCCGAAACCTACCCGAGTACCGCGAAACAGCTTGACTTATTGACCCTCTTAGTGACCGAATTAAAATCGCTCGGTGCTTCCGACGTGGGCATAGATAATTATGGCTATGTCATGGCACGAATCCCCGCAAACATCGGCAAAAAAGTCCCAGTCATCGGATTCATTTCCCACGTCGATACGTCTCCAGAGGTCACGGACACAAATGTGAAGCCGCAGGTGATCAAAAACTACAAAGGCGGCGACCTTATCCTGCCGGGTGATCCGAATATCGTCATCCGTGAATCGGAAAATCCTTCGCTAAAATTAGCCGTCGGAAAGACGATCGTAACGAGTGATGGTACAACTTTACTAGGCGCCGACGATAAGGCTGGAGTCGCAATTATCATGGCTGCCGTTCAGGAATTGTTGAGCAATCAGAAAATTCCGCATGGTGAAATAAAAATCGGATTTACTCCCGATGAGGAGGTCGGCGCCGGAACAAAATATTTCGATATTAAGAAGTTCGGCGCCCAGTTTGCCTACACGGTTGACGGCGATACGCCGGGCGAGCTGAACAAGGAAACTTTCAGCGCGAACTCATGCGTCATTACGGTTCACGGACGAGACATTCACCCTGGCACGGCAAAAAATATCATGGTGAATTCGGTTCGCGTCATTTCGGAAATAATTTCGCGCCTTCCGAAAGATATTTCGCCGGAGATGACGGAGGGTTATGAGCCATACGTTCATCCGTATGTTCTCGAAGGCGGCGTTGGTAAATCGAGCGTGAAAATTCTCTTCCGCGATTTCAAGACGGAAGGTTTGCCCGATTTGAAGAAGATTGTCGACAAGGTGATTTCGGAAGTTAAGCCGATATTTCCAAATGCTAAGATCGAAACTCAAGTCGTGGAGCAGTATCGAAACATGCGCGAAGGAGTTGAGAAAGACAATCGAGTTGCAGATTATTTGTTCGAAGCTGCGAAGCGGTCGGGGCTTGATCCTGAATGGAAACCAATTCGAGGTGGCACTGACGGCTCGAAGCTCACCGAAGCCGGGCTTGCGACTCCGAATATTTTTACCGGGGGCGCAAATTTTCATAGCCGCACAGAATGGGTGAACGTGTGGGGAATGGAAAAAGGCACGGAGACTGTGCTGAACCTTGTCCAAATATGGGCAGAGAAGGGCGAATGAAGTGGTTAAGCAAAAGAATCCAAAGGGTTGAAGTTTAGAAATGAGAAGCAGGAGCATGAAACTTACGGAATGTCAGCTCTCTATTAGCTTGGTGACATGTTTGGCAATCGCGATCTCGTCGTGCCATGGTAGGCATCTGCAAGAAAAACCAGCCGCACCGATAGATACTACAATAACAAGACTGTATGATTATACCGGAGATGGTGTTATTGACACTTCTTATCTTCACATAACTGGAGAGGATTTCGACTCATCATTTTCTTGGACGTACGATTTGCGGTCCAATGGTGAAACTATCATTCACAGGCAGGGGTCCGATGCAGGATGGGACAGCCTGTTTGCTGAAAAGGGATTTGAAGCAGACAGTGGCGATTACACGACGAGCAAGATCAAATTCTTCTACCATGAGCTCGGGCTATATGTCCTTCAACCGAAAGACTATGATGACAGCGGACTGGTAGCCCAGATGAATGATACGACGTTTGGTATCACCTATCCATTTCTTCGAGATTCATGCGGACTTGGTGACCAGGAAGCGCGGGCAATTATGGATTCACTCGCAAATACGATTATGGATCATACCGCGACGCTGGTGACATTCATTGAAATTCCAGAGTCCAACGAGCCCCTAAAAATCTATGTGGCACGGCTCAAGAAATTCGTTCCTATTTATGAGGATTAATAATTAGTAAAGGGGACTTTGCTAATGCTCGCGGGAAAAATATAACCGATCCACTAGATTTCATAGAAAATGTGAAGAGAAAAATATAAAATGTTTGCAATTGGAACTAAGCGTCAGAGTGTAGCTCTCTCATAGCCTTAAAAACTATTAGCTTATGTCTAAAAGTTAATACCCTATTGCTAACTGCTAGATCAAAAGGAGACTTCATGGAACAGTCGGAAGGGCAAGCGGAACAGGAAGCCAGAACGCTTCCTGAAAATGCATTCAAAGAATTAAAAGAAGGCGAAGAATATAAGCCGATAATGTCTCCGGCAAAAACTTTTCCGGAGGTTACACCATGGTCTGTGGGATGGGGATTAGTTATGGCGGTGTTATTCTCTGCGGCCGCGGCGTATTCAGGACTTAAAATCGGGCAGGTGTTTGAAGCCGCGATTCCGATTGCGATACTTGCCGTCGGCTTCACCGGACTCGCCAAGAAACCGAATGGCCTCGGACAGAATGTAATCATACAATCGATTGGCTCATGTTCCGGAGCAGTCGTAGCAGGAGCAATCTTCACGATCCCGGCACTATATATTCTCGGCCTTCCCGCAAGTTATTTCCGGATGTTTGCCGCGTCCGCGCTCGGAGGTTTCATAGGAATCTTATTCCTGATTCCATTCCGAAAGTATTTCGTTAAAGACATGCACGGGAAATTTCCGTTTCCTGAAGCGACCGCGACCACCGAAGTCCTTGTCGCCGGAGAAAAAGGCGGAAAAGAAGCCATGGTGCTCGTGCTCAGCGGCGTAATCGGCGGCGCATTTGATTTTATATTCAGCGCGTTTGGCTGGTGGTCGGAAGTTATTACGAGTCGTATGTTCTCCTGGGGACAGGCAGTCTCTGACAAGTTTAAAATGATTTTGAAGGTAGATGTCTCCGCGATGGTATTGGGATTGGGATATATCATCGGAGTGGAATACTCGGCTATCATCGTGGCAGGCTCGTTCCTATCATGGTTCGTCCTCGTGCCTCTCGTCCATGAGATTGCTCAGCATTTGTCAACGCCTGCGGGCGTGAATACGGTAAATGTCATTTCAGAAATGAGCCCCGAAGAGATTTTCAGGAATTATGTGAGGCAAATCGGTATCGGTGGAATAGCAATGGCGGGAATTATTGGAATCGTCAGGTCGTCTAAAATTATTGCCGGTGCGTTCAAGCTTGCATACAACGAGATAGCCCACCGCAAATCGGGAAGGGGCGAGAAAACGGTTCGGACTCAGACTGACATACAAATGCTTTGGGCTATGACGCTCATATTGCTGACAAGTATTGCGGTCTTCGCGTTCTTTGTCTTGGGAGTTGTTCCATCTTTATCTCAGGCTCTTGTAGCTTTTCTAGTGGTTATTATAATTTCATTCTTGTTCACTACGGTCGCCGCGAATGCGATTGCAATCGTTGGAACAAATCCGGTATCGGGCATGACATTGATGACTTTGATTCTCTCTTCCGTGGTACTGGTGCAGATCGGGCTCAAGGGCGAAGCCGGAATGTTGAGTGCCCTGATAATCGGTGGGGTTGTATGCACGGCACTTTCGGTGGCGGGATCATTTATTACCGATCTTAAAGTTGGTTATTGGCTTGGCTCAACTCCAAAGAAGCAGGAGACGTGGAAGTTTCTCGGAGTTTTAGTTTCGGCGGCGACTATCGGCGGAGTTATTCTAATTCTCAATAGAGCTTATGGTTTCAGCGGGGAACATGCGCTTGTTGCGCCGCAGGCAAACGCCATGGCAGCGGTTATCAAGCCGTTGATGTCAAACGCGCAGACACCATGGATGCTCTATATTGTCGGCGCCGTCATTGCGCTGTTGCTTGTTATATTGAAAGTCCCGCCGCTTGCTTTCGCGCTTGGGATGTACATTCCACAGGAGCTTAACACGCCACTCCTGATCGGCGGCATCATCGCTTGGTTTGTCTCGACGCGAAGCAAAAACAAGAAACTGAATACAGCCCGTCTTCATCGTGGAACACTGATCGCTTCGGGATTCATCGCTGGCGGCGCACTCCTTGGCGTTTTGAATGCCTTCCTGAAATTTATCGACCAGCAGTGGGCGTTCGGTTACAGCGGCTGGTACAATGCAACTTGGGCAGAATCGACAAGCGGGGAAATAACCGGATTGATTTTGTTTCTCTTGCTCTGCGGTTATGCGTTGTGGGATTCAATGAGGGCAAAAGAATAAGTTTTTGCCGCATAAAACCTTGCGAAGGTTTGGAGCCTTCGCAAGGCTATGCTTGTGTTTATTTATTCAATCTTTATTTTGCTTTGCAATTTTATGCCTCTGCTCGAGCTTCCGACTAATATATCATACATTCCCGAATGTGTTACCCATGCTTCTTTGTCCGCATCGTAATGGGCAAAATCATTTTTTCCCAAGATGAATTTCACTTCTTTGGTCTCGCGCGGTTGAAGTGATACGCGATCAAATCTTTTAAGTTCTTTTACCGGAGAGATCATGGTGCTGTCGGGGTCATGGACATAAAGCTGAGGAATCTCAACTCCATCCACCATGCCTGTGTTTCTTATATTGAAAGTGACCTCGTAGGAATTCCCTACGGATTTTGTTTTAATGTCATCGTAGGAAAAAGATGTGTACGATAACCCGAATCCGAATGGGAAAAGCGGCGTTAAGTTGTTTTTGTCAAACCAACGATAACCGACAAAGATTCCGTCGCTATATACTGACACGCTGTCTTGTTTTTTATAAGAGTTATAAGCTGAACAATCTTCCCATCGAACAGGGAAAGTCATCGGCAGTTTTCCTGACGGATTATATTTACCGAGCAGCACATCTGAGATTGCATTTCCGGCTTCGTCTCCGCCGAACCAAGCTTGTACCAGTCCGTCCACTTTATTGATCCAACCGTTCATCAAAACCGTCGACCCGGTAATCATTACGACAATTGTATTTTTGTTGGCGTTAGCTACTTCGCTTATTAGTTGATCTTGATTAACGGGAAGAACCAGACTGTCCCGGTCCATACCTTCGCTTTCGTACTCGTATGATGTGCCGGCAAATACTATTGCAACATCCGATTGTTTCGCTGCCATTACGGCTTTTTTAAATGGATCATCCTCTGCCGGTCTGAGTCCGAGTCGTGCAATAGCATCGCCTTCATTTTGATAATATTCCATTTTTATTTCATAAAGCTTTCCCTTCTCGAGATGAACCTTGGCGGAATTGATCGTCTCCGCATGATCGGTCCAGTTATCTACGATTAGTTTTCCATCGAGGTACAACCGTGCACCATCGTCGCTGGCGACATACAGAAAGTAATCCCCGGTTGAAGGTGCTTTGAGCTTTGTGGTCCACCGGACTGAGAAATGTTCTGCTGGAATGCCGGAAAGCGGAGCCGAACCTGACCAATCGAAATTTATGGTCTTGTCTTTTCTGGTAATTTTTGGTTCGCCCTTTAGATCCATGTTGTCAAAATATTCTGCCGACAAACCATTTTCATTTTTGTTCGGGAGAAATAAAATCGTAGGATCGATTTCTTTGAAATCGCCGTTCAAGCTTACGCCTGCAGCGTAGTTTATTTTAACTTTGTCACCGAGTTTATTTTGCAGCGCTTCTAGCGGGCTCACCGCGTAAACATGCGAGACCATGGCACTCCCACCGCCCTGGGTTCTTGCCACAGCAGCGTTTGGGCCGATAACCGCAATAGATTTCACTTTGTCAAGGTCCAACGGAAGAATGTTCTTTTCGTTTTTTAATAAAACGATCCCTTCAACCGCAGCTTGATATGCAACCTGCCTGTGCTCAGGTGTATTGATCAAAGTTGAATCCGCTTCCTGCTTCTTGTCAAATAGACCGAGCTTGAACATTACAATTAGGATGCGGCGCACTTTCTCATCAATGGTCTCTTCTTTGACGAGACCGGATTTCACTGCATCTGTGAGCGTATTTTCGTTCAGAAATTCTCCCGTCGGCATTTCGAGGTCTAATCCGCCGTTCGCCGTTGGGATTGTGCTGTGAACCGCTCCCCAGTCAGACATGACAAGTCCATCAAATTTCCAATCATCTTTCAGTTTCGTCTTCAGTAAATAATCGTTCTCGCTGCAATAATGTCCGTTGATTTTGTTGTACGCAGCCATTACGCAAAAAACTTTAGCTTCTTCTACTGCGGCTTTGAAGGCGGGAAAATATATCTCGTTCAAAGCACGCTTATCAACCTGAACGTCGACGAAAAATCTTTCATACTCCTGATTATTTGCGGCGAAATGTTTGACGGTTGAGGCGACTCCCTCGCTTTGAACTCCCTCGATGTAAGAAACTGCCATCCTCGAAGCTAAATATGGATCTTCGCCGTAGCTTTCGAAGTCTCTTCCACCCATCGGCAGTCTGGCAATGTTCACACATGGTCCAAGAATAACATTTCGTCCTTTACCTTTTAATTCCTCGCCGATGGATTTCCCGACTTTATATATCAACGACGTGTCCCACGATGCTGCCATGGCAGTGCCGGCAGGAAACGCGGTTGACTTTTCCCATCTGACGCCAAGAGGGCCATCAGACATTTTTAGCTCTGGAATTCCCAGTCGTTCGATCGGCTTCGTTGCAAAGCCGGTTCCACCTAGGAGCGAAAGTTTTTCCTCAAGAGTCATCCTGCTCAAAAGGTCGTCGACCCTTTGAGCGACAGAATTATTTTCGTCCAAATATATTGGGATTTGCGTTTGTGGCTGCCGCGGATTTCCCCCGAATGTCAGTATCGACAGAATAAGTGCAGCGAGTATGGCTAAGTAACCAGTGAAAATTTTCTTCATAGTATTTTTCCTGCGTTTGAATTGTAGTAAAGGATTTTCTCATCGCGACATAGAATATAGTTTGTCCCCCCTTAAAAAGTAATATTAGATCGTCGGTCCATTGACTTGAGATCCGGATTTTTTCTTTCGTTCTCCGAAACAGATACGTTCAGGATAAGAATTTCACACTTATCAATTTAGCTGGGACAGAAAAATTTTTGGCAAATGATTTAATAACTGTTGACAATAGTTGAAAAAGTGTTAGATTACTTAAGAAGTTTTAGTTTAAGACGAATAAACTTTATTAAATAAGATGGCTGATGAGAGTCGGCGGGAAGAATTTGGATGATTATTAGAATAGATTTATTTGTATAATGTATAGTTGTTGCTAAAGGAGATTTTTTGAGATGCAAGGAAAATATAAAGAGTATAAACAAAACGATTCTGATAATCGGGAGTTCGCTGTGAGGAACCATGGCATGTACGACCCTGCATTTGAGCATGACGCATGCGGAATGGGTTTCGTGGCTGACATTAAAGGAAAAAAGTCGCGTGCCATCATAGATAAGGGACTCGACATACTCAAGAATCTTGAGCATCGTGGAGCAGTGGGTGCTGACCCTGAAACCGGCGACGGCTCCGGAATTTTAATCCAGATGCCTGACGAGTTTATTCGCAAAGTCGCCGCAGAGAAAAAAATAAAGCTTCCTCCGGAAGGCAAATACGGAGTTGGTGTGCTGTTCCTTCCTCAGGATCCGACCGAGAGAAAAGCTGTCGAAAATATTGTCGAAAAAATTGTCATAGACGAGAATCAAAAATTTCTCGGTTGGAGAGATGTACCTGTTGACCCGAGCGTGCCGGGAAAAGGAGCGAGAGCGACTCAGCCGTTTATTCGCCAGTGCTTTATCGGGGCGGACAAGAAAATTGGATCTCAGGATGAGTTCGAGAGAAAGCTTTACATGATCAGAAGAATCATAGATCATCGAGTCCGTGCCGAGCTTGATCTCAATCGAAGCCAATATTATGTACCATCTTTTTCCAGCAAGGTGCTTGTGTATAAAGGAATGTTGCTCGCACCTCAGCTCACGGCGTTTTACAAAGATCTTAGCGATAAAGACATGAAGTCCGCAATGACAATGCTCCACCTGAGATTCTCCACCAATACATTCCCGACGTGGGACCTCGCGCATCCGTTCAGGATGATTGCGCATAATGGCGAGATCAACACGCTGCGCGGGAATAAAAATTGGATGGCGGCAAGGCAGGCCGTAATGGAGTCTCCGTACTTCGGCAAAGACCTCAAGAGGATGCTTCCGGTCATCATGGACGGTCAGAGTGATTCGGCAACTTTCGATTCGGTTCTTGAGCTACTCGTGATGACGGGAAGAAGTCTTCCGCATGCAATGATGATGATGATACCGGAGGCATGGTCGAAGAATGATTTGATGGATCCGGATCGAAAAGCTTTCTATGAATATCATGCGACCATGATGGAACCGTGGGACGGTCCGGCTGCGGTTGTTTTCACCGATGGAAATATTATTGGTGCTACTCTTGATCGAAACGGCTTGCGTCCATCAAGATATGTTGTTACAAAGGATGGCTTGGTTGTCCTCACATCTGAAGCCGGCACCTTCAGCGTGGATGCGGAAAATGTTGCCAAGAAAGGTAAACTCCAGCCCGGCCGGATGTTTATTCTCGATCTCAAGCAGGGAAGAATCATCGAGGACGAGGAAGTGAAAAAGGAAATCGTAACGAAGAAGCCGTACCGGAAGTGGGTTAACGATAATATGATTAACTTGTCCCATCTTCCGACTCCCGATCATATATACAACTCGGACTTCGATACTCTTCACACGCGTCAAAGAATTTTTGGATATACAAAAGAAGACCTGTTTGAAGTGATACTTCCGATGGCGGCAAAGGGAGAGGAAGCAGTCGGCTCAATGGGAAGCGACGCATCGTTGGCTGTGCTTTCTGAAATGCCGCAGATGTTATTCAGGTATTTCAAACAGCTCTTTGCGCAGGTTACGAATCCACCCATTGATGCTATTCGCGAAGAGCTCGTAATGGAGTTGACGACTTACATTGGTCCTGAACAAAATTTACTTGCCGAAACTCCGCTTCATGCTCACAGGCTCGAACTTGAGCACCCGCTCCTTTCTAATTCTCAAATTGAAAAAATTCGGAACATCGCGAAGGGACATTTCAAGTCAGTAACTATTCCGCTTTTGTTCAACCCGAGCGTTCGCCACAACATGCGCGAGCGGATGGATCAAATTTGTAATGAAGCGGTCGAGGCGGTTAAGTCCGGGATTTCGTTGATAATTCTTTCCGACAAAGGAGTTGACCGGAATTGCGCGGCAATCCCGAGTTTGCTCGCGACATCCGGTGTCCACCATGCTTTGTTGCGAGCCGGACTAAGAACAAGAACGGGAATCATTGTCGAAAGCGGCGAGCCGAGAGAAGTTCACCACTTTGCATTGCTATGCGGTTATGGTGCCAACGCGATTAACCCCTATGTCGCCTACGAGACTCTCGCTTACCTGACCGAGAAAGGTTTTCTCACCGATATTAAGGACTATGGACAAGCGAAAAAGAATTATGTCAAAGCTGTAAGCAAAGGCCTGTTCAAAATTTTCAGCAAGATGGGTATAAGCACGCTGCAGTCGTACTGTGGTGCGCAGATTTTTGAGGCGGTCGGACTTGACAGCGAAATAGTAGAAAATTATTTCACAGGCACGCCGACGCGCGTCGAAGGACTCAGCCTTGAGATGCTCGAAGAAGAAACAATCCAGCGGCATGTCCACGCATTAGATTCGCAAATCGATCAGAGCACGCTTGATGTAGGCGGACTGTACCATTATAGGAAAGACGGCGAGCATCATCTCTGGAATCCACTCACAATTTCGAAGCTGCAGCTTAGCACGAGCCGCGGTGATTACAAAACTTTTAAGGAATACACGGAGCTAATTAACAATCAAAACAAGAAACGAGTAACTCTCAGAAGCCTTTTTGAATTGGATATGAGCGGGAAGCAGATTCCGATGGAGGAAGTCGAACCCGCAAAAGAAATCGTGAAAAGATTCGCGACCGGAGCCATGAGTTTCGGCTCGATCTCGCGTGAAGTCCATACTTCGCTGGCGATCGCGATGAACAGGATCGGTGGAAAATCGAATACCGGCGAAGGCGGCGAGGAACCCGAAAGGTTCAGGCGGCTGCCGAATGGGGACAGCATGAGGTCTGCTATCAAGCAAGTTGCTTCCGCGAGATTCGGCGTGACGGCAGAATATTTGGTCAATGCGGACGAGCTTCAAATCAAGATGGCACAAGGAGCCAAGCCGGGTGAAGGCGGACAACTGCCCGGACATAAAGTCAGCAAGGACATCGCGAAGGTTCGCTACAGCATTCCGGGTGTCACACTGATAAGCCCTCCGCCGCACCATGATATTTATTCAATCGAAGATTTGAAGCAATTGATTTTCGATCTGAAAAATATTAATCCAAACGCCCGTGTAAGCGTGAAATTGGTTTCCGAAGTCGGAGTCGGAACGATCGCTGCCGGCGTTGCCAAAGCGCATGCCGACCATATTTTAATTTCTGGGCATGATGGTGGTACAGGTGCGAGTCCGATATCGTCGATCCAGTATGCCGGCTCTCCGTGGGAATTGGGTCTCAGCGAGGCGCATCAGACTCTCGTGCTGAACGGTTTGAGAGATCGCGTGTATCTCGCTGCGGACGGACAAATGAAAACTGGCCGTGATGTTGTCATCGCTGCATTGTTAGGGGCGGATGAGTTTGGATTTGCAACCGCGCCGCTTGTTACGCAAGGCTGCATTTTGATGAGAAAATGTCATCTTAATACATGTCCAGTCGGTGTAGCTACACAAGATCCCCAGTTGCGCAAGAAATTTCATGGCAAACCCGAATACCTTGTCAATTTTATGTTCTACATCGCAGAAGAAGTGCGTGAGCTTATGTCGGCGTTGGGGTTCAGAACGTTCAACGAGATGATTGGGCAAACCGACAAGATTATCCCTGTGAGATTGAACGACCACTGGAAAGCACGTGGTCTGGATCTTGCTAAGCCATTGTTCAAAGCGACGCCGCTCCATGAAACGAATCTTTACAGAACGCGCGGACAGAATCATGGGCTGGAAAATCAGCTTGATCATGAATTTATAAGGCTCTCCGAGCCTGCGCTAGAACATGGTACACCCGTTCAAATAAAAAGTAGAATCAGAAACATCAACCGGACGGTTGGCGCGATGCTTTCCGCTGAAATTGCCAAACGATACGGTGATGAAGGACTTCCGGAAGGAACTATCAAAATCGAATTGAGGGGAACTGCCGGACAAAGTTTCGGTGCGTTCCTCGCGCGCGGCATCGAGCTGAATCTCACCGGCGAATCAAACGATTACACGGGTAAAGGGCTCTCAGGTGGAAGGCTCATCGTAAAAGTGCCGCCCGAAGTGACCTTTGATCCCGCTGAAAATATTATCATGGGCAATACTTGCTTTTACGGTGCGACCAGCGGTGAGGCATATGTCAATGGCGTCGCGGGCGAAAGATTTGCCGTGCGCAACTCCGGAGCCTACGCCGTGATAGAAGGCGTCGGCGACCATGGCTGCGAATATATGACAGGCGGAAGAGTGGTCGTGATCGGAAAGATAGGCCGCAACTTTGCCGCAGGAATGTCCGGCGGAATTGCATATACCTGGGATCCGAATAAAGTAGCGGAAAAATACATCAACCATGGAATGGTCGATGTGGAGTACTTGATTTACGACGAAGATATCGCCGAAGTATATAGCATGGTACGGAAACATTTTGATTATACCGGTTCGAAACGGGCGGAGTATATTTTGCAAAACTGGAGCACCGAGAAAGATAATTTCTGGAAAATAATTCCCGATGAGTATAGAAAGGCGCTTGCGAAGTTAGCGAAGGCAAAAGAAACCGTAACGGTTCTTGCTAAAGACCGGGTGGAAAGCGAGGTCGTCAATGGGTAAGCCGACCGGATTCATGGAATTCAAAAGAGCGACGCTGGCACATGAGCCGGTCGAGGCTCGCGTAAAAACTTTCAAGGAATTCGAGAAGCGGTTTCATCGCGAAGACGCGAAAGTTCAGGCGGCGCGCTGCATGGACTGCGGCATCCCGTTTTGTCACGGCGACACCGGCTGCCCTGTTCAAAATTATATACCCGAATGGAACGATCTGGTTTACAGAGGTCAGTGGAGAGAAGCGCTCGACAATCTTTTATCAACAAATAATTTTCCTGAATTTACCGGCAGACTTTGCCCGGCTCCTTGCGAGACAGCTTGCACGCTGGGAATAAATGAAGAGCCGGTTTCGATAAAAGCAATCGAGCGTACCATTATAGACAAAGGCTGGGAAGAAGGCTGGGTCAAACCGAGAATGCCTTTTGTCCTTTCAGGGAAGAAAGTTGCTGTGGTCGGTTCGGGTCCATCGGGACTTGCTGCGGCGCAGCAGCTCTGCCGGGCGGGACATTTCGTAACTGTCTTTGAAAAAAATGATCGCATCGGCGGCTTGTTGAGGTATGGGATCCCTGATTTCAAAATGGAAAAATATGTTATTGATCGCCGCGTTGAACAAATGACAATCGAAGGGGTCGAGTTTCAAACAGGCGTAAATGTCGGCGCGGATGTTTCTGCAAAGGAGCTTTTAGAAAAGTATGATGCCGTTATTCTTGCCGGAGGCTCGGAAAAACCCAGAGATATTTCGATACCGGGCAGAGAGCTGAGGGGTATTTATTTTGCCATGGAATTTCTGCCGCAGCAGAATAAGGTTGATGCCGGCGACGAAGTCAAAAATCAGCTCTCTGCGAAAGGAAAAGATGTTGTGATTATCGGCGGCGGCGATACGGGTTCGGATTGCGTCGGAACGAGCAATCGGCAAGAAGCGAAGTCAATTACGCAGATCGAAGTGCTTCCAATGCCGCCGCAGGATCGGCCCGATAGCACGCCATGGCCTTATTGGCCGATGATTCTCAGGACCTCTTCGAGTCATGAAGAAGGCGTCTCGAGAAAGTGGAGCGTGAACACGAAGGCATTTAAAGGAAATGAGAATGGCGAAGTGACAACCCTTCTGTGTAATGAAGTTAAATTCGAGAACGGGAAATTGATTGATGTTCCTGGGACGGACTTTGAGTTGAAAGCCGATCTCGTTCTAATCGCGGCAGGTTTTGTTCATCCTGTCCATGAGGGACTTATAAATGAGCTGACGGGAATCGGGCTCGAACTCGATCAGCGCGGAAATGTGAAAGCGGGATTCGGAGATTCCGAAGACGCACACGCGACAAGCGTGAAAAAAGTCTTCGCCTGTGGAGATATGAGGCGTGGACAATCGTTGGTCGTCTGGGCAATTGCCGAAGGAAGAAAGTGTGCCTCGGCAGTTCATGATTTCCTGACACGCGGAAATGGTGTAGAAGAGAACGCGACTTAAAGACCCGAATCACATCTTCCGGCATTGGTTCACGGATAGGTATTAGCTAACTTCTTGCGTATTAATAATTGCCCGGTGTCTGCGTAGTTTCGCAGAGTGGATAGGTTCTCTCAAATGTATTCCGTAACAATCAATATTTCTCCGAAAGGTCCCTTTAAAAAGGGAGAAATATCTTCTTTATGAAAATTGTTGCAGATCAAAAAATACCATACATCGATTTAGCGTTTGACACATTCGGGGCTCTTGTAAAACTTGAAAGCGGCGCGATAGACAATACCATGGTGCGTGATGCCGATGCGCTGATCGTCAGATCGGAAACGAGAGTCGATGAGAAATTGCTGACCGGAAGCAAATTAAGTTTTGTTGGAACGGCGACAATTGGAACGGATCATGTCGATACGGATTTTCTGGACAGGAATGGGATAAATTTTTCGAGTGCACCAGGATGCAACGCTAATGCCGTTGTTCAATATATATTTTCAGCGCTCTTTGCAATTGCAAAGGAAAAGGATTTTGCGTTAAGAGGGAAAACGCTTGGTGTTGTCGGAGTTGGAAATGTAGGCAGTAAAATAGTCCGTGTCGCGAAAGCCTTAGGGATGAGTGTCCTTGAGAATGATCCTCCCCTTGCCAGATCAACCGGAGATTCACGATTTGTCTCACTCGATGAATTAAACCAAGCCGACATCATTACTTTGCACGTTCCACTTACGAACCATGGAAGCGATCCGACATTTCATCTTTTTAACGAAAAGAGAATTTCCAAAATGAAGTCTGGAGCCATTCTCATAAATTCCTCCAGGGGTCCAGTTGTGGAAACTACCGCCATGGAGAAAGCGTTGGCTGGCGGAAAACTCTCCGTCGGTGTGTTAGATGTTTGGGAGGACGAGCCGAATATTGAATCCGAACTCCTCTCGCTCTGTGCGATTGGGACGCCGCATATTGCCGGGTATTCGATTGACGGGAAAGTCAACGCGACAAGAATGATATATCAGGCGTTCTGCGAGCATTTCAATTTTCCGCAAACGTGGGATGCGAACGGCATTGTACCTTCGCCGAAAAATCCGGTGATCACAATTGATTAAGATGTTTTTGACGAAGAGATAGTTTCAAGAATCGTGAAGCAATGTTATAACATCGAAAGAGATGACGAAAACCTGAGAAAGATTTCTTCGATACCGGCAGAAGAGCGCGGAAAATTTTTCAAACAACTTAGAGGCAATTACAATTTCAGGCATGAATACTCGAACTTCACCGTCGTTCTTCCAAAAGAAAATCTGTCGTTGAGTGAAATGTTGAAATCTTTTGGGTTCAGGATTCGTTATAAAGGAAACTGAAGGAGGCGGGTAAGCAAAATCTCCGCCTCAGGCTGAGATTTCTCTATTGATATATTTGGGGGTGATGGCTAACATTGATTTAAGAAAGATGAAAAATGCTTAAGGATTCATTTCCGCCAAAGGCGGATCAGCATGTGGCTGAGAATGTAAAGGAATTAGGACTTAAGTGGTACGAACTTTTTTCCAGGTATGCCGGCGATCTTTATCCTGGACGATACACTTTAAATAAATGTCTCGAGCTGGCGGAGCAGTCCGAAGAAATTCTTGCGCTTGCACGAGAAAAAGAATCCACGATAGTTGCGCACAATTATCTCTATCCGGAATTTCATGAAATTGCCGAAAAGGTTGGTGACTCGCTCGGACTAAGCTTTTATGTCCAGCAGAAAAAAACTCCGCGCGTGGATTTTGAAAGCGTATTTTTCATGGGCGCAACGGCAAAAATAATCACTGGTGATGAGACGCGGGTTTTCGTCTCCGACAATCCAGATGTGCTGGGGTGTTCACTCGTTTTCGGAATCGATTACGATTGGCTGAACGATTGGAAGCGGCAAAATCCCGACGGCATTCTCGTGACTTACGTGAACAGTGATGCTTATACGAAATCGATCAGTGATTTCATCTCTACTTCGAGGAATACCGACAGAATAATCGTCCATGCCGTGAAGATGTTCCCCGGCAAAAAAATTCTAGTGTTGCCGGATAAATTCTTAGGCTATGTAATGAAAGCAAGAGCGCTCGATATACTGCGCGACGAGAAAATTAAAATCGACCCTGATCTTATCGAGATATATGAGCAAAAAAAAGGGGAGTATTGGGCGGCGTGCCATGTTCATCAGCAAATCGGGCCGGACGCTGCCGACATCGCGCTCCTGCAAAATTCGGATGCCGAGTTGATGATCCATCCGGAATGTGGGTGCGCATCTTCGTGTCTTTACAAAGTTCAGAGTGGCGAGATTCCACACGAGAAGGCTTACTTTCTCTCAACCGAACAAATGATCGAGCGGGCCAGGATTTCTCCGGCGGAAAAGTTTATCGTTGCCACAGAAAAGGGAATGGTGTATCGCCTGCGGAAAGAAATTCCTGAAAAGCAATTTATTCCCATCTCTTTGAATGCCGAGTGCCGCTTCATGAAGGCAAATACATTTGATAAATTATTGGACTCGTTAAAGAGAGACCGGCTCGAGATAATTTTCTGCGACAACTGCTGCGATCAAAAATCTCCGTACCAGGATGATAAAGTGGTACACATCCCGAAGTCGGCTGCGCAATTGGCGAGGAAGGGAATCGAGAGAATGCTGGCAATCGGATGAACGCTCAACGCACAACTTGCGATGTTTTAATTATAGGGGCTGGAATCGCGGGGCTGACTGCGGCGATCCAGCTCGCTGACCGGGGGAAAAATGTCGTCGTCATAAACCGCGCATTTGATCCCGACGAATCGAACACAAGATATGCTCAAGGCGGAATTGTCTGGTGGGGCGAGGACGATTCATTCGAGTTGATAGAATCAGATATTGACGAAGCGGGCGATGAAGTTGGTGGAACAGCAGCTATTCATATTCTGGCGGAAGAAGGTCCGGTTCTCGTCGATTCATTTTTGATAAGACGTCTCGCCGTAAACTTCGACAGAGACGCTGCCGGTAACTTAGACCGTACCCTTGAGGGCGGCCATTCGAGGCGAAGAATAATCCACGTCGGCGATCAAACCGGCGCTGCAATCGAGAAAGCGTTGAGCAGAGAAGCAAGGTCGCATCCGAACATCCACATCCTTGCGGGACACACAGCAGTTGATTTGATCAGCACGACTCACCATTCTCGGAAGCGGGGCTCGGTGTATCAACCGACTAGGATACTTGGTGCTTATGTGCTCGAAAGGAAATCGAGAGAAGTGATGACGATCCTCGCGTCATACACAATTATTGCCACAGGCGGTGTCGGCGGTTTGTATGAATATACGACAAATCCGGAAGGAGCGAGAGGCGACGGCATTGCCATGGCAGGTAGAGCCGGAGCGCACGTCATCAACATGGAGTATGTCCAGTTCCACCCGACAGCTTTGCGTAAGGAAGGCTGTCCTTCGTTCCTGATTTCCGAAGCCGTGCGGGGAGAAGGCGCAATTCTACTTAACGACAAGGGCGAGCGGTTCATATCCCGTTACTGTCCGGAAGCCATGGAGCTCGCCCCTCGCGACGAAGTTGCAAGAGGGATTTTCAAAGAGATTCAAATCACAAAATCAAAAAATGTCTGGCTCGACTGCAGTCCGATCATCAAGAAGGGGATCGATCTCGAAAAACGCTTCCCACAAATCTTCACAAACTGTCTGAGTTTCGGAGTTGATATTCGGAAAGAACCGATCCCGATTGCACCCGCGGCGCATTTTCTTTGCGGCGGGATAAGAGTTGACGAGTGGGGAAGAACAAATCTGCTTAGACTTTTTACCGTTGGAGAGGCATCTTGCACCGGACTCCATGGCGCGAACCGGCTCGCATCAACATCTCTCCTCGAAGGGCTTGTGTGGGGAATGAGGTCAGCGGAAAACATAATCGGCACGTATGAACAGGAAAAGTTTGACGATTGGATGATCCCGGATTGGGATGAGAGCTACGTCGTGGATTCACTCGTGCCGAAGGAAACTCTGGGAAAATATTTGAATGAGTTGAAGAGGGTAATGTGGGAAGATGTCGGCATTGTTAGATCGGAAGAGAGTCTTTCAAAAGCGTGGCGGCTGCTCTCATCGATTAATATAGAGGTAGAGGAACTTTACAGGCGGGCCAAACTCTCGGACGATCTCATCGGCCTGCGGAACGGCATCGAGGCTGCACTCGAAATCACCACTCACGCGCGCCGCGACAGGTTAAGTAGAGGGGTACACTTCAGAGAAGACTCCGTGAAAACAAACGGGTCGTTAGTTTAGGAGTATAGAGTCGAATGACTTTCAAAGATGTTCTGAAAGAGCGGATCCACCATGATCTGGGCTTCGATTTCTTCGTGAAGGATGGGGGACCGCAATCACGGTTCAATGTTATCTTCAAAGAGAATTCAATTGTCTGCGGGATGATATTCGTTCCGACAATAGTGAAGTTGGTTGACGAAGACTTTTTCTTAGAGCCGGTTGAGCAGGAAGCTGAACCGAAGATTAAGATTTTAAAGAGAGACGGCGATAGTGTTAGAGCGGGAGAAGTCGCTGCCGAGATTTCGGGCAACGCGGAAGTTCTGTTGAAGGCAGAGAGAACGATCTGCAATGTGCTTTCGGAGCTATCCGGAATTGCTACAGATGTGAGTCGTCAACAATCACCAATCAGTAATCAGCCATTGGCTATGAGCGTTTTTCTGCTTGATACCCGCAAGGACGACCCGCTCATGAGAGTGGAACACAAGTATGCGGTAAGAATCGGCGGCGCCAAGAACCACAGAGCCGGATTTTTCGACGGCATACTGATCAAAGACAACGACATTGCGGTTTACGGCGGGGTACGGCAGGCAATCGACAAGAGATTGCACGAAGCAAAATTTCTGACACGTGTTGAAATAGAAGTTGGAAGTTTGGATAGTCTTAAGACGGTTTTGAACGACGGGCGAGTCGATGCAATCCTGCTCGACAACATGGTTCCCGACGTGTTGAAGGAAGCGGTTGCGATGATTAACAAGTCAGGGAAATCTTATTTGATCGAAGCTTCCGGCGTGAAGGAACAGGACTTGCCGGAGATTTCCAAAACAGGTGTGAATTTCATCTCACTCTCTTCGCTTGTGCGAAAAGCACCCTATATTGACGTGTCGATGAAAGCTGTTTGACGGTTGGTCAAGTCCCCTCTTGAGAGAGCTTGTCCCGATGAATATCGGGAGGATTTAGGGGTGTGTGAGGCTCGCATGAGAAGGAAAATAATTCCGTATAATCCGAAGCTAAAAGAAATCGCTCGTAATCTTCGCAGCCATGGTTCTCTCTCCGAAGTGCTGTTGTGGGGAGCACTCAAAGGGAAACAAATGCGCGGCTATGATTTCCACAGACAAAAACCGATTGATAAATTCATTGTTGATTTCTATTGTCCTGACCTCTTTCTCGCAATCGAGATTGATGGTATTAGCCACAACGGCAAAGAGGAATATGATGAGGAGAGACAGAAAAGGCTTGAGTCATTAGGTGTGCACTTCCTGAGATTTCTTGATTCGGACGTTAAAAGGAATCTCGACGGAGTTGTAGCAGCGATCGGCGAGTGGATAGATGAGCATAAGCCTGAGCAGCCGCGTTGATATGATGGTACGTTACCCACCCCTGTTGTCCCCTCCGTGGGAGGGGACGCTTATAACCTTCTAACGAAAGAGTGGATGTCTTAAGTCCCCTCTTGAGAGGGGATTTAGGGGTGTGTGAGAACCGGGTTGGACTTCATGGCTGAAAGAAATAAATTTGAAAGTCAGAATGAATTACCATCAAAAAAGAAATAAACGAATTGCGTATATCACATAAAATTCGGCCGAATATACGAATCTCGCAGTTACATTAGTTATCTGCCATTGTTTTGACACTTGCTCAAAGGAGAAATACTTATGAAAGTAATATCCATATTTTGTCTGGCAATATTTTGCACCGTCGCTTTTGCTCAAACGCCGAGCAGAAGCACAATGCTTTGTAGGTCTTGGAGACAGATTGGTTTCAAGCCTCATGACAAGGCATTCGTTCACGTTGATTCATCTGCCGCGAAGCTCGTCAGCTTTCATGAAGATGGTTCATACGAAGAAGTCGATTATGGTAGCTTGAGTTTCGGGGGCCAATGGAAATTTAATGCTGACTCTACTAAGTTTGCGATTGCAATTAACAAGATGAATGGTCAAACAATGGGAAATGTCATGTCTATTGACGACGCAAAACCGACAGATTTAATTGTTCGCCTGATGCCAGACACACTAATTTATGGAATGGAGGCGTATTATGGAGCCCAGAAAGAATACGGCCATGATGACTGGTACTTTGTTCCTGCCAACAAGTGAAGGCAAAACAACGGCAGATAACAACCGCAAAGAAGACGCTCGATTATTGTATATGATGGAACTCGCTTCATCCCGATTGCCATGGTCTGGTTGCTTCGCAACTATTTATAATGGCAATCGGGACGACTTCTTTGCGCGAGACGTTAGACGAAATTTTACTGCCAGCTTTTAGGCAAAAGACTCCACATCACACTTAATCATGTGTATAATATTGTAAATTTGGAGGCAAATATGGCAACTAAAGAGATGAATTTTGATCAATTATTTAAACAAATTTCTCCGAGAGAGATATTCGACAATGTATTTACGCTGGTAGGAAAAGATTTAACCGTTATTACTGCAGGCAAGGAAGATCATTATAATTCGATGATATCCAGTGGAGGTGGTTTGGGGCTTCTTTTCGCCAAACCCGCCACTTGGTCTATTTTGCGAGCGGACCGTTATACACTTGAAATGATTCAAAAAGAGCAAACATATGCGCTGTCTTACTTCCCGGACGAATATAAAGAACAAATGCTCTTTTTGGGAAGTGAATCAGGAAGAGATAGTGAGAAAATGAAAGAAGTTGAATTGACAAGTGTTCAAACTCCTACCGGTGATATCTCTTTCAAAGAAGCCAGACTAATTATTGAAAGTAAATTAACGGCAGTTACCACCGCCAATCCCAATGATTTTTGCACACAAGAAGCTAAAGACGCTATAAACGAAGCTTACAAAGAAGCGAACGTTTATCGCAAATTTGTATTTGGGGAAATCACCCACGTTTGGGTCAAGAAATAAGAATAAGCCAGAATTAACGAAGAGAATGATTAGCGGCAGTTAAGCAAATTGGCATGAACTCAGTAATCTAGAAAATTATGAAAAAATGAAAGCGTTTTAATCCGATAGGAGGTAAAACTTCGTCTAACAACGGGAATCAGCGACGCTCGATTATTATATATCATGGTTCTGGCTCCATGCCGCGCACATAGTAGGCTACGAGGAGCGCGGCAAGAACGTGATTGCCGCAAACGTTAAGCGCAATGTGTGTCAGAAGTTTAATATGAAGAAAGTTATCAAATGGCAAAGAAGAAATTTACGCTCACTGCCCGTGTGAGCACGGACAATCGTAAAGCGATCAAGCCAATTTTAGAAGAGATGGTTCCGAAAGAATCGATCACCGTAACAGAAGAAGGATTTCTTGTTGAGGCGACGATGTACGGTGAGAGCGCAAGGGAGATGAACAAGGAATTGCTCTCTGCGTTGCGCCGGGCCGAGCGAAAGACCCGCGTGCGCTCAGAATGGACGTCGGGTGGTACAACGGAGCGTTTCTTCGATTATGTGCCGAAGGGTTCGAGCAAAGCCTGACGTGGAATATGCATCCGAGACAGCAAATCTAGCAGCCCTCTGGTTTCGTGGCTCTGCGAGACTTGGACTAAAAGTATGTATCCACTTTTAGATAATACGCCCGTGGATAATACCAGTATTCAGATAGTGTACCACCATACGTGAAAAGTGTGCCGAGCGCGAGGGAAGTGTTATCGCTGGCGGAGTATGTGATTGTGCCGGAAAGGAAGCCGCTCCCATCATCGAAATTTGAGTTTGCTGAGAGAGCAACACTCACGAGTGGATGAAGTTGATACGTGCCGGTCACGTCAAGATAATCTTTTGCAAGATTGAGGATTGTTCCTTCATAAAGTGCAGTCAAATCATAATCCATTTTGTCAATCGAGCCCTGTCCGTTGTGGTAGTATTCGATCATTCCGTACAACTTATCGGTGAATTGATAATCGGTCCCGAGAATCCACTTAACAAAGCAGCCTGTATTGTTGAGAACATCTGAAGACAAGAGCATCTCGCCTCTTATTCCTGCGCCGCCAATATCTCCTGCGAAGTCTCCACCATTGACCAATCGTTTATCAACGAAGCCGCTCATAAGCGAGAAATCGTAACCGAGAATATTTGTATGAAATCTTGCCGCGTAGTCGGAATAATTAAAATGATACTCTGCATTGTAAACTATTTGCAAGTTTGTGAGTTGTCCGAGATCGAACTTCATGGATGCCGCATCCGATCCGTCTTTTCCAATTTTTCCGAAGTTTGCCGGATTGATCGGATTAAAAATATCTGTCGGATTCCAAACCCGTCCGGTGCCCCAGCTTATGCGCTGTCTTCCGATTACGAGCGAACCGAATGAAAAATCCTGATCAAAATAAAGGCGGTCGATGTAATGAGAGAGTGTAAGATGGTTCTCGCTTACCGGCTGCCAGTGAAGGCTGATTACCTGTCGCATCGGGGTCGTGGAGCTGAGTCCGAAGGTTGCGTTCTGAGTGTAATACAGTCCATCTATTTCGTACTCGACGCCAATCTTAGTGTTATCACCAAGGTGCAGTGTTGGACGGAGCCGGAGTCTCGCGAGGTCGGCAAATTCAGAGTTGGAGTAATTGAGTTGTTGAGCTAACGAAGGCTGGAATTGTTCATACAACGGGATATCCATGACGTAGCCGGAAAAGTCGAGGCCGGTTTGAGCCGCTGCAGGGGAAACCGTAATTTCAAATAAGATCAACAAAATGGGAACGTGGGACATGGAACACGCGGAACGGAGCATGGCACGACGGTACATAAATCCATTAATCCAATAATCCATCATTCCCGCTTTTCTATCCCTTCTGTTTGTCCGTCACGATTTGCCCGTCTTTCAAGATGAGCAGACGGTGCGCACGTTCGATCACTTGCGGATCATGGGACGAGAAGACAAACGTTATTTTATCGTCGTGGTTCAGTTTTTCCATCAGTTCGAGAAGCTTGACCGCTGTCTCGGAGTCGAGGTTTGCCGTCGGCTCGTCTGCGAGAACGAGCCGCGGATCATTTGAGATTGCTCTGGCAACCGCGACTCTTTGCTGTTGTCCGCCACTCATTTCGTTCGGACGTTTGTGTGCCAGCTCCGCAATGCCGAGATCTTCAAGCAGAACGAGCCCTCGTCGTTTTCGTTCGCGGGCATCGATGCCGCGAAGCATCATGGTGAACTCAACATTCTCTAACGCACTGAGGATCGGATTTAGGTTGTACGCTTGAAAGACAAAGCCAATTTTTTTCAGCCGAATGTCTGCAAGCTCGCGGCGAGTCTTCGAGGCAACATCTTCGCCATCGAGAAATATCTTTCCTTCTGTCGGCTTATCTAATGTGCCGATGATATTAAGAAGAGTCGTTTTGCCTGAGCCGGACGGACCTGCGATGACCGAGAAGTCGCCGGGCGAGACGGTGACATTTATTCCTCGTAAGGCATTCACCGGCACACCATTATCTTGATAAATCTTCTTAACATTCTCGACGCGAATTATTTCCGAATTCATATTTTTGGTTTCCATTATTCCCTTACTCCATTATTTCGAAATTCAATATCTACGTTGCTCTTATCGCCTCGACGGGCTGCAGTTTCACCGCTCTCAGTGCAGGATAGATGGCTCCGACAATGGTCGCCAGCGGGATGATTATTATCGTATTTGCGAGTGACGATGCAGTCATGATGGGATAGATTGTTGTCCCGACGCCAAGCGACTTCAAACTTTCCGAAAACATTGCGAGATTCCATCCGGAGTATGATAGCGGGATGAAAATAGCGAAAGCGGCAACAAGTCCAACGACTGTGCCAGTTAATCCAAGATACGCTGACTCGATTAGAATCATTATAAAAAGTTTTTTGTTCGACATCCCAATAGCCATATCTACACCAAACTCGTGAGTGCGTTCCATGACAGCCATGAGCATTGTGTTGACAATTCCGAAAATGAGCGCGATGGCAATGATTACATAAAATATATAAATCGTCTCGTAGTAAAGCTGAAGTTGCATCACGAGGAGCGGAAGCATTTGCTTGTAAGTCAAAACCTCGTAACTGCCGGGCAGTGCAGACTTCAACAGTGCGGCGATCGCGTCAGTTTGTTTCGCATCGACCGGGTTCACCACGAATTCAGAAACTCGGTCTTGTGCGCCGAGCATTTGCCGTGCAGTCTGCAGTGGGACGTAGACATGCGATTGATCGAACCCTGAATCGAATGTTTCGAACAGCCCGACGACACGGCACGCTTCGGAGCCGACGCCTCCGTCGAGACGCGACGCCATGATGACGACCTTGTCGCCAAGCCCGATTTTTAATTTTTCTGCTGTCGATGTACTGAGAACTATTTGATCGGGTTTATCAGAAAGATATGTGCCATCATCGATATATTTATATATAGTGGTCACCTTCCTTTCAGCATTTGGGTCCACGCCGACAATTGAGACGCCCGACGAATTGTTTGCGCTGCTGATAAGTCCGAACGTTCGCAATCTTTCCGAGATTTTACAGGACGAACTTAATTTCGTCAATCCCTCTTGTACCACGATAGGATCGGCAATCGAATTCTTGAGAGCGGGATTTGTCTGATAACCCTTTTTGTGAACTTGAATATAACCTGCGTCGGCGCCGATCTGGTTAGTCAGCATCTGCCGCATCATACCGACGGAGAAGCCATCTGTGAGAATCATCGTCATCACGCCGATCATTATAGATATGATGAGTATCAGAGATCTTCGTTTACTTCTAAGAATATTTCGCCAGGCAATCCTCGAAATCATGTATATCGAATTCCTTTCAGAGGTTCCAACTTCAACACACGCAAAAGCGGATAGACTGCCGCCACTATCGAAATACCGAGTATCGTTAAGGTTGAATCGAAAAAAATCTTGAATGACAGGGAAGAGGCAATAACGGGTGCAAAGTTGTACTCTTGGAGCATCTTGGCAGCGTCACCGCCGAGTACGATTGGGTGCTGCGCAAGATACGAATTGACGGCGAAGCCGATTCCATTCCCGATTATGAATCCGATGACGAGCATGAAGAAAATTTCGAACGCCACGGCGACTACAAGTTTTCGCTGTGACATGCCGAGCGAGAGCATCACGCCGTATTCTCTGAACCGTTCTGTGATGGACATGAGCACGGTGTTCAATATTCCGAATCCGACCACGAAGAGAAGTATTATTATGTAGAGCACGCCGCTGGAGTTGTCGAGCTCGATGGTTTGCTTTAATTGCGGCATCATGTCCTGCCATGGAAGGGCGACAAGACCCATCGGCCGGAGCGTCCGGTTGAGCCGCGCGACAGTGTTCTCGATGTCATCCTGATTCCGTACCGAGATTGCAACGGCGTTTACCCTGTTTCCCATCCCGAGGAAATTCTGAAGAGCGGCTATATCCATGAAAGCGCCCGTGCGATCGAATTCATCGGAGCCTGTCTTGAAAGTTCCAACGATCTTCACAAAAGTATTCCCGAGCACTCCATCAAGGTCCTGTGCCAGCATGACGAGCGAATCGCCGACCTGCGCGTTCACATTCTCTAAAAGCTTGTATCCGACCACTATCTCTGGAACATCACTGCCCATCTTGGAAGAGTTGCCGGAAACAAAACGTCCGATGTTCAGCTTCTCTTGGAAATCGGTAACGAGCGGCTCGGTCTCAGGTGCAATGCCCATGACCATCATTCCGAGCGACTGATCGCGATAACTCAGGAGAGCGTCGGTCTCGATTCTCGACGAGCTGCCATCGACCTCCGGGATGGCTTTGAGGGCCGCGCTGATCGTTGGGGTTAAGTCAAAACTCTTTTGCAGAGTAGGGTTCTTGTTATAGCCCGCCTTCTGAATCTGGATAAATGCGGTCGATACACGGACCGCAGTTTTGATCGTTTCGGAATAAGTCCCGTATTGTATTCCGCGTTGAATAATTGAAAGCGTAATCGCGAAGATTACGGCGGCCATGGTGATCATGGTTCGCCGCCAGTTTCGCCACAAACTTCGCCAAGCTAACTTAATAAGAAGCATTTTCCCAAATCGACGATTTTAGATCCACAATTAACAAATTATGATTCATATTGATCTTATCGCTTCAACCGGATGAAGCCGGATCGCCTTCATCGCAGGATATATTGCGCCGATGACAGTCACAAATGGTATGATCAGCAGAGCCTTCACGAAATCCGCAGTCTCCAGTATCGGGAAAATTTTCGAGCCGGAACCGAACGACCTGAGGCTCTCGGAAAAGATAGACAAATCCCAGCCATTGCGCGAAAGATCCATGCAGGTAAAGTACGCGATCAGGAGACCGACCATGGTGCCCACGATTCCAAGGAAGAAAGCCTCGACCAGGATCATCCGGAATATTTTTTTAGTTGACATGCCGACAGCCATGGCGACACCGAATTCATGCGTCCGTTCGAGGACAGCCATGAGCATGACATCGATTATTCCAAAGATCAATGCGATAGCGACAATTCCATATATGATATAAAATATTTGATCGTAAAATCCCAGCTGCATGACAAACAGAGGAAGCATTTCGTCGTAGCTCAGCGTTTCAAATATCCCGGAAGAATCAGGTATTGAATGAACCTCCTTCCGAAGGCTGTTCATTATCTCCGGCATCTTGGACCTGTGGATTGGGTTGATCACAAATTCAGAGACCATATCATTGACATTTGTCATCTCACGCAATGTTTGAATCGGAACGTAAACGTGAGATTGATCGAACCCTGCGTTTGATGTTTCGTATATGCCACAGACGCGGCACCCTTCCGAACCAACGCTGCCATCCACTTGTGAAGCCATGATGACAACTTTGTCGCCGATTCCAGCCTTCAATTTTTCCGCAACAGCTGTGCTGATGAGTATTTGATTCGGCTCGCTATTCAAGTATTGTCCATCAACAATGTATTGAGATATGCTGGTCACCTTTCCTTCTTCGGCAGGAATAATTCCGACAATGGCGATCCCGGCAGAATTATATGCACTGCTGATGAGTCCATAAGTGCGCAAGCGCTCCGAATACCTGATCGTTGTCGAATCGTTATTCAGAATTGTTCTTATCTGGTCTGGTGAGCTTATCGAATTGTCGATGCCTGGATCAGCCTGATAGTCGGCTTTATGAATTTGTATGTAGCCGACGTCTGTTCCGATCTGGTTTATCAGCATCTGTTCCATGAAGCCACGGGCGAAAGCGCGTGCCATGACTAAGGCAAGAACGCCGACGAGGATCGAGACGGTCAGTATCAAAGACCTGCGCTTGTTCCTCAGAAGATTTCGCCAGGCAATTTTACTTATCATGTGTACCTTATTCCTTTCAGCGGCTCAAGCCTGAGGACGCGCCAGAGCGGATAGAATGTCGAGACGAATGAAATAATTAAAACTGCCGACGACGCAAGTATGCATGTGCCGGCGGATACCGTCGAAGTAATCACCGGTACATTGAAACCATACTGTTCATATATTTTTGCCAGATTTCCTCCGACAACAATCGGATGGATAAGGATGTAATAGCTGATTCCTACACCCAACACATTTCCGGCCATGGTTCCGATAACGATCATGAAAAATATTTCGATGCTTACGGTTATCGCAAGTTTTCTATTTTGCATTCCCAAAGATAAATCAACGCCGTACTCTCTGAATCTCTCAGTGACCGACATGAGGACAGCATTCAAAATTCCGAAGCCGACTACAAGGAGAAGAATCATCATGAAGACCAGGTCCCCGCTTTGCTTAAACTTCAGTGTCTGCTCCATTTGAGGCATGAGCGCTTGCCATGGCACGGCAACGAGGCCCATAGGTTTCAAAGTTGAATTGAGTTCGTTTGTCACTTTTGGAACATCATCCATGTTGTCGACAGAAATGGCGATTGCATTTACTTTATTGTCCATCGAAAGGAAAGGCTGCAAGTCGGTCGCATTCATGAACGCACCCAGGCGATCGAATTCGTCCGAACCGGTTTTGAATGTGCCGATGATCTGTGCAAACATGTTGCTGAGGACACCGTCAAAACCCTGGCATAGTACCACAACCGAATCTCCTACTTTGGCCTTCAAGTTCTGGAGAAGTCTGTACCCAACCACGATTTGCGGAGTTCTGCCGGCCTGCGAAGTATTTGCCGTGAGGAAATGTCCCGATGAAAGTTTATTCTGAAAATCCGTAATTGAATTTTCTGTATTAGGCTCAATCCCCATGATCATCACGCCAAGGGAATGATCCTTGAAACTCAGGAGTCCATCTGCCTGAATTCGCGGGGAAGCACCGTTGATCATCGTGGTCCGGTCAATCAACTGCATGAGCTCCGTGGATAACTCAAAACTCTTTTGCAATGTCGGATTATTTATATATCCCGGTTTCTGAATTTGGATGAATCCTGTCGAAAGACGGGCGGCATCTTTGATTGCTTCGAAGATGGTGCCATTGTCCACATTCATCTTTATCATGGTGAGGGATGCCGCAAATGTAATTGCCGCAATGACCAAGAAGGATCTCCGGCGGTTACGCCAGAGGCTGCGCCAGGCAATATTGAGAAGGAGCTTCATCGGCTACTTTTCTAATTCTTTTAATGAGAAAATGCTGGCGGGAATCTTTGTATCGAATGACGCTTCATCCATTTTAATTTCCGTCGAATGCGTTTTGTCCGAATTGTACATCGTCCAAACGGTAGGTATTTCCCTTCCGCCCAAGAATTGAAAATCGCTCATCACCATGGTACGCATCAGCTCTCCCTTCTCATCGAAATACTCTGCCTGCGCCGGGAGATGGTCTTCCTTTCGTGCCCAGTAGATGAGTTTTCCCCACACGACGGGAGCGTTCGGTTTCGGAAGCAGCTGGAGTCTCCAGCATTCGACATTATCGATCTTATCGGCGCCGGTTATGGTGATGTCGTAATCTTTTGTAAGAGTTTCACCGCGCACCATATCGTCGTAAGTGTAGTCGGATCCGTTCCATGATTGAAGCATCATGGATGGCGGAATTCGTATCGTGGTCTCGGTTGTCCTGAGATACATCCAGATATCATTTCCAAGCTTAAGAGTGCGGTTGCCGGCTTCACGGGCAGGTGATAGAACATTCACGAGAGCTTTTGAATCGCCGATAGACCAGCTTTCCATTTTCATGCCGCGCGTGTAATCCGGAGTCGTTATTGTCATCTCCATGATGGAATGGCTGGATGTTCTGCCTTTTATGGCATCCTCTGCTTTTTGGATAATTTGTACGGCGTCTTGAGAATGAGCGTTGCCGGCGATTACGATAATCGTTAGAAGTATTGTCCCTAAAGAACGTTTCATTTTATTAGCTGCTAGTCCTTTCATTTGCGCACCTTGATTGCATCCAAAATCAAGTTGATTCCGCTTCGAAGTTGTTTTGCAAAATCGACATCCATCATGTCGAGGGACCAAAAAAGTGCGGCGCCTTCGATAATCTCGTATATCGCGATTGTTACCTGATGCGGATCAACTCGCCGGAATTCCTTTTTCTTAATTCCATCTTCGATTATTGTTTGTAGAAGCGCCACACCAGCTTGAAAATCCTTCCTTGTCATCTTTCTGATTTTCCGATCCCTGAAAGCAGTTACGAATAGTTCTTGGATGACGGGCCTGAACCGCTGCATTTTGTCCATTTCTTCGATTGTGTATCCGACAAATTTATCGATTCGTTCGCGTGCAGTACCGTCCGCCAGCATTTGTTCTAATCTCTTAATTTCTTTTGGATCAAAGAAGGTATTAAGCAACTCTGAAATCAGATCATCCTTACTTTTGAAATACCAGTAAATTGCTCCTTTGCTCATTCCGGATTCACGGACAATGTCGTCCATACTTGTATCTTTCAGGCCAGTCCGTGCAAAGGCAGAAATAGCAGCTCTGATGATCTGCTCCTTTCGCTGGGCAATATTTTGCACGTTTTCTTTTCTAGTCATTTATTTGAATAAACCGACTGGTCGGTCTATTAATAAAATAAAACCTTGCCTTTATATTGTCAAGAGCTATTAAATGGATCCTTCTTTAAGCTGGATTTTGAACTCGTGTTTGCTATCTTTCAAGGAAAAATAATTAGCTACTTTGAATAAGTTTATCATTCTACTTGATATAATTCTCATTGCAATCCTGGGATATTTTACTTGGTATATGGCGACCGCCTATCAGACATTTCAGGGGAGATACCACATGCCGTTTGTTTTATGGACAATCGATACGATCGACTTATTCATCCACGAAGGCGGCCATTTCTTTTTTGGCTTTTTCGGGCGCATGATTTATTTCATGGGTGGCTCGTTGATGCAAATAGTTCTCCCTTCACTTGCTATTTGGATATTTCTGAGATCTGGTTTCCGAACTCTAATCGGATCCCTTTACTGGCTCGGTCATAACATGATAAACGTTTCTGTATATATCGGAGACGCACCGTACAAAAAGCTTCGATTGATTTCCGACAATGCAATCCACGATTGGAATTGGATATTTACTCAAGCCGGCATGATGGATTCAGCTGCAACAATCTCGAGTATTGTTCTCGTGCTGGGTATTGTCTCTTGCTGTGGCGCGGTAGGAACCGGTATCTATTTCCTGGTTGTTGATATAAAAGAGGTGATAGCCAGCGCGGAGTATGGAAATTTAAATTAATCATTGGTAGTTGAAAAATGTCCGAAACAATTTTAGTGACATCTGGATTGAGTAAAAAGTTCGGCGATCGTTGGGCGGTGAAAGACCTGAATCTTGAAGTGCATGCCGGAGACGTCTTCGGATTCCTCGGGCCAAACGGAGCGGGCAAAAGCACAACTATCAGGATGATTTTGACTCTTCTCTCGCCGACTGCTGGCAGCGTTAAAATCTTTGGACAAGAGGTTAAAGAAAACAGAAAACTTGTTCTTTCAAAAGTTTGCGGCATTGTTGAGAAACCTGATTTTTATCTATATCTGCCAGCTTACAAAAACCTTGAGGTTCTCGGTTCGCTCACGCGTAAAGTCAGCAAAGAAGAAATTTTTAATGCTCTGGAAATAGTCGGACTAAGAACGAGAGCATTTGACAAAGTCAAGACATTTTCTCACGGAATGAAACAGAGGCTCGGAATTGCTCAAGCAATCTTGACGAAGCCTGATCTCATAATTCTCGACGAACCTACTTCCGGCCTCGATCCGCAGGGAATGAAGGAAGTGAGGGAGCTTGTATTAAAGCTTTCTAAGGAACATGGTACAACAATTTTTCTCTCGTCGCATTTGCTTACCGAGGTCGAGGCTGTTGCAAACAGGATGGCGGTTCTAAATCACGGTGAGCTTATAGCACAGGGAGCCGTTTCGGAACTGTTGAACGGAGATTCATCTTATTATTCTTTGCGGGCGTCACCGCAGGAGAAGGCTGTGGAGCTCTTAAAGGAGCTGAGTTGGGTCGAAGTAATTTCTGTCGCGAATGGAATTGATATTCACATTGAGTCACGGCGGGCGGCGGAATTGAACAAACTGCTTGTCACAAATGACATTGATATTTCATCGTTCGCGGCGAAGCGGACTCTCGAAGATTATTTCCTGAAGATTACAGAAGGAGCATCGGAAGTATGAGGCAAGGATCAAAATGTGAGTTGATGATATGAGAGATATTCTTCAATCTGCGGCAGAGCAAGCAATTCGTTATTTGGAAGGATTGGACACTCGGCAGGTTATTCCTTCGCCAGAAGCCATCGCGCAATTAAAAGAATTGGATTTCCCTGTGCCGGACAAGCCTGTTGATCAGAAAGAGATTCTTCGCATTCTCGAGAAGTTCGGGGAGCCGGCAACAATGGCAATGGCGGGTCCGAGGTTTTTCGGATTTGTAATCGGCGGGTCGCTTCCGGTTTCACTGGCTGCCAACTGGCTTGCCAGCACTTGGGATCAGAACAGTGCATTGTATCAAGTAACTCCGGGCACAGCGCATTTTGAGCAAGTTGCTCTTGGATGGCTGCTTGACCTTTTTGGATTGCCGTTGACATGCGGTGGTGCATTTGTTACAGGCGCGACGCTTGCTAATTTTACCGCGCTTGCTGCGGCGCGTCATGCCGTCCTTCAAAAAGTCGGATGGAATGTAGAAGCAGACGGATTATTTGACGCGCCACCGATTACTGTCATTGTTGGAAGAGAAGTCCACCCATCTCTCACTAAATCATTAGGAATGCTCGGATTGGGACGTGCACGCGTGCATTCCGTTCCCGTTGATGATTATGGACGAATGCGTGCCGATGCTTTTCCTTCTATCAGTGGACCGACGATTGTGTGTGTGCAGGCGGGAAATGTCAACACCGGTTCATTTGATCCGATTGAGGAAATCTGCGACCGCGCACACGAATCGGGTGCGTGGGTTCACGTTGACGGCGCGTTTGGACTATGGGCGCTTGTCGCGCCGACCAGGAAGCATCTTACGAAAGGAATCACCGAAGCAGATTCGTGGGCGACAGACGGACACAAGTGGTTGAACGTGCCGTACGATAGTGGCTTTGCTTTTGTCCGCGACCGAGACGCCCTTCGCAGTGCCATGGCAGTTACTGCGGAATACCTGCCTACTGAAACAGAGCAGCGAAATCCCTCCGATTATGTTCCCGAGCTTTCACGCCGTGCACGTGGAGTGGAAGTGTGGGCCGCTTTGATGTCATTAGGAAGATCCGGGCTTGAAGAGATGATAGAACGAACTTGCCGCTACGCTAGAAGATTCGCCGAGGGATTGTCCTCCGCTGGGTACCGGATTCTCAACGATGTCGTTCTAAATCAAGTTCTCGTTTCGTTCGGGGATGCGAAAACCACGCAGCGAGTCATTGCAGAAATTCAGAAGGATGGTACCTGCTGGTGCGGCGGCACTATCTGGCAGGGAAAAACTGCAATGCGTATCAGCGTCTCATCATGGGCAACAAGAGATGAAGATGTTGAGAAAAGTCTGGAGGCGATGATACGGTGCGCCGCGAGACTCAAATGAAGGCACAATTAAAAAATTGTGAGCTTAATATCCTTATCAGAAACTAAAGCCCGACATTGATTAATAGAATGTTATGAGACTATTCTCTCTCGAAGTACAGAAGACTTTCCGCCGGTGGCGGACTTACATCGGCTTCGCGGCAGTTGCAGGTGCCGTAATCCTTCTCGAAATAATTATCAAGATGAATGAAGCCGCAATGACACGAAGTTTTGCAGGGAATCTGAACACAGATTTTCTTGTGACGGGAAATATTTTGAACGTTTGGACCATAACCACCTTCGTCATGAATTCTCTCTATGTACATGTCCCATTCCTCATCGCTCTTGTTGCCGGCGATATGGTTTCTTCCGAAGGAACATCCGGAACAATCAGGTTCCTGCTCATCAGGCCTCCTTCGCGCGCCAGAATTATTTTCGCAAAGTATTTTACTATGATTTTTTACACTACCGTTCTGATAGTTTTCCTTGCGGCACTTTGCATCGGAATTGGATTTGCGGTCTTCGGAAGCGGGGACTTATAAGGCTTCAAGCCGGTACGCCGCACATTGTCATCTTGCCTGAACAGATCGCTGCATCAAGGACTCTTCTCGCTTTTGTGTCGGCAATTTTGTCAATGTCCGTCGTCGGGTCGCTCGCGTTTTTATTTTCTACACTCGTCGATAATTCCATCGGCCCCATCATAGGTTCCATGGCGGTCGTGATAATTTTCTTCATCGTTGGAAGTCTGCCTTTCGATTCTCTCGAAGCTCTTCGCCCATATTTGTTCACAACTTATATGAATATCTGGCAGCTTTTTCTTGACGAACCGATAAAATGGAGCGACGTCGGGAGGTATTCGCTTGCTCTTTTGGGACATGACGCATTGTTTTTTGGCGTTTCTTACTTTGTATTTTTGAGAAAGGATATAAAAAGTTGATGAATCTTCTGCCGATTTTATTTGGATTTTTGCTCCTATCTCCTGCCGTTCGCAAGGATGATGGTGCGAAGTATTTGCGAAACGTTTCGGAAAAATTCTCGGGCATCATGGATTACACAGCTGACGTTAGAGTTCATCTCGACATTGAGAGTGTTAAGGCCCCGGATATGAACGCAAAGATATATTACAAAAATCCGGACAAGGTAAAGATAGATTCGAGAGGAGCCTTCCTTTTGCCGAAAGAAGTAGGAGTATTCAACCCGCACATGTTCGATCCGGATGATTTCAATATAACTATCGAGAGTACTTTAGAATATGATGGTAAACCTGCGGTGCGGATTTCGCTGTCCCCGAAAAAGGAATCCTTCAAAGATCGAAATATCATTCTGACGATAGATAAAAGTGAATGGTTGATAAAGGCGATTTCAACTGAACTGGCCCCCGGCAGTGTAATGGACGCCATGATTAGTTACGGCGATTTCGGAGGCTTTAACCTGCCGACTGAAATTGATGTGAATCTTAGTTTGGCCAAAGCAGATTCTTCTCAGGGCAATTCTGATATGCGCCGTCGGTTCAGGAACGGCCTAAATGGGAAAGTCACGATTTATTATTCGAACTACAGAGTAAACTCAGGATTGAGCGACAGCTTGTTTGTGAAAGAGAGAGAACAATAGATGACCCTGGACATGAAGACATTTGTATGAACAAAGCACTCTGAAGAACACCTCTCTGTTTTTACATTCAGCTAAGTTCACTGAGTTTTATTTGTATGGCATAGCCACCTATGGTTACGCTAACCGTTGCACTCCGACAATCTTGATAAACTTTCTCACGTCAAGTATATTTCACTTACACAAAAGAGAGGAAGATGTGTCCAAAAGATACTGCGGACAACTTATAGTTCAGCATGAACAAACTCCGGAAGGCAAAAGTAACTTTGCGAGTCTATCGTTTGAAAATTATTAGTCAAGGTTTCGATGAGTAAAGATACTTCGATCACGCCATTGATGTTGCAGTATCGAAAAGTCAAGGACCGTTATCCTGATGCGATCGTCCTTTTCAGAATGGGAGACTTCTATGAAACCTTCGAAGAGGATGCTAAGATAGCAAGCTCAGTTCTCTCGCTTACACTGACGAGACGCGCGAATGGAGGAGCGGCGGATGTTCCTCTCGCAGGTTTTCCACACCATGCTATAAATCAATATCTGCCGAAACTCGTGAAGGCCGGTTACCGCGTCGCTGTCTGCGAACAGCTTGAAGATCCAAAACTTGCGAAGGGCTTAGTCAAGCGCGATATAGTTGATGTCGTTACCCCGGGTGTGAATTTTTCTGCTGAGTCGGCAAAAGTAAATAATTATTTTGCCTCGATAATCTCCGATGAGCGCGAGTTCGGAATGGCATTCTGCGATGCGACAACGGGTGAGTTTAATTTTGCACAGGCGGGAATTGATGAGTTGGAGACTTACTTGACGAGGGTAGAGCCGCTCGAAATCGTTCTCCCGCGCAGTAAAGCGGACGCGATTGAGGCGGTAATTAAAAATTCTTTGCGAAGAACAACCGTAACACGAAGAGATGAATACATT
>JBAPNE010000273.1:0-28713 GCA_049278975.1 Candidatus Kryptoniota bacterium
CTTCGAAGGCTCTCATCGCTTATGGTATATGAAGTGACAAAAGACTTAAAGCTAAATTCGCAATCTATAGAAACGCCGTTGGAAGTTACGGCAGGGTTTATTGTTGCTGATGAAGTAATTCTTGTGCCGGTACTACGTGCGGGGCTTGGCATGTTGGAAGCATACCTTGGTTTCATTCCGGATGCTAAGGTGGGACACATCGGGTTATATCGCGATGAAACGACATTGAAACCGGTTGACTATTACGCAAAGTTTCCTCCGAACTTGTCTAAGAGCGTCGTTATCTTAATTGATCCGATGCTCGCAACAGGGGGGAGTGCTTCCGCTGCCGTTAGTTATCTCAAAGCGCGCGAAGCAAGAAATATTAGATTAAACTGCATCGTGGCTGCACCGGAAGGAGTTCGTCGTCTTGAAAAGGATCATCCGGATGTGAAAATCTTTGCCGCCGTCCTTGACCGCGAGCTAAACAAGAACGGCTACATTCTTCCCGGGCTCGGGGACGCAGGTGATAGAATATTTGGGACCCGTCCGTGAATCATGGGCGTCGAATTTCTTGACCAGGCATGCAATGGTTCCAGAACAGGATAATGATAATAACGTTTTCCGATTCGGAAGAGAGAACTTACCGTCTAATGATCTTTCGAAGAAAGAAATAAAAGAATACTATGACCGGTTTTACGGAAGAACTGAGTTTGAGCACAGCGATGAAAAAATTACGCGGCGATTTCTGCGAACACTTTTGAAAAAGGCACGTGTCCTATCTCATGCTGCCATACTTGATGTCGGCTGTGCAACCGGTTTCTATGCCGAACAATTGCGCAAAATGGGATACAGGACAATTGGTTTGGATATTAGTCAAGTTGGAATATTAAAGGGGCAATCGAAATATCTGTCGCTTCCTTTGTTGGTTGGCGACGCAGCAGTATTGCCTTTTAGGGGAGCTTCATTTGATGTGCTCTTCATGTCAGGTTGTAGCCTGACAAATACACGTGACATGCAAGCAATCAACGAATATTTTTTATATTTGATGAATTATATCAAGGACGATGGAGTAGTAATTTTTATTAGCGGAAGTAATTTTTCCGGGGAGATAGCACCACACTCTGAGTGGATTCATCATAGTTATGATGAGATTCTGAAATTTGTTGACAGAAAGATTGTCGGAGTGGAAGGGCCTTACATAACGGCTCTCAAGTTCGTGTCTTTGTTTGGCAAAATATCATTGGGCAAAACTTTCTCATCCGTGATTAGAATGATCCCGGGCAGGAGATCTTGGAGCGTGGTTTATTTTATCAGGAAGAAGAGCCGTTAGCCGGTAAAGAACCTGTTTCTAACCGGCGAATATTTTTCCCGCTAAAAAAGTTGCGGCGGCAGCCAACCCGCCGATCGCCATACTTTCGAATCCACTCCTAAATAAATTTTTCCCGGTAACGATGGTCTTCGCTGCACCGACTCCGAAAAGAACAGTCAGTGTTATAATTGCACTTGCAATTAAGCCAGGTAGTGGCTGCATGAATCCATAAGGGATCACCGGCATAAGCGCACCGAAGGTGTAAGCGCATCCTGTCGCAATTCCGGATTTAATCGGCATAGTACCGTCAAGCGATAAGCCTAATTCTTCCCGCATCATTATATCAACCCAGCGTTTTCTGTCGGATGTAATATGTGAAATTATTTTTTCGAGTATTTCCCCTTTGAAACCTTTAGACTCGTAAATGTCCCTTATCTCTTGCCGCTCGACATCCGGGAAATTGTCAACTTCATAAGCCTCCCGGTTCATTTCGCCGTTGTAGTATTCGATTTGCGACTTTGTCGAAAGGTAGGCTCCAAGCGCCATGGAGATCGTTCCGCCGATTAGTTCAGCAAGTCCCGCAATGAAAATAACACTGCTCTTGACGCCTGCACCATTGACGCCAGAGGCAACTGCAAATGCGGCGACAAGTCCGTCGTTTGCGCCGAACACTAACTCCCGCACGATTCCGCCGCCCGGAATGTGAACGGTTTCCGTATGCGAAGGTAAATCCTTGCCACTCAACATTCTACCGCGCCATGTCCATTTTGCCATGATTTATCCTTTGTTGAAGTTAAATTTATGATTAAAACTTCAATCGAAAAAAGGAAGAAATAGAAACAACAAAGAGGCTCTTTTCTATTTTACCTTGACTAATTTCCATCCGGCTACTATATTACTTGGCAAAATTGGAGAAAGAATTGTCTGCCGAATATTCGACAAAAAGTTTTACAACAGAAGACGTAGAAAGAAAATGGTACGTCGTTGACGCAAACGGGAAAACCTTAGGGAGACTCGCGACGAAAGTAGCGACTCTTCTGAGAGGAAAAAATAAAGCCCGCTTTACACCGCATAATGATACCGGCGATTTTGTTGTCGTCATAAATGCCGGGAAAGTAAAAGTAACCGGCAAGAAGTCCGAGACCAAAACATATTTCCATTATACCGGTTATCCGGGTGGCGCGACATATGTGAAGTATAAGGAACTTATCGAAAAAAAACCCGAGAGGGTTGTGGAACATGCGGTCAAAGGAATGCTTCCGAAAAATAAATTGGGTGCAAGACTTTTCACAAAGTTGAAGGTGTATGCAGGACCTGATCACCCCCACAAGGCTCAAAAGCCTGCTTCGATAGAAATATAATCAGGAGTTTTAATGGCTTCGGTCCAAAATAATCAATCCGCTGTAGGCAGGAGAAAGACATCAACTGCGAGAGCGAAACTTGTCCCGGGGACGGGAAAAATATTTGTCAACGAGCAGCCGCATTTTGAATATTTCCCGGTTGTGTCAGTCCAAAATGAACTCTTCAAGCCATTCGAGGCAACTGAGACGCAAGGGAAGTACGATGTTTACGCCAACGTTGATGGTGGTGGATTGTCAGGTCAAGCGGGAGCATTGAAGCTCGCGATTGCGAGAGCTTTGCTTAGAGAAGGCGAAGAAATGCGCGGAAGGTTGCGCGCCGCGGGAGTATTGACTCGCGATCCAAGGATGGTCGAGCGAAAAAAATATGGCCGCCGGAAAGCGCGCGCGCGCTTCCAGTGGACAAAGCGTTAATCAACTAAAACAATCATACTTCCTGAGTCCGTTAGCGTTTACGGGCGGACTTCCTTGATGGTTTGTTTGAGTCAGGAATTTACGCAGCGGTGTCCCGACTTAGCGTTGTCGAGGCGGGATTCTGCGTGAAGGTGACGGAAGTAGAAGAAAAACCAAAGGAACATTTATGCAAAGAGCAACAATAGAGTCACTTCTTTCATCAGGTGCTCACTTCGGGCACTTGACACGCCGTTGGGATCCCAAAATGAAGCCATATATTTTTATGGAACGCAATGGCATTCATATTATAGACTTACGCCAAACTCAGCAGCTTATCGATGAAGCTTGTGAGGCGATTGCGAATCTTGCTGCCGAAGGGAAAAAGATTCTCTATGTCGGAACTAAGAAACAAGCGCGTGAAATAATTCGCCTGCAAGCGGAACGTGCCGGAGTTTATTATGTGACCGAGCGGTGGTTAGGTGGAATGTTGACAAACTTTTCGACGATACGAAAAAGCGTGCGGAGGCTCCAGCATATCGAAAAAATGGAGACGGATAATACTATTGAAAGCTTGACAAAAAAAGAGGGACTTCGTCTGGCTAGAGAAAAAGGGAAATTGGATAAGATATTGTCGGGTGTGCGTGATATGAACAAGTTGCCTGGTGCCGTTTTCATTGTTGACATAAAGAAAGAACATATCGCCGTCAAGGAAGCTGAAAAGCTCGGGATCCCGATCTTCGCCATGGTCGATACAAACTGCGATCCTGATCCGATTAGTTACGTGATTCCTTCGAACGATGATGCGGTGAAAGCAATTGAAGTTGTGATCACGGCGCTGACGGACGCTTACATCGAAGGAAGCCAGCGCGCGGCCGAGTTAAAAGTTGAAGCTATGATGGAACAGTCATCCGTGCCTGCCCATGAATCCAAGAAAGAAGAAAGTGGAAATTAGAGATGGAAATAACTGCTGAAATGGTAAAATCACTCCGTGAAGTAACGGGTGCAGGGATGATGGAATGCAAAAAAGCACTTAAGGAAGCCGACGGAAACGTCGAGGAAGCAAAGAAATTACTTCGTGCGAGAGGTGCGGAGGTTGCCGAAAAACGAGCGGGACGTGAAGCAAAACAAGGTATTGTCGAATCTTACATCCATGCCGGTGGTAGAATCGGCGCGATGGTAGAAATAAATTGCGAAACCGACTTTGTGGCACGCACCGATGAGTTCAAGCAGCTTGCGCGTGATATCGCGATGCAAATTACGGCGATGAACCCGATCGCGGTCAGTAAGGAAGAAATTCCGGCTGAGATCGTTCGAAAAGAATTGAATGATTATCGTGAGCAAGCAAAAGTCGAAGGCAAACCGGATCAAATCCTTGATAAAATTGCCGAGGGTAAACTCGAAAAATTTTATCAGGAAGTTGTGCTTCTGGAGCAAGCGTTTATCAAGGATCCGCAACGGGTGATAAAGGATCTTATCATGGACATGACTGCCAAAACTGGAGAGAATGTTTCAATAAGAAGGTTCCAGAGATTTGAGCTTGGAGTTGATGGTACAAAGTAATTGTCGTGGCTCACAAATCGAGCTTGAAAAGTCCGTCCTTTGATTCAGGGACGGTTTTTTTTTGCAAGTTTATTACATTAAGCGAAAAAAGGAGCGAGCGTGGAGTTGAAATATAAACGAATACTTTTAAAGTTGAGCGGCGAGTCTTTGATGGGGGAAAAAGGTTACGGAATTGCCCCCGATGTGCTCAGCCGTTTTTCCGATGAAGTTGCCGCCGTCCGCGCTCTTGGCGTCGAAATTGGGATTGTGATTGGCGGCGGGAATATTTATCGTGGAATAGCTGCCGCCGCAGATGGCGTTGACAAAGTTGTCGGCGATCAAATGGGAATGCTCGCGACCGTTATTAATTCGCTGGCGCTTCAAAATACTCTCGAAAAAAAAGGAATCTATACGAGGTTGATGAGCGCGATCACCATGGAACAAATCGCTGAGCCGTTCATAAGGCGACGCGCGATTCGCCACCTTGAGAAAGGTCGAGTTGTAATCTTCGGGGCGGGCACTGGCAATCCGTATTTTACGACCGATACTGCGGCTGCGCTGAGGGCTGTTGAGATAAGAGCGGATGTCATTATCAAAGGAACTCGGGTCGACGGCATTTACGATTCCGATCCGGAGAAAAATCCTGCCGCGATCAAGTTCCAGGAAATTTCATATATGGACGTGCTTCAGAAAGATTTGAAGGTTATGGATTTAACTGCAATCACTCTCTGTCGCGAAAATAAACTTCCGATCGTTGTGTTCAACATGACCGTTCATGGCAATCTGGAAAAAATTGTAACCGGTGACAAGATTGGATCGACAGTTTTGGAAGTGAAAAGTCAAAATTCGAAAGTCAAAAATTAGCACTCGACATTCAGCATTTAAAATTGAAAGGAGGATCCTATGCTTGACAAAATAATCCATGAAACTGAAGATAAGATGAAGAAAGCTGTCGAATTTACGCGTCAGGAATTATCAAAACTTAGATCAGGAAAAGCATCAATTGCATTGTTGGATGATATCAGAATAGACTATTATGGGCAGAGTCTTCCGATTGCACAAACTTCATCCATCAGCACTCCCGATGCCCACCTTATCACGGTTCAGCCGTGGGATAAGACAATCATTCGCGAGATTGAAAAGGCAATACTCGCCGCAAATGTCGGGCTGACTCCGGCAAATGATGGAACGGTCATCAGGCTTCCTGTACCACCATTAACCGAAGAGCGCAGAAAAGAATTGGTCAAAGTTGCCAAGAAGTTTACCGAAGACGGGCGCATCACCATTAGAAATATTCGCCGCGATTCGAACGAGCATTTGAAGAAAGCCGAGAAGGATGAGCATGTTTCCGAAGACGAGCGGAAACACGGCGAGACGGAAGTCCAGAAGCTGACAGATAAATATATAAAGCAGCTCGATGATATACTGACCGGAAAAGAAAAAGAGATAATGGAAGTTTGACGGCAGCTATTGGATGTTAGCCGGGCGGTATTAACTTTTGGGCGCCGGTTTTCTAAGTGAGTGAATCTGCTCTTTGCAGATCGGTTAATTCGTCAGTGTGCAAGACAGGAAGCCTCACGATGACAATTGTGCCTTTCCCTTCTACGCTTTCCAATGTGATTGTACCCTCATGTGCCTCTACGAGGAATTTGGAAATCGACAACCCTAGACCGGAACCTCCTTTTGAACTGTCTGTGGAACGCGATTTGTCGGCGCGGTAAAATCTGTCGAACACGTGCGGAAGGTCTTGTGGGGAAATTCCGATTCCCTTGTCGGTGATTTCCAGCCGGGCAAATTTTTCTTCTATGGTTTGAACAACTCTGATTGTACTGTCGCGGCGGGAATATTTGATCGCATTATCCAATAAATTTATGAAAACACTTAGGAGTTTGTCGCGGTCACCTTCGACGAAAATTTCCTCGCTTTCGTGCCCGGATTTGTTCAAGACTTCATAATTAATGATTACTGAATGCTGTGATGCATACCCTGAAGTTCTAGAGATTGCGTCAAGTAAAAGCTCATCCACCCTTATGGGACGTTTCTGGAACCGCAGCTGTCCGCTTTCGAGCCTCGCGATTGTCAGGAGATCATCCACGATGTTAGTGATTCTCTTGATTTCTTCTACGGAGCTTCTCAAAATACTTTGATAGTCCTCAGCGGTGCGAGGATTGTTTAACGCAACTTCTATTTCCCCTAACAATATCGTGAGAGGAGTTTTCAATTCATGCGAAGCATCCGCAGTAAATTGTTTCTGTAATTTGAATGCTTCTTCGATTCTGTCGAACATATCGTTTAGTGTGCTCGATAGTCGAGCGATTTCATCATTAACTTTTCCAATGTTGAGTCGTTCGTCTAAATGCTTTGCTGAAATTGATTGTGCGGTCCGAATGATTTTGTCTATCGGGTCAAATGCTTTTTTTGCGGTATAGAAACCTCCGAATGCCGCTGCAAGTATCGTAAGTGGCACAGCTATGAATAAAATTATCCGGAGTTCGAGCAAGCTTTCATCGAGGGTTGCAGTGCTTGATGCAACTTGAACAAGATATCGTGGTATGCCGTTATCGGAGACTGGATATGTAACCAGTCGCAGTTTCCCTTTTGCGCCGACCTTTTGTGAAATTGAATTTCCAAGCGTTTCGAAAACTTGATGCTGGCTCAGTGCGAGAGCGAATACTTCCGGCTCGACTGGCAGCAAAGTGTCTTTAAGGTTAGTCGATTTTAAAATTACATTTCCATCGATTGATAGAACTTCCACATATCTGTCTGAACCGAAGTTGCCGATGAGAGGCCGCTCCATTAATCCGGAGATAATTTTTTGCTCGAGAAATTCATCTCCTTTTACAAGGCCGACTATTTCGAGTGCATCATTGCTGAGGTTCAAGTCGAAGTTCTGTGCGCCCTGTCGTGCATAGAGAAAATATAATGCGCCCGCGAATACGGAAAGAGTGAATCCAAAAATGAGGACAAAGAGAAGAACTATTTTTGCTCTAATCGATTTCATCTTCGCCCTTTAAGACATAGCCTGCTCCGATAATTGTGTGTATGAGAGGCTTCTTGAAATCCTTATCAACTTTCTGTCGAAGAAGTTTGACGTAGACATCGATCACGTTCGATTCCATATCAAAGCTGACATTCCAAACGTGTTGAGCGATGTGTGCTCGTGAAAGCGTTTTGCCTTTGTTTCGCATAAAATAATCGAGCAGAGCAAATTCTTTCGTTGTAAGCCTAATTTGTTTTCCATCGCGTTCCACTTTGTGTGAGACAGGATCAAGGATCAATGTATCGATCTGAAGGAATGATGACTTGTCCTGGCTTTTTCGTCTCAGCAATGCCCGCACTCGTGCAAGAAGTTCTTCGAAGTGAAAGGGTTTTGTCATATAGTCGTCTGCGCCTGAGTCCAAGCCGCGGACTTTTGCATCAGTATCGCCGATTGCAGTCAGCATGAGAATTGGTGTATCGATTTTTTTATCGCGAATTTTTCTGCAAGTAATAACGCCGTCTTGGTTTGGGAGCATGATGTCGAGTATGATCACGTCATATTCATTTTGACATGCAAGTTCTTCGCCGTGAAGGCCATCGTATGAGACGTCCACCGCGTAAGATTGTTCTTCTAATCCTTTCTTGATAAAGGACGCAACTTTCTTTTCGTCTTCGACCACAAGAATACGCAAGTTTTTAATTCCCAATTCAATGATATCTGCTTAAAATTATCTTTCAGCGCCATGAAAATCAATTTGAGATTTGTATCATTGGTCATGGATCATTTTCTTTGTTGATGCTTTCACGTTGATTAACCATATTCATTTAGAGCTATGGAAACGCAGAGAGAAATTTTGAGAATTTTAAAAGTATTTGATAAGGATTGAAATTTGGTCAATCGAATCAACTTTGCAATCGAAGGCAAGATCGCATACATTACGATGAATCGTCCGGAAAAACGTAATGCCATAGACGATTCGGTTGTGGCTGAAATTTCCGAATGCTTCGGTGAAGCAAATGCGAACGAGAGAGTAAGAGCGATCGTTTTTCGAGGTGAAGGTAGTGCGTTCTCGGCGGGTGCTGACTTGGAATATGTTATGAAGCTTTCTCAGAATTCACCTTCTGCAAATCTTGATGACTCCAACGCGTTGAAAAATCTCTTGCTGGAAGTTTACGAAAGCAAGAAATTAGTCTGCGCAATTGTAAGGGGACCGGCTTTGGCAGGAGCTTTTGGTTTGGTGCTCGCGTGTGACGTTGTCTTTGCTTCAGAGAAAGCGAAGTTTGGTTTTACCGAGGTAAAGATCGGTTTTGTGCCGGCAATCGTTCTTAATTTTGCTCTCAGAAAATTGCGCGAGTGTGACGTGAGGAAGTTGGTACTAACAGGAAATATCATCGGCGCGGCTGAAGCGATGCGCGTCGGAATTATTTCTGAGCTTATCAATGATGATGAGGTTGAATCTAAGGCTGAAAATTTTCTGAAAGAGTTTGTCTCCGGCACAAGCAGAAACGCGATTGCCCTTACGAAAGAGATATTATCAGAAGTGCGAGGCATGACGTTTGACGAAGCCTTAAAATACGGCGTCGTGAAAAATGTTGAAGCACGTTCCACCGACGATTTCAAGAAAGGCGTAAATGCATTTTTAAACAAAAAACATTTGGAGTGGGAATAGTGAATATTGAAAACAAAATCAGAACCGTTCCGAATTTTCCCCAAAAAGGGATTATGTTTCGCGACATCACGACGCTTCTCAAGGACAAAGAGGCTTTTAATTACGTCGTGGAACGATTTTGTGAACGCTATAAAGGTAAACAAATCGACAAAGTGGTTTCAATCGAGTCGCGAGGTTTCATTTTCGGAAGCGTGCTTGCGTACAAATTAGGAGCGGGTTTTGTTCCGATACGAAAGCCGGGGAAACTTCCGGCGGAAGTGATCCGGCAGGAATATCAACTTGAGTACGGAACAGACTCAATGGAAATTCACAAAGACGCAATTCAACCCGGTGAAAGCGTCCTGATCCATGATGATTTGCTTGCGACGGGAGGAACAGTCGCTGCCGCATGTAAATTAATAGAGCGCCTGGAGGGAAAAGTCGAAGGGATTTGTTTTCTTATCGAGTTGACTCCGTTGAACGGCAGAAGAGCGTTGCCGAAGACAGATATTTTTTCATTGATCGAGTATGATACAGATTAGGAAAAATCAAAACTTTAAAAAATGACTCATTATTGGAGGGGACAAGATGGAAAAAGTAGTTAATTATACCGGATACAAAGATCTTAAACTTCTTCGTCGCGGAAAGGTGCGGGATATTTATGAGCTTCAGAGTTCACTCCTTTTTGTTGCGACCGACAGGATCAGCGCCTTCGACGTCGTTTTGCCCAATGGCATCCCTTACAAGGGAAAAGTCCTGAACCAGATTTCAAATTTCTGGTTCGGCTATACCAAAACGATTATCAACAACCACGTGATTTTAACCGACGTAAGTGACTACCCTGCGAAATGCCAGCCGTATGCAGATGAGTTAGCAGGCAGGAGCATGATGGTCAAGAAGACGAAACCGCTTCCTGTTGAATGCATAGTTCGCGGATACATCAGCGGCAGCGGGTGGATTGATTACCAGCGTACCATGGCGATCTGCGGAATTTCCCTGCCAAAGGGTTTGCGAGAGTCCGAGAGATTGCCTGAGCCGATTTTTACTCCTTCCACTAAGGCGGAGGTCGGCGTGCATGATGAAAATATAAGTTTCGACCAAACCGTGAATTTGATCGGAAAAGATCTTGCGGAAAAAGTTCAGCATTACACGATCGAAATTTACAAGGCGGCGGCGGCGTACGCTGAGACCAAGGGGATCATAATTGCCGATACTAAAATGGAATTCGGCGTCGATGAAAATGGAGTACTTATTTTGATCGATGAGCTTCTGACGCCAGACTCGTCGAGATTTTGGGATAAGTCGAAATACGAGGTTGGTAAATCGCAACGGAGTTTCGATAAACAGTTTGTGCGCGACTATTTACTTGAACTAAATTGGAACAAGAAGCCGCCGGCGCCGGAACTTCCCGATGAAATTATCCGCGGAACAAGTGAAAAATATTTACAAGCGCTGAAGGCCCTAACAGGTATAAAGCTATCTTGAAAAAATTATAAATCCTCTACCAATATCAGGAGTCAAAAAAATTATTGTTTTCACTATCGGTTATCGATCAAGAGATATTTTAACTTATCATTTTGTGAGTTCCATCGCTGCGTCGTAAACCGCGCCCGGCTTTGTATCCATCATGCACTTGAAATGCTTTTTCGGGCAATGGTTAAGGCCAACGTGCGAGCATGGTCGGCAGTTCAGTCCGGCAATTTCCATTATCTTATTGTCCACACCGTAGGGGAAGAACCCGAATTCCCTAACTGTTGACCCGAAGATTGCCACGATTTTCTTGCCGACGGCATTTGCAGCATGCATTAGGAACGAATCGTTTGTTATAACCACATTCGCGTAAGAAAGCATCGCGGCACTTTCGAGAAGTGTCAATTTCCCGCAAAAATTTTCCACAGAAACATTTCTTGCAATTGCTTCACAAATTTTTGAATCACCCTCTCCGCCAATTAGGACGGCATGATTTCCTTCTGAAACTTTCCTTGCAAGTTCTATCCAGTATTCGAGCGGCCATCGCTTGGTGAAGTGTTTTGCGCCGGGGCAGAGGAAAATAAATTTTTCGCTATCAAGGTTTGCCTTTTGCCAAAGGTCTGCCGTTTTTTGCTTTGTTTCCTTTTCGAAAAATATTTCAGGAGCTGGTACAGCAATTATTTTCTTGTCATAAACCTGAGCGTATTTCAGCGCAACCGATCTGACATTCGAAAAGACATTCAGTTTTGTTTTTACCAATAATGCCCGTTTGAAAACTTCTTTCCTGATGACCTCTATTTTTTTCGCGGTCCCTTTTCTCAAATAGATGCTGCGAAAATTGTTGTGAAGATCAAGAGTCGTATCAAAATGTTCTTGCAGCAATTGCCGTCGAAGGTTGTCTAATTGATGTAGAGCCGCGTCGTTCTGAACTAAATGCACTTTGCTTACGTTAGGGTTATTTTGGATAAGGTCAGCATATTGTGCTTTCACGACAAAATGAACCTCGGCTTCGGGTTCCCGCGTCTTTATTGTTTTCAATAAAGGTGAAGTTAAAAGCACGTCGCCGGCTGAACTCAATCTTATGAGGAGCTTTTTTGATGCTGCCATTGTTAGAAGTTATGAATTTAGATTTGGAGTTTCAATTGTGATTTATGCAGCTACGAAAATGCCTCCGCGCGGTGAAGTCGCCCACATTTTGTGGTTAGATTTTCGGAGTTGCATTTTGGTAGACATAAAAATAAATTCACAGCAGAGATGAGAGGGAAGTTATGAAGCAGATGCCTAGGACGATTGGAGATCTCAAAAAATCCGGATACAAAGTTTTGTCTGTCAAAGATGAAATGAGAAAAAATTTGAAGATGAGACTTTGCAATGGCGATCAACTATTTCCGGGAATTATCGGTTATGATAAGACTGTAGTGCCGGCGATTGTAAATGCATTGCTCGCGAGGCATGACATAATTTTTCTCGGACTGCGTGGCCAGGCGAAGACGCGAATTGCAAGAGGTCTCATAGGTTTGCTTGATGAATACATCCCGGTGATGAAAGATTGCGAGATTAACGATAATCCTTATAAGCCGGTATGCAAACATTGTGTGGATCTTGTTAAAGACCATGGTGATGATGTGGAAATCGAGTGGCTCGCTCCCGACCGGAGATATGGGGAGAAACTTGCGACACCCGACGTGACAATCGCAGATCTCATCGGTGACATCGATCCGATCAAAGCAGCAGTACAAAAGCTTCATTACTCTCACGAAGGGGCTATCCATTTCGGAATTATTCCACGGACCAATCGGGGCGTGTTTACCATAAACGAGCTGCCGGATCTGCAACCGCGAATTCAAGTCGGACTTTTCAATATCATGGAAGAGAAGGATATACAAATCCGCGGGTTCAATGTTCGAATGCCGCTGGATGTCCTGATGGTTTTCACTGCGAATCCGGAAGATTATACAAACCGCGGAAACATCATAACGCCGTTGAAAGACAGGATCGATTCGCAAATTTTAACACACTATCCTCGCACAGTCGAAGAAGCTATGAAGATTACCGATCAAGAAGCATGGGTAGCTCGAGACAACGGACGTGAAATAATAATGCCATATTATTTGAAGGAAGTTGTCGAAGGAATTGCGTTTCAGGCGCGAGGGAGTGAGTTCGTTGATCAGAAGAGCGGTGTGAGTGTTCGTATGACTATTTCGATAATGGAAAATTTAATCAGCAGCGCGGAGCGACGAGCGATTATTAATGATGAGAAAGTTATTGTTCCACGAATCTGCGACCTGCAGCAAGTTCTTCCGGGAATGACGGGGAAATTGGAATTAGTTTTTGAAGGCGAGCAGGAAGGCTCGGTCAAGGTCAGCCGCGCGCTTATAGGAAAGGCAGTGAGAGAAACTTTCAAGAAATATTTTCCGGATCCACTGCAGAAGAAAAATCGTGTGACGGTACAAACCGAGGAGCCGAAGAAACCTTCAGCATCTCGCCAAAGTGAGACCTCATCTTACAGCAAGGACGACGAATACACGCCGATAATTTCCTGGTTCGAATCGGGAAATAAAGTTGAAGTCGCCGATGATATGCCCTTCGATGAATTTTATTCTGAATTGAATAAAGTTACGAACCTGAAAGACGTGGCAAAGAAACACATGAAGGTGGACGAATCAAAAAAACATGAGCTTGCGACATCCATGGAGTTTGTGCTGGACGGACTTCATCAATTTTCCCGCATAGCAAAAGATGACACAGACAGCATCGTGGCGTACAAAGACTTGGTTGGCAGTATTTTCCCGCCGAAAGGAAGATACGAGGAGGATTAATTTTGCTCATAGAAAAATTTGAAGATGGCCCGATCTGGACGACTGGCTATTTGTTGTATGATCCGGATTCGCTTGAAGCGTTGGTTATCGATGTACCACTTTGGTCGTCCGACAAAATTTACAAGCGAATCAGAGAACTTAATCTGAATGTAAAATTTATAATTGCGACTCATGGACATTGGGATCATATCGGAGAAATGAAGAAACTCAGGGCTTTGACAGGTGCAAAAGTATCTGCCCACCAGTCGGATGAACCTATGCTGAGAGATCCTAACGGGATGTTGATTCCACCACCTTTGCCAATTGAACCCGTAAGTATGGATGTTTATGTGAATCATGGCGCAATGATTTCTTTCGGTAAATTTGATTTGGAAGTAATTCATACACCGGGCCATTCCGCAGGATCAATATGCCTCTACGAAGAGAAAGAAGGCATCCTCTTCACGGGTGACACACTCTTTTCCGGCTCGATCGGAAGAACGGATTTGCCTTCCGGATCTTATGAAGAAATTTCGAAGAGCATTTCCACAAAGTTAATGTCGCTTCCCGACAATGTAAAAATATTTCCAGGCCATGGAGCAGACAGCACCTTAAAGAAAGAAAGAGAAGAAAATCAATTTGTACAAATGATGTTTGAGGAAAAATAGCGTAGGATAACCACGATGCGATTTAGAAGCACAATTATGAGGTGAGCGATGAGGTTGAGGTATTCGAAGTGGACAGAATCATCGATGACGGATGAGCAGCGTCTTCAGCAGATGATTTCGATGTTCAGTTATATGCTTTTGCAGACGAGCGGTGATCCTGAGGAAGCACTCGACTGGATGCGTCAGTTAGGCCAGGAATACGAGCTGTTTGATGAAGATATGACTCTTGAAGATTTCATAAATAAGCTCAAGGAACTTGGCTATATCGAGGATGCGAAAGATGTCGTAATCTTAACGGCAAAAGGGGTCCAGCGTATTCGTGAGGATGCGCTCCGTGAGGTTTTCTCGAACTTAAAAAAAAGTCCGGAAGGCTCGCATGAATCGCCCCACACGGGACAAGGTGTTGATCGCCTGAGCGAGACCAAGAAATATTCCTTTGGTGATCAGCCGACAAATATCGATTTAACTTCCACTCTCACCAACGTCCTCAAGCACGACACGATAGATAATTTCAGTTTGAAGGAAGATGACATCGAAGTCTATGAAACAGAACACCAAACAAATTGTGCGACGGTCGTTTTGATAGATATCAGTCATTCCATGATTCTCTATGGCGAAGACCGGATTACTCCAGCGAAGCAAGTATCGCTTGCTCTTGCGGAGCTGATTCGCACGAAATTTCCAAAAGATCATTTGAATATCGTTGCCTTCGGTGATGACGCAAAGGAAATAACTCTTGCTGAACTTCCTTTCGTTACTGTCGGTCCATATCATACGAACACACTGGCTGCATTACGGTTGGCAAGAAGTATCCTACGGCGGAAGGGGAACGTCAATAAGCAAATTTTTCTTGTTACGGATGGGAAACCTTCGGCGATATTCGAAGAGTCGGGAAAACTTTACAGAAATTCTTTCGGATTGGATCCAAGGATCGTAAACAAAACACTTGATGAAGCGGTTGCTTGTCGAAGAGAGAAGATTATAGTCAGCACATTTATGGTGGCGAAGGATCCGTATCTCATCAACTTTGTGGAAGAGCTGACGCAGGCAAACAAAGGACGCGCTTATTATTCATCGTTGAACAAGCTCGGTGAGTATATATTTGTAGATTATATTCGGAACAGAAGGAAAAAATTTAACAGTTCGTTGCCATAGTGCAGAGGATGGATTGGTGGGCGGATCAGGGTACTGTAGGTTGCATTTACGAATTCTTTGGTATCAAAAATGAGCCATTGGACAAAATAATAGTCTATCATAAATTACAGCTTAGGCTTACGCGGTAACTTTGTTGCGCTTACAAAAAGTAAAGCGTGGGCTGTTTCTAAGAAACTGGTATCGCTTTTGGAAGGTTGGACATTATTTATAGTATAGGAGAATAAAAGTGGTTAGACATATTTTTGGGGTCGTGGTTCTTATTGTATTTATATCGGGATGTTCAAGCCCTACCAATTCCGGAAGCGGAATTGCAAACTATCCTATTTCAAACACGGATATTACCGTTTCGGGAACCGTGCAGGTTCAGACACCAGCGAACAGTGGTAATGCTATCTTCTCTGTGGTTTGTCAACTGGCTTATATAAATCAATCTGGTGCCGATAGTGTATTCAACTCAGCGAGCATTTCAGTCAACGGAATGCACTTAGTGCATCAATATACGGATGGAACGTTTTACGGATCTGGGTTGGATCTTTCGGCCGGGGATTCTGTGGTGTTCATATTCAAACATCCGATAATTGGAACCATTGCGCAGATGTTACGCGTTCCACCATCCATAACGGATTGTATTTCGCAGCCTCAGGTTCCATCTAAGGGGGTATCGAATACGAGCAGCAATTATTCTTTGGCGTGGGGAACAGGCGCGGTAGGAGCAAGTTACTACATTGTGAAGGCGATCTGTTATGATTCCACCAAAAGTGTGATTACAACGTGGTCCAAGAGAACCGGTTCTAACACGTTAACCTTTCCTTCATGGGTTTTTCAGGATAGCGTGGGTGAAGTTTGTCCATTCGTGGACTTGACAGTACTCCCGTTCAATGCGATCTCATATCCTGGATTTTCCTACAACTCCCTGCTTTCAGTGAGCAGTGCCAGCTACATAGAGTATTCTAACTTATAATGGTGTTAATTGCTTTTTTCTGTCATGGAGCTTGGTTCATGCTATCATGGTTGAGTCCAAGTAAGGATGGAGTAAAGCTTACACAAACGTTGAATTGCATTAGTGTTTCCGGAACTGGATTGTTTTCGCTCCATGGCGCATAGCGATAATTAACTATCCAACACCAATAGAAGCTGGCAAGGATGCCGCTTGACTACTCGGGCGCACTTTGTTTATGACAGGGATTCACTTTTGCTGAATTAAATAGCGAACCATTGTCTTTGTTACGCAAATGACGTAATATTGAAAAGGAGCTTCAGTAGGACATGATGAAATGGTTCAACGGAAGAGTTTTATTATTTAAAGTGCCGGCTTATTCGGATGAGGAAAAGAGTGAGCTTGCGGGAGCCGTAAATGGTTTATTATGGCTTACAGTTGCGGGAGTTTCGGCTTTTTTCATCATCAACTCTGTTCTATTTCCCTCTAATGCGATATGGTATCTTTACCTTGAGGTCTCCACGATTGCAATATCTGCCGGAGGGCTATGGTTGAACTCAAAGGGTCAAACCCGGGCTTCGATCCTAATTGTCGTAGCCTTCCTCTGGGGGGTTGTCTCTGCTTATGCTCTCATATCTGATAGTGTGAGGTCTGCTGCTACTACAGGATACCTCATCGTTGTTCTTGCTGTCGGTTTGCTGATGGGGGGAAGGGCGGCGTTAGTCACCGCGTTTATCTGTTCACTGACGGAGTTGTTGTTATTATATCTGGCGGCGCATAATCTCCTCCCAACTTCTGAAGTTTCACATACAGATGCCAAGTTGTTGATCAATCATATTCTTTTTTATTCGCTCATAATGATTTTCCCTTACTTTGCAGCCCGCAGCATTAGGAGATCGCTTCGCAAGGCGAAGGACGAAATTGACGAAAGGGAGAAGGTGGAAAAGTCGCTCAGGGATAGTGAGGAAAGGTTTCGCGATTTGTCCGCCGCCGCCTTTGAAGGAATCATGATTCATGACTCCGGAATAATCCTCGACGTTAACGAAGCCTGTGCCAAACTCTTTGGCTTGGGGAGTCCCGATGAGTTGATCGGGAAAGTCGGATGGGAAATTCTTCCGCTTACCGAGGAATCTCGGTTGCTCCTGCAGGAGCGTGCAGCGAGGGAGTCAACTGAACCCATTGAGATGAAGGTGGTACGCAAGGATGGGACTACTATAGAGGCGGAGACTCGTGCAAGATCGGCTATCTACATGGGTCGCAAGGTAAGAGTCGTAACCATGCGAGACATTTCTGAGCATAAGATGGAAGAGCAAGCGCTCAAGCAGGCGCTGGAGTGGCAGCAAGCCATCTTTGAAGGCTCACGCGATGCTGTCTTTATCTCCGATGCAAAATCCCATTTTGTTTTAGTGAACAATGCCGCATGCGAGTTAACGGGGTATCAAAGGGAAGAACTCCTCAAGATGGGCATTCCGGATCTTCACGAGGACATCGATTTGGGGGCGTATGAAAAATTCCACGACTTGATAATGGAGGGCAAGCCGGCCCTGACGGACGCGAAGATATTGCGGAAAGATGGTACGAAGGTGGACACGGAGTTCAGCAACACACGTGTGTCCATCGTTGGCACTTTCTATATGCACACTGTGGCACATGATATCACCGAACAAAGGCAGGCTATCGAACAGCTGGAGATGCTAAAGCATTCGATCGACAATCACTACGACGGAGCGTTTTGGATGGACACACGGAACCGATTCGTGTACGTCAATCAAGCCGCCTGCAAAGCTCTCCAATATGACCGTGAAGAACTCCTGGGTATGCATGTCAGCGAAGTCAATCCGGTGGCGACAGACGAGACGATGAAGCAGGTCTGGGACATTCTTCGGACGAGGCGTTTCTTTACAGCCGAAACGGCTCATCGACGCAAGGATGGTACGGAATTTCCCGTTGAGATTGTCTCTTCCTACGTAAAGTTCGGAGACAAGGAATTCAATTGCGGCTTTGCTCGCGACGTCACTGAGCGTAAGCGGGCAGAGGAAGCGTTGCTGGAAAGCCAGCTCCAATATCGTGCAACGGTGGAACAAAGTGATGATGGCATAACTATAGCCGATCCCGTTGGGCACTACATAATGGTCAATCGCGCATTCTGCAAGATGACGGGATACACTAAGGAAGAGCTGCTCAAAATGCGGGTGACCGATATGATATCAAAGCGGGCTTCACTTGACTTATTCCCTCAGGTCATAAACGAGGGTAAGTCCGGATACCGAGAACTAGAGCTCCTTCGTAAAGATGGAACAACGTTTATTGCCTTAATTAGTGGTTCACCTTTAGAGATTGGCAACAATCGTTATGTGCAAGGGATTGTCCGTGATATTACAGAGCGCAAGCACGCAGAAGAGGCTTTGCGCGAAAGCGAAGAACGTTACCGTTTGCTATTCAACTCCAGTTTGGATGGTATATTGCTTACAGCACCGACAGGTGAGATTTTCTCTGCTAATCCCGCCGTCTGCAAAATGCTCGACCGCTCAGAGGAAGAAATTTGTTTACTTGGTCGAGACGGTGTAGTGGATATTTCCGATCCGCGGTTAGACCATGCTTTAGAAGAGCGGGCAAACACCGGAAGATTTAGCGGTGAACTTACTCTCGTGCGCAAGGACGGCTCAAAGTTTCCAGCCGAAGTCTCTACAGTGATTTACAAAGACAGAAAAGGGATCGATTGCACAAGCATGGTCATACGCGATATTACCGAGCGTAAACGTTTGGATGCGGCGGTCAGGGAAACCGAATTGAGATACCGAGATCTGGTAGATTCAATGACCGTCGGATATTACAAGAGCACATCAACAGGGAGATTCATTGAAATAAATCCGGCATTTTGCCAGATGGTAGGATACAGCAGAGAAGAATTATTGGCGATGCATATTCCCAGCACTCTCTATTTTGCAGAAGTCGAGCGAATAGGGGAATCGAATTATTCTGGGTTTGCTCCGACGACTGAAACGTATCGGTTGAAAAAAAAGGATGGCTCGGAAGTCTGGGTTGAGGACTATGCGAGATACATCCGTGACGAGACGGGACGAATCATATTTCACGAAGGACTCTGCACTGACATAACCTACAGGAAAGCACTTCAGGAACAGCTATTGCAGTCGCAAAAGTTGGAAAGTATAGGCCAGCTGGCAGGAGGAATTGCGCATGACTATAATAACATACTTGGCGTCGTGATCGGGTATGCAGAGTTCCTCCGGTCCAAACTTGAGGACGGTGACAATTCTAAGCGGCCGGTCGATGCAATCCTGGCGGCCGCGAACAGAGGTTCAGATCTGACAAGGCAGCTACTGGCATTTGCGCGAAAAGAGATGATATCGCCGAAGGTCATAAATATGAATTCATCAATTGAATCTATCGAGAAAATGTTACGACGTGTAATCGGAGAAAACCTGAAACTTACATTTGTGCCGGGTGCGAATCTATGGAACATCAAAATTGATCCGTCTCAGTTCGATCAGCTTATGGTCAACCTCGCAACGAATTCAAGAGACGCGATAAAAGGGACAGGTGTGATCACGATAAAAACTGAAAACACTTCGATGGATGAAAACGAAGCTCGAGACCATTTGGGAATTACCGCTGGTGACTATGTCAAGCTTACGTTTCAGGACACCGGCAGAGGAATGGATAAAGAGATGATGAAGAAGATATTCGAACCATTCTTTACCACAAAGCCCAAAGGGCAAGGCACAGGGCTTGGGTTGTCGACGGTATATGGAATAGTGAAGCAGAACAATGGGGATATCTCCGTCATGAGCAAACCTGGTGAAGGAACCATGTTCGAAATATTTCTCCCGAGGATTTACTCAGAGGTGGAAACTGAGGAGGGGCGGACTGCCGATGAATCCATTCAGGGAACGGAGACCATCTTGGTCGTCGAGGATCAGGCGGACTTGCTTGAAATTGCAAAGGCGAGTCTGGAGAAATACGGCTATAAAGTCATAACGGCTCTTGAGCCGGGTGAAGGGCTGTTGCTTTCGGAGGATTACGCCGAAGCGATTCATTTACTGTTGACCGACGTTGTTATGCCGACGATGAGCGGGAAGGAATTAAGCGATAAAATTGCCGTCTTGAGGCCAGGAATCAAAACATTGTTCATGTCAGGGTACACTGCAAACGAACTCGCGCCTCAGGGAATCTTAAAGGGAGATGTGCAATTTATTCAGAAGCCATTTACTCCTTCCGCTCTCGCCAAGAAAGTTCACGAAACGTTGACATCCAAGGTTTCCAAGAAATAACACAAACAGTGTTGAGGAGTAGACGGCCAGCCCACCATGATGTCCGGACGTTATATGAATTTAGACCTAACTCAGTATCGCCGCCATTAAAATGTTTGCGGCGGCACCAAGTTTTGTGAGCATTAACGCCGTACCATGGCGTCCGTGAGATTCTCTACTAGAAACTTGCTTGAGCAATTTAATCTCGCGGCATGCTCCATGAACGATTAGGTGTCGTGAGACTCTGTTCTAATTAATGAGTTTATAAAACGGACTCATGTTTGTCCACTTGATTTTGAAGACATACCATCGACGTCCCTATTTCATCTCATCTGCAAAAAATTCGAGCTCGCCTTTCATCTCTTTGCTGACTTCCTGTGCACGAAGCTGAACGCGCCTGATTTTTCCGGAAATCGTCTTCGGCAAATCGGTGACCATCTCGAGTCTTCGCAGCCGTTTGAAGGGCTCAACTCTCGCTGTTACAAAATCAAAAATGTCGCGCGCCGTTGAGGAATTTGTCAACTTCAGTTGTCATCGTCAAATCTCCTTAATTTTGTTCGCAACAATTTTAAATTTCGAGAGCAACCTATGTCCAAATTTTCGGTTGCATCCAGTACTTGCTCAGAAAGCGCATCAATTTTACAATGCTAACCCGGAAAGGGCTGACATTCCTTTGGGTCTCAATGAAATTCTATCGTGCCATGATTGTGTGACCGCAGTTGAATATTACGAGTCACTGAGATACTAACTGTCTCCTGGATGCGCTCACATCCCACGTCTCCACAATTCATTTGATTAAGCCACAATCAAAATTTATCTCGTTGGACGAAGGAAATCAAGCTTATTGGTCTCATTAAATTGATCCTCCATCGCAGGCGTACCATTAAAGGTTGGTAAAATTCGTGTAGATCATTGAAATAGTTTAAACCAGTTGGAGACGAGTAAGAAAATAGGAGATGGTTTTGACTACGTTAAGAAGGAAAGGGAAAAGCTGCGTCAACGAAACAGAAATAGATATAGAATGATTTGTCCATGTGACTTTGAAGACATATATTTCTGTCTGGTAAGCTCTGAAGGATAATGATTATATTACATGAAATAAAAAGACGGTCATTTATGAAGAGAGAATCCAAACATCGCGTTGTTCAAGTGATGACATTGCAACGGAGAGAGCTTTTTGGAAAAACGACGAGCTGTAACGAGGCTGATTAAGATGCATCCGAATGAAATGCTGAATGCCGTAAGTCGGACTTTTGCTCTTTCCATCGAGCGTCTTCCATCGGGTCTGCGTGATGTGGTCGCAACGGCATATCTGCTCTTCCGGGTCTCGGATTGTCTCGAAGACAATGTGTCGTTGGCCTCGGACCACAAGGCAGAGCTCCTCCGCATATGGGCCCGCGTGCTGGCTGATTCCATGCCGGTCTCTTCATTAACTGGCGAAATCATTCATCTCGACAGAAGCGACCCAGAAGTGTATGTCGCCCAGCATGCCGATCAGCTTCTCGAAGGGTTGCACCGGTTTCCCCAGCCAATTCAGAAGATCATTACAAGTCATGTTAACCAAACCTCATTGGGCATGGCTCGCTGGCAGGAGAACGGGCCCGAGGTACGCAACGAAGAGGAGATGGATGATTATATGCACCAAGTGGCCGGGCGCGTGGGCTATTTGATGACAGACCTTTTCGCATGGTATTCGCCCGTTATCATGGAACGGAAAGAAAAGCTGCTTCCGCTATCCCGCCATTTTGGACTAGCGTTGCAGACGGTAAACATCATTCGTGGATTGCGAAAAGATTATGAGAGAGGATGGGTATATGTACCCCGCACATTTTATGAGCCGCTTGGTTTAACTCGGGACAGTCTCTTCGCCACGGAAAACGCCGCCAAGGTCTTGAGAATAATTGATCGGTTAGCCGACAAAGCTGAGACACACTTGCAGTACGGGCTCGACTATATTGTGAGTCTTCCAAAGTGGCTGCACGGAATACGCCTCGCTTGCATGTGGCCCCTGTTATTTGCGGTGCGGACGCTTACCGTCAGTCGAAACAATATTAGTGTAATATTGACCGAAACGAAGATCACACGGGCTGAAGTAAACAAGATCATACGCGACACTACTCTCTTCGGTTGGTCTAATTCCTGGCTGGCCAACTACTATAACCGATTGCACACAATCCCGACTGCTTGACCGCTGGGGCTATCTCTCGTCATGGTACGGGCACAGAATCGGGGCTGCATCGAAGTTCAACCAACAATCGAATGTCTCTAAAGTTAATTGGACAAGTCATTTCTGCTGTTGTAAACCCTATTATATATCCGGATAGCAATGAGTGCTCGCTCGCTTTCCGTGCCGTGTCCCTCTGCCATGGTCTTTCTCCTTACCTTTCCGTTCCTTTCTAACCTACTCAATCCCATTTCCTGATTTTGCAGTCAGCTCTATCCGATAAACCATGAAGGAGAACCCTGAACCTATCCGTGCCTTCACCCGGAACTTCGCACAAGTTTGCAATGTTGGTTTCAATAGGCGTTCATTATTTCACAAGAGGAGACCTTCAATGAAACTATTCTCGACATCCATATTAGCTTTCGCGTTCTTAAGTGCATTCATGCCGAAAGCAGATGCTCAATCAGGGTGGTACAGTGTTACCAGCGGCACGACGGCACGCCTCAATGCGATTTTCATCCCCGACTATAACGTCGTTATTCTCGGCGACAGCGGGGTTGTCATCAGGAGAATTTCTCCCGACACAAATTTTGTGATGCAATACATATCGGGGGCAAGAGGGCTCAGAGGATTGGGAGAGAACTATGCAGGGTATTATTGGATCTGCGGTGATTCGGGGGAAGTTTTCTATACGACAGACGTAGGCGCCACCTGGCAAACGAAATCCATTTCGGGGATCACGCTGACCCTTCGTGCCTTTATCGCAAACGGCGGACAACAGTATGCTCTTGGCGATAGCGGCAAGATTTTCGACAGCAATACTAACGGCGCGAGTTGGACACTCGAGACACCTGTCACGACGCACCAACTGAATTTCACGCTCTACAATCCTGCGGTCGCGGTGGGCGACAGCGGTACGATTATTCGAAGCACCGATCTTGGATCAGCATGGTTGATTGATACGAGTGGAACGACTCGTCAATTGTATTCGGTGACATACGGAGGGTCGGGAATAGTAGTCGCATCGGGTGCACAAGGGACAATCGTCCGCTCGACAGACCTTGGTGTGACCTGGAGTTTGGTTTCATCAGGGACAACTCTTGATTTGTACGGCTGCGGTTCAGCCCCGGGGGTGTATCTCGCGTGCGGCCCAAACGGAACCATTTTGAAGAGCACCGATAACGGAGTAACGTGGGGAAGACAGGCAACACCTACTACCGAGACGCTCTATGGAATTAATGCACTCAGTCCCACGAATTATTTTGCCGTAGGTGCAAACGGAACTTTCTTGGAAACCAAGGACGGAGGCGGGACAGTTGCAGCAGTGGAGCATGGCACATCCGAAACGCCGGGCACGTTTCGACTTGAACAAAATTATCCCGACCCCTTTAATCCAACGACGATAATCGATTATCAATTAGCGGTGAATAGTGCTGTGACGTTGACAGTTTACGATGGACTCGGAAGAATAGTGAAGACCCTCGTGAACGAACATCAGGATGCCGGGAGCTATTCCATCACATTTGATGGGAGCAATTTGCCGAGCGGAGTGTATTTCTATAGACTTCAAACAGGGACTTACGGTGATACAAAGAAACTGTTGCTCTTGAAATAGTATTACTCGGTACTATTTCAACATCATCATCTTCTTCACATTGCTCCACTTATCTGTGCTTATCCGGTAGAGATAAACTCCCGATGAAACCGTGACCCCATTTTTATTTATGCCATTCCATGTCAGCTCGGTATAACCGGCAGGATAATCGGCGTCTGCAACTTGTGCTACCTCGCGACCAACGATGTCGTAGATAACGAGTTTCACGTGAGATGCTTCCGGCAAATCAAAAGCAATTTTAGTTGATGGGTTGAAAGGATTTGGAAAGTTGTTATAAAGCTGATAGTCTTTTGGTGCTGCAACTTCAACCGTTATATTCTTAGTCCATGTTTGACCATAGGAAGTACTTATCGTTGCAGTCAACGTAGTATCCTTTTCAACCGGCGCTTTCTTATCGACAGAAAAAGTGAACTCTGCTTCACCCGAACTGTTTGGACTTACATCTTTGATAGATGCCGAGTTCGATTTGAAATTCAGCCATGTCGAGAGGTGATTGAATGTTACAGAAACATTTTTTGCTGCCATGCTCGAGCTATTTTGAATGTTCAGTGAAATTGTATTGTCCGCTGAGGCAAATGGTATTTGCCAAACTTGCGCCACGGCGTTGGTGGAAGCGACTTTCGAGGGTTGGGCAAATAGGTTTCCAGCGAACAGCAGTAAGAGAATCATAGTCTTTTTCATTTTCAAAAACCCTCCATCATTATCTTTGGTAAAGCTGCTTGTAAACAGTTGAAGCCTCAAGGGTATCTCGAATTTTTTTTCTTACCTCAATGCTATCCGATAACGCATAATTTTTATTGAAGTAATCCCATCCTATACTATCCTGACCAGCATAAATATAACGAACAAGTACGTCAAGCGTGCCAGACAAGAGTTCCCAAGATGCGTCATAACTGAAAACCTTGGTCGTATCGAGCAGTTGCTGAACTTCTGCCTTTGTCTCTTCGACATCTCCAAGAACTACCGAGGGATAGCTTCGGCTTGCCACCACAAAACACCGTTTCGCAGGAGAATATTTGAAGACAGCGAGTAGGTGGGGAGAACAAGCTTCACAAAGTCCACCAAAAGCCTCGAAAGTACCCAAAGTTTGAACGAACTCGTAGGAACCGTCGCCATCAAAGTCCCCAATCTCCAAGATAGAGGCAAACTCTGTTTCAGTTCCGTCGCTATGGTACAGAACACTGACGGTATCTCCGAGGTCGAGGATCCAGTACATTCCGCAACAATTCATGCCGCCAGTCCATTCCTCAACCATAACTTGTTTCCTGCCATTCGGAAGTAAAGGAAAAGGGATGTACGTCACGTCGTTCAAATCACCGGCGCCATTGCCCGTGCGGAACTTGATTGAATCATTACGTGAGATCACGAGGCCATAGTCCCCTTTACCCTCGTCTGAACTTGTATCGCGTGTTTTTATAAGATTGTATCCTTCAATCCGCGAAGGATATTTAGCCCTTCGGAGGTCATGGAGCCAGAACATTCTCTGGGAACTCTCGCTTGGTAGATAGATCGATGTGCTTTTTGTTGCGACCTTGGTTGTCTGAGCAAACGTACCTATAGGAATTAGCAATAAGAAAACTACAGCATATCTCATTTGATAAATCCTTCCTTCTTGCTTCTGTCTCACCATCAGTTGCACTTCGGTGATTTCTTCGATGCAACAATTTCATTACCATTTAACTTCCAAGTCAGATTTTTGCCGTTAAAAACCACACTAAAAACCTTGTCCTGTTTTCCGGGGGTAAAGACTATAGGTTGATTCCTATCGTTTGGGTCAGGAGAGAATTTATTCTGAGGGCCGACTGGAACGAAGATCGATGTCGTATCGTCGTTCTCATAGCCGAACCATGCGGTGTACGTTGTGTCATTCGTTTGAGTCACGCAATCCAAAATCGGCTGAAGCGATTGCTGCGGCAACGAGATAACATTCAAAGCTAACGAATCTGTTGTTACATGCGACGATGGAGCAATGCTGTCTCTTATCGCTATATATACCGTCGTTGCCGTATCAACATCGCCAGCGCGGATCGTCGCTTGCAGAAGCATATCTGCAATAAATGTTGTAGCTCGATTTGTGCCATTTAGCCGTACTTTGGAGTTTGCTGTAAAATTCTTTCCTGTAACTGACAAAGTAAAAGCCCCGCTGCCTACCAGAATATTTTGTGAACTGATCGTTCCGATTGTAGCAAGTTTGGTGAGATCGATGTTGATAGAGCTTTGTTTTTTCTCGTAATAATAATACAGCATATTAGGGTAGTTATCAAAAACCAAGACTTTCCCGTCCTTTGGGAGTTTTATTTTTTCCAAAAGTGTACCAGACACGCCATCAAAGACAGAGAGTCGACCGGGATGAAAATACATGCTATCCTGTCTTTGAATATTATTCACGGGCGTTTCTTCAATGATGACATATTTGCCGTTACTTGATATGGAGCCATTTGATGATAATGGGAATGGAATTAAACCATACACGCTATCCTTGTCAATATTATAGACCGCGTATTTTGTATCTTCCATCTGTTGCCTTGGATACAGAAAAACTATGAGGTAGTTACCTTTTTTACTATCCGACACAGTGTAACCACCTGGGACATAAATATCTGACAAATTTCGATTGATAACTAATTGCCCTGTCATTAACGAATACTTGCCGATAGCTTTTACTTGCTGATATCCCCAATGTTCTAAGTACAAATAATTTCCATCATCCGAGACAGAACTAAGAGAAGTAATCCACGCTGGGGGAACCGGCAATGTATCAACAAAAGCAAACGTTGAAGCATTATAAGTTGCAGTCTTCTGGAAAATAAACACGCTATCCCATGATCTTGAATAATCGGATCGAAGAAAATCAGTTGTCCAGGTAACGTAAAATTCATTCTTGATTGGGTTATAAACTATGCCGTCAAGTTCACTTGCGCCATTCCTTAGAGGCCACTGAAGCCTTGTGAATGACTGCACTCCGACGGTCGCTTGAGATGTATCTTGTTCAGGGAACCAATGCCTGACTTGTGGATTGCTTGCGTTGATAACATCCGATACAAAAATAGGATAGTCACGCCCTCCAGCGTCTCCACCCGTAAACACCCAGGTTTGCGTTGGATCCCAATACTCTACTGCGCTGTAATAAACGGTATCAAAACAAAAAACCTCATCAACGTTCATCTGCAAGTTGAATCGCCAGAATTTTCCGTCTACCTTTGCATCGTCATGATAATAGTATGGTTGTGCAAATAGTTGACACGTTGAACACATAGTTAACAATAACATGAGCAACAAATATTTTTCCGTTTTCATGTAATCCTCTCTTTTTAACGCCACGGGTGAGTGACATATAAATTGAAAACAATGTCAGCATAATTTCTTGCTTTCTTGATTCTTTCTTTTCCTTCGGTACTTCTTTGCCATGTGCCGGGTACGTTGTGCCATGAATCTCCTTGTTTCCAATCCCAATACCACGCTCCTGTTCCTCCATTATATTCGCAATAAGCCTCGTCAAGTCTCTGGTTTCCATCCAAAGGTGTATTTTTTGTTGTTCCTGACGGATCATTGTAGTCAAGTTGATAAGTCGATGCATCGCTATAGCACAAATCGAAATATGATCTGCCTGTCTGCACGTTCACAGCCCAATTCCAAATGATGTCATCACTCGGCGGATTGTTAATCTGCATAACTCCAAAGTCATCCGGGTCTTTACCTCCCTGCAACGGGTAATTCGGAGTTTGGTTGCATTGAGTGCCAGTACCCGTAGCAAACTGGTTAAAGTTACTCTCATAGGATGCAATGGCCTCGTACTGAAGCCCATTAAGAGCTGCGAGCATATTTGCAAAAGTGGGATTGGTCCCTTTTATTGCAAACGTTTTGCCGTAACTCCGGGTCGCGGTGTTTTCAGCCGTGGTTGCGTCAACCTTCAATGTAACAGTTTGACCTCCGCGAATGTACGAATCCAAGTTTACATTCAAGTCTGTCCACGTATTTGTTTGCCCGCTTGCTTGGCCTTGGTAGATTTCATCGGCATTATTTGGTGTTGTCCAGTTATCAACCGTGCTATTCCACTTGATTTTTATTTCCCAATCATAATTGACAGGAATATTCTTCTTATAATGAAGCTGCGCTTTTATTTTTGTCGAAACATTCGGCATCTTCGGAGGATTGTCGCCTGAAATCGTTTGAACATCTGTCGGATATTTGGCCTCTAATTGATCTTCGGCTTTTATCACCACTTGGGCAGTACCATAATCAGGCAAAGTAAAGCTATTCTCATCCGAAACAATTTCGTGACCTTTCGTGTTGCCACTTACCTTATTTGCAGATGATTTGAGACCTGGTCTTTCAATTTTGGTGCTGATCGTCATGGGCTTTGCTTTCATATTCAGCCCTAATTTTCCTTTTCCACCCGGCAGTGTTGAAGAAGCAACCGCCGGCT
>JBAPNE010000274.1:0-47957 GCA_049278975.1 Candidatus Kryptoniota bacterium
GCCGCTTGCAACGACGAGCCTCGCAGCCGGAGCAATCGACCTTAAGCTCTTCAAGACTTCATCGCCCGAGATCTTCGGGAGTCCTAAGTCAGAAATCACAAGTCCAATATCATCCCGCCGTTTCTTAAATAACTCGATCCCTTCTTCTCCATCAGACGCGGTCAGCACCGTGTAGCCTTTCGCTTCGACAACGGTCCTTACCAGATCTCGCAGCATCTCCTCGTCTTCGATAAACAAAATAGTTTCTTCTCCGCCGGGCGCATCCTCCAGCGATAGTTCGACACTCTGAACATTTTCAGTCGTTCGTTCCTGTACCGGGATGTAGATATAGAACGTCGTCCCCTTGCCGGGCTGCGTTCTTAAATCTATGTAGCCGCCATGGTTCGCCACGATGCTGTGAACGAGTGCGAGGCCGAGGCCTGTTCCCTTGCCCACTTCCTTTGTGGTAAAGAATGGGTCGAATATTCTTTTCCTGGTCTGTTCATCCATTCCTGTTCCGGTGTCGGCGACCGAGAGCAAAACATATTTCTCCTCCGACGCTGCCGGAAACTTCGAGGCCAGAACATCTCCTTCTACTTTTTCAGTCGCTATATTGATGGTACCGCCGTTGGGCATCGCGTCCCGCGCATTGACGCAGAGATTCAGAAGAACCTGATGAAGCTGTGTGGGATCTGCGTAGATATAAGGCAGGCCTGCGCCGGCGTTCTTGACAATTTCGATAGTCTTCGGGAGCGTCTCCCCGAGAAGTTTCTCAACCTCGCTGACGATGTCGTTGAGCTGCACGCGCTGGTACGCCGACTCGCCCTTTCGGGCAAACGTGAGGAGCTGTTTTACGAGAGCGGTTCCACGCGCCGTGGCTTTTTGAATCGCGCCGGCATTTTTCAATATTTTCTCCGGCTCGAGATTCCTTCTTTCGATCATCGCCGAATAACCCATGATGATGCCGAGAATATTGTTGAAATCGTGGGCGATTCCACCGGCGAGAGTCCCGAGACTTTCCAATTTCTGCGCCTGGATAAGCTGGGCTTCGAGACTCTTTTGCTTCGTTACGTCGCGCAGGACGGAGAGGACGGAAACATTCTGCTTAGATTCGTCAAGCATCAGAGCGGCGGTTAAATTGACTATTATCCGTTCGCCGTCTTTCTTCCTTAGTACGAGTTCCTTGTCCTTAATGTATCTTTCCCGCCAAAGAATGTTGAAAAGCATTTCCCTATCGGTAGAATCGATATACAGATCGGCAATATTGTTGCGGAGAAAATCGTCTTTCGAGTCGTACGCGAATAGTTCTACTGCGGCCGGGTTGACGTCCACTAAAGAACCGTCCGGATTTGAGATGAGTATGGCTTCCTTCGTCTGCTCGAAGAGCGACCGGTATTTTCCTTCAGATTGCTTCAACTCGTCGTAGGCATTTCTCAGGCTCTTTTCGGCCGTCTTTCGCTCGGTGATGTCCATGAAGGAAGACATCATACAGATCGGCTCATTGTTTTCCGACATGACAATATTGGCGGTGACCTGGTAAACGAAAGGTGTGCCGTCCTTTCTTCTCGCGTTACCCTCCCCGAGAAAACCTTTTCCCGACTTCATTAACGAGACTGCATTCTGAATCTTTTCCGTCGGGATAGAGAAATCGAAGATGTCCCTTCCTATCACTTCGTTAAAATCATCGTACCCCCAGAGCTTCACGAACGCCGAATTGACATAGAAAACTTTTCCTTGCATGTCGGCGAGTCCAATTGCACTCTCGGACGATTGGATTGCCGAGTTCCTCATGAGGAGCTGGTCCCTGTTCTGTTTTTGTTCGGTAACATCCCGCGTCACGGCGAAGATCATTTTCTCTTCGACAAGCGGAACGCAGTTCCAGGATAGCCATTTGTACGATCCATCTTTGCATTGCCAACGGTTCTCAATGCCATGGCCGGGTCTGCCATCGACGAGAGCGGTCATAGCCTTTATCGAATACTCTCGATCATCGGGGTGAATAAAGTCCATGAGTGATTTCGCCGTCAGCTCCTCGCCCGTCCACCCAAGTGTCCTGGACCACGCGGGGTTTATCTGCTTCAAAAACATATCGAACCCCACGATGGAGAGCATATCCAGCGAGTAATTGAACATGCGGTCGCGGTCTTTTTCGAGCGTCCGGTGTTCGTTTTCGCGTTGGATATTGGTAATCGAAAAAGATATGTCCGATGACAGCTCCTCCAGGAGCGCGACTTCCTGCTCATCGAAGAATCCAGCTTCGGAAGCATAATAACAGATGGCCCCATAAATCCGATCGGCGCACGTCAACGGAAAAACGACAAAAGACCTGATCTCTCGCTTAGCCGCCTCAGCGTACCATGGCAATGGCGGCCTGTCTTGTGCCACATCGTTTCTTACGATAGGACGTTTCTCCCGAAGAGCGGTCCCGATCGAGTTTTCCCCCCGTGGTTCCTCGGTCGACGCAGAGATTTTCATGAGTTCGAGGAGACCATCTCCGTCCCCGGAGTACGCTGCGGGTTCGATGCTGCCGGTCTTCTCATCGATCACTCCAACCCATGCGAGCTTGAATTTCCCAACTTCAATCGCAATTCGGCAGGCTTCTTCAAAAAGGGTGTGGGTATCCTTGACGCGAACAATGGTTTGGTTGATATCGGATAAGACCGCATACACGCGGTTCAATCGCTTGATCTTCTCCTGAGAATTCTTTTGCTCGGTTATATCCTGGGTTATGGAAACCGTGTACAGATAATTCCCTTTGTCATCACAGACTCCCGTTGAAACAAGCTGAACCCAGACGGTGCTTCCGTCTTTTCTGACATACCTCTTTTCCAACGAGCTCGTTTTCACTTTTCCTTCGGTCAACATCCGTAAAAGCTCTTCGCTTGATTCACGATCATCGGGATGAGTAATATCATACACCGACAGGCTTTGCAATTCGCTCTCCGAATATCCAGTGATCTTCTCGAGTGCGGGATTGCATCGGATGAACCTGCCCTCGGGAGTAAGATTTGAGATTCCTACAGGAGCCGTCTCGTAGAGTTTACGGAAACGTTCTTCGCTTTCCTGCACCTCCAGGCGTGCCTTGATCCGGCTCGTGATGTCGCGGTGTATGACCGTATAAACTTTCTGGCCCCCGACCACTATCCGCGATATCGATGCCTCCATCGGAAACTCTTCACCGTTCGCCCTCAGTCCGGTCACAATTTTTGTCCCTGTCATTTCCCTCGAGGCATTTTCCTCGCTGGATTTCCCGAACCCATCGACGAGACTAAAATGCTTTGCTCGATATCTTTCAGGAAGCAAACTTTCGATAGGCTTCCCCATCATCTCTTGAGCGCTGACGCCAAACATCTGCTCCGACGCGGGATTGAACAGTATGATATTCTGGTTCTCGTCCAGGCTGATTATTCCATCCATCGCAGAATTTATAAGCCCGAGCAAACGCATCCTGCTCAACTCGAGCGATTGCTGCTCTTTTCTAATGTCCTTCTCTGCTTTTGAGTGCTTGGTGTTGTCGCGAATGGCGCTGATCGTTATGCGCATTCCGTCAAAGGCTATCTCTTGGGACTCTACCTCGACATCTATAATGTCACCGCTCTTAAGCCGATGCCTGCATTCTGCGGAGCGAATCTCGTTCGATTTCGCTCCGTCAAGCTTGTCCATCAACCGGTCCATATCCTCTTCGAGATAAATGTCCCGGATTGACATAGATAGGAACTCATCGCGCGAATAGCCATACTTCGCCACTGCAGCTTTATTCACATCAAGAAATGCAAGCGAATCCGAATCAAACACCCACATTGGCCGCGGATTGACCTCGAAGAAGATCCCAAATTTCCCTTGGGACTCTCGGGCTTGTTTCTTCATACTATGATTATCGACGCAAATCGGACTCCACTTGAGATTAAGATTTGACGTTCAGGTTCGGGCAAAGCTTTGTATTCAACTGAATAGAAAGGAAAATCAGCTGAACGCAGTAAACGGCAGGCGAAAATCCAACTCGCCTGCGCGGTTGGAAGTGTGTCACTTTGAAGTGACTGCACTGTTCGGACGCGATTCCCAAGAAATAGGCGGAAGCGTTGCGGCTTCCGCCTGCTGCTTATATTTTACTTTTTATTTGGACGGCTGAAAATCCGGATGCCCTGTCTGCCACAGGACAAATGAATATTGGTCGGCAAAATTCCGGAACGTAACTTCTTTCTCTTCCGTGAAGTGTCCGCTGTCATAATTTACCATCATGATGACAGGCTTGCCGGAAGTGGTCGCGTTTTGGAGCGCCGCTGCAAACTTCCCCGGCTGCCAGGCAACAACGCGAGGGTCGTTCCAGCCTCCGACGCAAATTACTGCCGGGTACTTCACGCCTTTTTCCACATGCTGATAGCCATCCATCTCGTATAACGCAAGGCACTCTACCGAATCCTTTACCGTTCCGAATTCCGGAATGTTCGGGGGACCGTTGGGCGTGAACTCCATACGCATTGCGTTCGCACACCCGACATTGCAAATCGCGGCTCCGAACAAATCCGGCCGCTCGGTGATGGCACGGCTGATGAGGATACCGCCCGCGCTTGTGCCGGCGCCAGAAAGTTTCGATGGAGAAGTGTACCCGTTCTTTTCAAGGTATTCGGCGCATGAGATGAAATCTTTCCACGTATTCGGCTTCGTCGTCTTGTAACCTGCCTTGTACCATGATTCCCCCTTCTCGCTGCCGCCGCGGACGTGGGCATAAGCAAGCACAACTCCCTTCAATGCTATCGAGCGGAGGATGCTGAAGTATGGGGTGTAGCTAATCCCGTAGGCTCCGTATCCTTCCAGGATGCAGCAATTGTTACTGTCCCGCTGCAATCCTTTCTTATAAATGATCGAGAGCGGTATCATGGTACCGTCATGACCGGGGACTTCAACTTCTTCAGACGTCAGGTTCTCGAAACCCGGATACTTAATGTCGGAATTGAATCTACTTTTCGCGAACACCTGTTTGTCCGCGTCGTAGCTGTACCAGATTGTCGGTGATGTCCACGAAGAGATTGTAACGAGAATCTGGTTCGTGCGTCTGTCGGGGCAGCTCACATCCACAGTGCCCGACATCGGAAGAGAAAGTTCGGCTGTCTTGCCGTCGTCGAAATGATAAGCAACCACGCGGCCTGTTATTCCGTTGGAGTAAACGCTGAAAAGGTAATCTTTGCATTTGACAATGTATTGCAGGACATCTTTCTGCTCGGGTAAAATGGTTTCCGCTTTGCTCCAGTCGGGATGTTCAATACTCGTCGCGATGAGTTTGTAATTAGCGGCGCCCTTGAGAGTGATTGCATAGACTTTATCGCCGTGGAATTCCATGCCTCGCACGAGGCTGTCGGAAATCGTGCAAAGGACCTTCCAGTCGACTTTCGGGTTCGCCATTTCTTTCGTGGGAGCATAATACACTCTCATTTCGGGCTGCACTGTATAGAGATATGCGAAAACATATTCGGGGTAAGTTTCATCGATGGCGGCGATAGGCCACTCGTTGGGAGCAATGTTGAGATCCGGATAACTTCCGTTGCTGAAGAAATCGGTGTCGCTTGCTGAATCGGTTCCAAGCTTGTGCAATTTTGTTTTGATGTTCAACTCGAAATCGGGACTCTTGTTGTCGGCGGTCTTTTGCCACAAATAGAAGAAGGACGAGTTGTCAAGTGTCCAGCTAGTTGGACCCCGGCTCGGATAAATACTGTCGGGGAGCATTGTTCCGTCGCTGACATTCAAAACCCTCAGCTCGGAAACTTCCGCGCCCGAAGAAGAAAGGGCCAGCGCAACACGATTCCCGTCGTAGCTCGGTGTAATGCTCTCGATAGTCGTGGTTACTCCCTTCCTGTACGTCGTAGGATCAAACAGCAGTTTTTCCGCACCGTCCCACCCGTCGCGGTAATAAAGCTTGCCTACATTCTCTCCTCCTCTTGTCTTCTTGTAGAACAACCGGCTCCCTTCGACCATGATGTCGGAATAGCTTGCAGGTTTCAAAGAGTCGAGCGACATCCATTCTTTAATGAGAGAATCTTTGGCTGCAATCTTGTTCAAGAGACTGTCGCTCAGCCTAGCCTGGGCTTTGAACCAGTCTCCAACTTCCTTGCTCTCAATGTTTTCGAGCCACTGGTATGGATCTTTGTATGTTTTTCCCCAATAGGTATCGGAACTATCGACTGTCCGGGTGGGAGGATACTCCCACTGGGCATAAGAATAGGTGCTTAACAAAAGCAGCATTCCGATATAGACGAATTGTTTCATGATAACCTCCTCCTTTTGTGATTGAAAATCGACTGCAATGACAACGAGTAAATACTAAACCCCCACCATGATGCACATATCCTGGTTGATCCTTCATGGATGGCGAGTTGACTCGTTGCACCGGTGCTAAAATTGTGTTCTTCCGTTTTTCCTCTCCGAACCATGTCCCATGAAATTTAGCCGTTCCTCGGATAAAGTACAAACATTGTCAGTGCAGAGTTGCATTTTGAACTTTCTTTGGATATTATTTTGTAACCATTAAAGGAAGAAACCCATGGCAAAAAGAAGAGCCGATTGGTTCGAATATTTCATGGCGATAGCAAAGCAAGTTTCCACGCGGAGCACTTGCGACCGGAAACATGTCGGGGCTGTCATCGTGCGGGATAAAGTCATTCTTTCTACCGGCTACAACGGGAGTCTCCGCGGCGCACCGCATTGCGACGACGTGGGGCACGATATGGAGAACGGCCACTGCGTCCGCACAATGCATGCGGAAGCAAATGCCGTGGCACAGGCGGCAAAGAATGGCGTGAATATCAACAACTCGGAAATCTATGTTACCGCATCGCCTTGTCTGAATTGTTTCAAGCTGATCGCTAACAGCGGCATTAGTGTTATTTACTATAAAGAATTCTATCGTGACGAACGGATCAACAGCTACGCGCAAGAAGCTGGAGTGAAATTGGTGTACATGGGAGGCGAGACGCAAACAACAGCGTAAAGAACTGAGTACGTGTGAGGTAAGTCTCCGTCATTGCGGGGTAAACTCCGCGACGAAGCAATCCGCACGATCGTGGTCACACATTGGGATTGCTTAGGGGTGACAGGCAGCTGAGAGGAACAATCCGTTGGTTTAGGTACAACCATGGGGATTGCTTCACCCTGCTAAGGCAGGGTTCGCAAAGACAGGCCCGAGAGAGATGCTCTCAGGTACTCTTCTTATCAATCTCCGTTTCCGACGCTCCTGTTCCACGATGGGTGAGCGCGTCGCCGGTGAGGCGAAATATTTTCCAATCGGTTAGACATGCGGCTCCCATTTTCTCATAAAATTCCATGGCCGGTTTGTTCCAGTCGAGCACAGCCCATTCCAATCTGCCACACTTGCGCTCGACTGTGAGCCGCGAGAGGTATGTGAATAGCACCTTGCCGATCCCTTTGTTGCGAAATTCAGGAAGCACAAAAAGATCTTCGAGATAGATTCCTGGCCTACCGAGAAATGTCGAGAAGTTATGAAAGAAGAGAGCAAAGCCCGCGGGCTCACTGCCATATTTCGCGATGATAACTTCGGCATATCGTTTCGAACCGAATAGCGTCTCGCGCAAGGTTTCCTCCGTCGCGACAACTTGATGCGACAACCGTTCGTATGCCGCGAGCCCTTTAATGAAGGAGAAAACAAGCGGGATATCCGCCGCTGTCGCAGGAATAATGCGTATGTTTGTATCGGTTATATTCATATTCGCCAACCTATACTTTCTTTACGTGTGAAATGTTGTCATCGAGAAATATCGGTATTAGGTATTCTGCCTTCGCACTGAACCATGGGAAATATAAGTTTGGAGTTAACTCTTGTTCGTTATTATTGCGAACTTGCCCTTTCGGGAACGTCGGAGTCGGACGCGTTTTATTTTTTCTCGTCGATGACTTCCCTTATGGTCTGCAGGATTTCCGCAAGCAGATATGGCTTCTGAACAAAATGAGTCACTCCTATCTCAAGAAGTTTCGATTTGACGTCTGGCTCGATGAATCCACTTGCGGCGATCAACCTTGCGGACGGATTGATTGACCTGATCCTCCTGAGAACTTCATCGCCGCTAAGTTTCGGCAGACCTAAATCGGAGATGACTACGGCAATCTCACTCTGCCGCCGTGTGAAGAGATCAACACCATCTTCTCCATCAGCAGCGGTGAGGACGCTGTAGCCTTTAGATTCGATAACTGCTGTGATCAATTCCCTCAGCATCTCTTCATCTTCAATCAATAAAATAGTTTCCGTACCCCCGGAAGCATCCTGCATAGATAACTCAGGAGCGGGATTCTCTTCGGTTATCTGGTCACTTATAGGAAGATAGATACTGAATGTCGTGCCTTTGCCGGGTTGTGTCTCGACGTCTATATAGCCGCCATGGTCCGTGACGATGCTGTGAGTAAGCGCAAGACCGAGTCCCGTGCCTTTGCCGACCTCTTTCGTCGTAAAGAACGGATCATAAATTCTCCGCTTTGTTTCTTCGTCCATTCCAATGCCGGTGTCGGACACATTAAGTAAAATGTATTCTTTCAACGAAGCGCTCGGGAACTTTGAAACTACTGCTTCGCCTTCTGAAATCGAGGTCACGATTTTAACAGTGCCGCCTCTGGGCATTGCATCCTTTGCGTTGAGGCAAAGGTTCAGAAGGATTTGGTGAATCTGCGTCGCATCAGCATCGAGGTAAGGAAGATCCTGCTTGAGATCAGTAACCACATCGATTGTCTTCGGCATTGTCTCCTTGAGGAGTTTCGTGACTTCGTTGACGACATCGTTGATTTGCACATGTTCATACACCGGCTCTCCTTTTCGGGCGAAAGTAAGGAGCTGTCTTACAAGCGAGGCACCTCTCACCGCGGCTTTCTCTATTGCTTTTACGCTCTGGCTCAATTTGCCAGATCCATCACCCGCTTCACCAAGAAGCCCCACATGCCCGAGCACTATGCCGAGAATATTATTGAAATCGTGGGCAATCCCGGAAGCAAAGGTCCCGACACTTTCCATCCTTTGCGCCTGCATCAGTTGTTGCTGGAGAGTTTTTTGTTTCGTGATATCGCGTACAATGCCGAGGACCGAAAATGCCTGTTTGAATTCATCGAGTGCAAACGAGGCAGTAGAACTAACCATTATCTGCTCACCGTTCTTCTTCTTGAATGTGAATTCCCGGTCCTTCACAAACCTATCCCGTTGAAGAACATCAAAAAGCGATTTTACATCTTCAGGGCTGACAAAAAAATCAGCCATGTTTATTCCCAGCAGCTCGTCCTTCGAATCAAAACCAAGCAGCTCAACCCCCGCCAGGTTGATGTCTATTAAGGAGCCGTCAGTTCTTGACATAAAAATGGCATCCTTTGATTGTTCAAAGAGTGAGCGATATTTTTCCTCAGAACTTTTCAACTCTTCGTACATGCTCGTAAGTTTTTTTTCGGCGCTCTTTCTTTCGGTGATGTCTATGAATGAAGCCATAAGGCAAAGCGAGTCTCCGCGTTCCGACTTCACAACGTTCGTCGAAATCTCGAAATCGAAAGTTGTCCCGTCTTTCCTGATCCCCTTGCTCTCCGCACGGTAACCATTCCCTCTCATCATGGATGTGACGGCATCCCGAAGTTTCTCCGATGACATCGAGAATGTCGAAATATTCTTTCCGATGAGTTCACCCGCATTATCATATCCCCAGAGCCGTGCGAACGCTTCGTTAACGTAAAACACTCTGCCGTTCATGTCGGCGAGACCTATCGCGCTTATCGAAGATTCGATGGCGGAATTTTTTATCAAGAGCTGTTCTTCTGCACGCTTGCGGTCCGTAATGTCTTCTACAACGCCGTCGTAGTATAACGTTCTTCCATCGGCGCTCCGTATTGCGCGGGCGCTTTCCCTTAAATATAATGTCGTACCATCCCGCCGCGTCCAGGCAGATTCAAGTCCTTTTACTTCGCCCTTCTCCTCGATGATCTTAAGAAACTCTGCTCGTGAATATGAGGGCTCAAATCCTGTTGTCTCAAGATTCCTGGCGGATAGCTCATCGAGCGACGAATATCCGAGCATCTTTACAAGCGCGGGATTAGCTAATATTATTTTCCCATCGGGCGTAGTTCTGTAGATGCCTACTGTACTGTTTTCGTAAAGGGTTCGAAACTTTTCTTCGCTCTCCCGCAATTCCTGACGAGACTTAAGCTGTTCGGTGACATCGCGATGAATAACAGTATAGACTTTTTTCCCACCAACCTCGATTTGAGATATCGAAGCCTCCATTGGAAACTCTTCTCCATTCGCTCGCAAGCCGGATACGACTCTCATCCCGGCCATTTCACCCATGGCGTTTGTTTTGCCTGCCCTTCCGAATTCTGTTATGAGTCCATGATGTTTCTCACGAAATCTCTCCGGTATCAATGTGTCGAGAGGTTTGCCTATCATTTCCTCCGCACTGACTCCGAACATCGTCTCAGCAGCAGAATTGAAGAGTATGATTTTCTGGTTTTCATCGAGGCTGATTATTCCATCCATGGCTGTATTTATGAGCCCTAAAAGACGCATCCGGCTCATTTGCAGTTCTTCTGCTTCGCGCTTTCGCCCCGTGATGACTTCAGTGAATAGGATAATGCCGCCGATATGTCCCGCTTCTTCATACCATGGATGTATTTCCCACTTGACCCAGTCGGTGCTCCCATCCTCTCGCGGGAACGGATCCTCATCGCACTTCTCGATATTGCCCGCCAAACATCGCCGATGAATTTCTTTCCAACGATCGGGAATATCCGGAAAGATTTCGTAATGGGAACGACCGACGACGTTTTGTTCGCCAAGGCGATAATCGGCAAGAAACCTGCGACTGGCAACGATATATTTCATGTCGCGATCAAGCATTGCAACTGCCGCCGGGCTATTTTCAACAAACAGCCGCAGGACATGTTCTTGCCTTCTGAGTTTAACCTCAGCGTCTCTGCGCCATGTAATATCACGGACCACACTAATCAACGTGCGCGTCCCGTCTATATCGATGCCCTGAGAATTTACTTCCACGGGAAATGTGCTGCCGTCTTTACGCATGTGGATAGTTTCAAAAAGAATACTGCGCTTGTCAGCCTCCGCCATTTGCGCTGACGTCATGCCCCTTTCTCCTGGGGCACGTACCTCATTGATCGACATGGACAATAATTTCTCCCGGGGGTACCCGTACGCTCGCACCGCTGCCGCATTCGCTTCGATGATGCGTCCATCAGCCAGCCTAACGAAGAGAATGAGATCACTGGTGTGATTCGCTAGTAATTCATATCGGTGCAAAGCCTTTTCAGCATTCTTCCGTTTCTCTGTTTCCTCCTGCCACCGGTCAAGCTGGTTGCGCAAAGCAATGTACAGCAAGATTGCTGTTGCAGTTACAAATGCCCAGCCTTTGTATGTCGATAGAGCAATAATGACGTTCGGCTTTGAAGACAACATCAAAACTGCGCGATCCGAAAACAGAATCCAGATTACAGATAAGAGCCAATAGACTAAACTTGTACGAACCGCTACTTTCATAATCCAGTTCTTCATGTGGGCACATCTTCATTTGAACCGACCGACAAAGCTCCACGCTTCGTGACCACATTACCATAGAAATGGTCCACGTTCCCCCTTAGACTGGCAACAACAAGCCAACGCGCTTGGGCAAAAATATCATCGATTGGATGAGTTCGCAAAATGAACTCGCTGGATCCACACAGACTTCCCCCCTCCAGACGAATAACGCTGCTTGTGCTATGATTCATCAATCAAAGAGTCATGATTTAAGTTCTAAATAAATTTAGTGAGTTTAAGATGAACTTTCAACGAGATGACAGCGGCGTTCCGAGTTCTCACTTTATCTTGACTCTCCTCGACTGCTTCTTTAGATTGAATCCGATGAAACCCTTTTTATTATCCATTTTCAGCCCGAAGCTGATCAGTCTTTGGCTGACAATTCTGGCGATCTCCATCGGATTTGCGGAACTATCGCTTGCTCAAAAATCTCCGCCGGAGGCGGATGCACATTCCACTCAGAGTGCTTTTCGAATCGCACGCCTAAAATATGACGGCGGCGGAGATTGGTACAATGATCCGCTCGAAGAACCCACTCTTTTAAAATTTGTTAGTGACCACACCAACATAGACGTCGATCCTAATTATTACTACGTTGATATAATGAGCGACGACATTTTTACTTATCCGTTTCTCTTCATGACAGGCCACGGGAATATTCGATTCACAGACGAACAGGCGAAACGATTGAGACAATATCTTGAGGATGGCGGATTTCTGTATGCCGATGACGATTATGGAATGGATGAAGCATTCAAGAGAGAAATAAAAAAAGTTTTCCCTGATAAGCCGCTTGTCGAGCTTCCGTTTTCTTACGGATTGTACCACTGTGTCTATGACTTCCCAAACGGAGTTCCTAAGACACACAGTTGGGACGAAAATCCACCGAATCCGCCTCATGGCCTTGGAATTTTTATTGGAAAGAGACTCGCGGTTTATTACACAACTGAAAGTAATCCATCCGACGGATGGGATCCACCCGAAGTGCATCACGACCCGGGATCAACGCGCCTCGAAGCTCTGGAGTTCGGAACTAATCTCGTTTACTGGGCATTGACACATTAAATATGGAAGAGAATTTACCAAACGCCCCGTCGAAGATCCTATACGCTGGAAAGGCCGGGGTCATGAATTCGCTCGAGAAAGTTTATAAGAAGAAGATTTCTTCCAAAATCATAACCGCACTCCTGATAAGCGGTACTGTCATCATCGCATCACTAATCTTTTGCTCCGTTCTCGAACTTATCTTCGAGTTTAACACAATCGGAAGAGAGACTCTTTTCTTCGCCGGTCTCCTCGCGATGCTCATATCGATCTTTAAATATCTCCTTCCCAATCTTACAAGATATTTTCAGCCTCCTCATATCGAGGATGTAACGGAAATATCTCTTGAAGTCGGAAACGTGTTTCCAGATTTAAAGGACAGGTTGAGAAACGCGATTGAGCTTTTATCAAATGAATCGAATCCCAATAAATATCATTCAGAAGAATTGGCCCGCGCATATGTCGAACAAATATTCGGGGATGCGTCTCGCCATGATATTACTTCTGCCTTGCAATACAAATCAGAAGCAAGCGCAAAACTCTCTATCTTAATATCGTTTGTTGCCGGTCTCGTTCTTTTTTTGTTTTTTCCGTCCCAACTGCCTTATGCATTAGCTGAGGTATTTAATTTCACAAAAGAAATCCCGAGCGCATACTCAATCGAAGTTTCACCCGGCGATATTCTGCTTTCACGAGGTGACACTTTAAAGATCAAAACGACGCTTGGATTAATCACCGGAAGACAACTTCCCTCTTATATTGTTGTGAGCGAAAGGTACAATAACGAGCGCGACTTTGAAGGACACAAAATCAACAAAACCACTGACGAAAAATATTATTTCCAGCTTCCCGATGTCCGGAGCAGTTTGAAGTATTTCGTAACTGCCGGCGACCAGGACACCCGTCAGTACAATGTCGATGTTGAGGACCTTCCGATCGTGCAAAGTTTTCATGTGACTCTTATTTATCCGTCATACACAAAAAAAGCCGTAGAAACTTTGCAGGATAATATCGGAGACTTTTCTGCTCTCGTAGGAACACGCGCCGAATTTACTTTGCAAACAAACAAAGAATTAAAATTGGCATGGCTGCTTATCAATGATTCTACAAGGAAATCTTTCAATGTCAGCGGGAAAAATGCCGCTGGTGCGCTCGATATAAGCCGTACCATCAAATATACGGTTCGCCTTTTGGATGAAGACAGCTTGCAAAATCGCGACCCAATTGTCTATACAGTTCAAGCGGTCAACGATGAATATCCGGCATGTGAAATTACTTATCCGGGAAAAGATGTAGATCTCAACAGAGACATGCAGCTACCGTTAAGAATCGATATCCGAGACGATTACGGTTTCACAAAACTTTTGATTGAGTACAAACTTATCAGCTCAGAGTATGCCCCACCGGAAAAGAATTATCATTCGATCGAGATTCAGCTTCCGACAAAAGAAGCCGGTGAACAGGAAATCTCCTACACGTGGGATTTGACTTCCCTCAACCTCGTTCCCGAAGACGTGATAAGCTACCACGCGAAAGTTTTTGATAACGATTTCGTCAATGGCCCCAAAGCAACTTCGAGCAGCGAGTATCAAATTCGGCTTCCGTCTGTCGATGAGGTTTTTGCTTCGACAGACAGCGAACACAGCGACATTATTTCAAAAGCCGAGGACGCACTCGACAATTCGAACGATTTGCGGCAACAACTCGATAAACTTTCCAATGAGATGAAGACCGCTACCAAGCAAATGAGCTGGGAACAGCAGAAAAAGATGCAGAACACTTTGCAGCAGTACGAGAATTTACAGAAGCAAGTCGACAGCCTTAGAAGTCAAGTGGAATCCATGACGCAAAATATGCTGGAGAACAAGATTCTTTCTCCTCAAACTCTCGATAAATATTTGGAATTGCAAAAGGCATTGCAGGAGATCAACTCGCCGGAGTTTCAGGATGCGTTAAAAAAACTGCAAGACGCAATCCAGTCTTTAAACCCGGAGCAGCTGCGGCAGGCGACGCAGAATTTCCAGGTGAACGAAGAACAGCTTCGACAAAGCATCGAGCGGACATTGAGTTTGATCAAGCGTGTCGAGATAGAACAGAAATTGGATGAGCTTCAGAAACGCGCAGAACAGATGATGGCACAGCAGCAGAATTTACAAAAATCAACTGCGGAATCCGATTCGACTCGATCGGCAAGCAAGCAGCAGCTATCGGAGAATCAAAAAGAAATTCAAAAGGAACTCTCGAGCACTAAAGATGCGATGTCTGATTTGAAAAACAAGATGGACGAGTTCGCGAATGAAATGCCGATGCAAAAAATTGATCAGGCAAACCAGCAGCTCGAACAATCCAATGTGGAACAGAAGATGCAAAATTCTTCGCGGCAGCTTTCTCAAGGACAATTCTCTCAGGCACAAAGTTCACAACAACAAATCTCCTCGGCATTGAAAGATTTTCAACAAACTTTGTCCGAGGCGCAGAAGGAAATGCTTCGGAATCAGCAGAAGGAAACCGTGAACACGATGCGCAAGGCTCAACAAAACCTCCTGGAAATTTCAAAGGAACAAGAAGACCTGCGAAACCAGTCGTCGCAGTTGATGCCAAACTCCGCTGAATCACGTCAGCTTGCAGACAGACAAAACGAATTAATGCAGGAGTTAAATTATACAGCTCAGCAAATGATGCAGTTATCGAACAAAAGTTTCGCTGTTACTCCGCAAATGGGAAGGCAAATCGGTGAGGCTTACTCGCAGATGCAGCAGGCATTGAACAATTTGCAACAGAGATCGGATCAATCAAGCGCAACCGAGTCGCAGAGCAAGGCAATGGGCTCGATGAATCAGGCAGTGATGTCGATTCAAAGTACTCTTCAAGCGATGATGAATGGACAAGGTTCCGGCGGTTTTATGTCTCTTATGCAGCAATTACAGCAGCTTGCAGGACAGCAGGAAGGTTTGAACTCCATCACACAAAAACTGGGTGAAGGTGGTACACTCTCCATGGAGCAGCAAGCTGAACTTTCGCGGCTCGCAGCGCAACAGGAGGCGATTCACAAATCTCTCGAACAGCTTGCGCAGGAAGCACAGCAATTGGCCGCCATGGGCGGCCAAGACAAAGTACTCGGAAATCTTGACCAGATCGCGAATGACATGAAGGACGTCGTAAAAGATCTTCAGAGCAACGACATAAAGCCGGAAACAATTCAACGGCAGCAAAAAATTCTTTCACGAATGCTCGACGCTTCGCGCTCAATAAATAAACAAGACTACGGTAACAAACGCCAGAGTACACCCGGCCAGAACATCGAAGGTAAAAGCCCCTCAGAACTAAACCTTACGAATTCAAATTCCGAACAAAATCAGGAGCTATTAAAACTAATCCGCCAGAATTTTCCACCGGAATATCAAAAAGTGATTCTTCGATATTATCAACTCTTAAAGAAAACATTGGAATAAGAACGACTAAGATGAGAAACAAATCAGTTGCCGCTGCAAAACGAAATGCCGCGAGTAAATCTCGACGGAATTCCGCCAACAAACACGGCGGGAAATATCCGAAAATTTCCGTGGACAAGATTCGTTTGCTCGAGATGGAAAAACTTAACAACCATCTCATAGAGGTCAACCAACTCAAGGACGAATTTCTTGCAAATACTTCGCACGAATTAAGAACTCCGCTCAACTCTATCATAGGGTTCCTAACATTAATCACCGAAGGCTACTATGATAGCGATAACGAACTTCGAACGTTTACCCGAAACGCATTAGACAGCTCTTACCATCTCCTCACCGTCATCAATGATTTGCTCGACATCTCAAAGATTGAAGCGGGCAAAATGCAGCTCGAGATCGAAAAGATTTATGTCGATGAACTTATTGCGGATGTCTGCACGTTATTTACTGTACAAACAGATCAAAAAGGATTGGATTTAGAATCTTCGATCAAGGGTTCTCCGCTCTTTGCAGCTGCGGATGTGAAAAAGCTCAAGCAAGTTTTGATTAACCTGCTGGGAAATGCAATAAAGTTCACCCCTGCCGGTAGTATAAAGGTCATGGTCAAACCGCAGAACGGAAACATCCGTTTCGGGATCAAGGACACGGGCGTAGGAATTCCGAAAGAGAAAAGGGACAAACTTTTTCAGAGGTTTATTCAAGCGGACGGAAGTTCAACACGAAAATTCGGAGGCACAGGACTCGGATTGGTTATCTCCAAGCATCTTTTAGAAATGATGGGCGGTCAGATAAAAATTGAAAGCCCGGGACAGAGTAAAGGGACTACTGTTCACTTCACGATACCACAATGGACAAAGGATTAAAATTGAGCTCTAAAATTTTAATTGCAGATGATGATGCAAATTCGAGAATGATTTTAAACCGCGTTCTGTCGAAAGCAGGTTACGAAATACGCGAAGCGAAAAATGGGAAAGAAGCTCTCAAAGCAGCGAAAGCATACAAACCTGATGTAATGATAATAGACTGGATGATGCCGGAAATGGACGGAGAACAATTGACAAGCTGGATCAAGAATGACTCCACACTTAGGTTCACTTACGTAATTCTACTGACAGCACGGGGCGACACAAAAGATCGCGTGCGCGGATTGCAAGCCGGCGCTGATGATTACATTACAAAGCCCGCCCCGCATCAAGAAGTTCTGGCTCGAGTCCAAAGCGGCATGCGTGTCCGTGAATTGCAAAACGAGATTGAACAACTGACGAGAAAACTGTCCATTATGGAACTAGCGGCAACAGTTGGCCATGAAATCAATAATCCATTAAACGTGATTTATCTTGCTTTAGATATGATGCGGAAATCATTGAAGCAAAAGGAATACGATAAATTAGAAAATGGAATCCAGTTGATTGCTGAGACTGCGGAAAGAATCAAAGTCATAGCCCGCAAGTTTGTTGAGATCAAAAACCCGCAAAGCACAAATTATGTAAATGACTTGAAGATAATTAACCTGCATAAAGGTGAAGACGACGGAAAGCAGCATCAAGATAAATCTTGATGCATACTCATGAAATGGTTACTCCCCTCATTCCTGAGAGGAGTAACCGAAGGAAAAGTCTTACTTCCCTTCCTCTTTCATTTTCTCTTTGATCTCCTGAACTTCCAACCGAACCTGCTGCGCGAACTTTTTTAATTCTCCCATGTGCTTGCGAACACGAGTGCCCGCGGCTTTGTTCTGCTTCTCAAAGAATTTTCTAAAATCCTCTTCGAAGGTGTTGACGAGTTGATGAAGTTCCTCGTACTTTCCCATAGGTGACTCCTTCCTTTTTGTTTTTTGGTTATGTGGTGTATTCACCATTTATTTTGACATAATCGTAGCTCAAATCGCAAGTATAAACTTGTGCAGACTCTCGTCCAGCGTTGAGCTTAATCGTCATTTCAATTTCCTTCTTTGAAAACAAATCACTTATTTTTAATAGATCAACTTTCTGCGGCTCATTCCTCTTGAACACGCATATGTTTCCGATGTTCAGCTCTACTTTAGCCGGATCAAATTTTACATCCGAATTCCCCACCGCCGAAATTACTCTTCCCCAATTCGGATCTCCACCGAATATTGCCGTTTTCACTAACGGAGAAACCCCGACCGCGCGGCCAACTTTTACCGCATCGTTGTAAGTCGAAGCAGTCTGGATATTCAATTTCACAAATCGAGTTGCACCTTCTCCGTCTCGTACAATCATTATCGCAAGTTCTCGCAATACCATGGTCAAAGAATTTACAAATATTTTGTAATCGGATTGAGAACTAATCGCAGTGCCCGATGCACCGTTAGCTAAAATAAATACGCTGTCGTTTGTGCTTGTGTCTCCATCGACAGTCACGGTGTTGAACGATTTTTCTGAGGCTTCACTTAATGCAGATTGCAATTTCTTTTTATCTATCTTCGCATCTGTCGCGGCAAAGCACAACATGGTCGCCATATTAGGATGAATCATGCCCGCGCCCTTCGCGGTGGCTCCAATGCGAAATTTTTTGCCCTTTGAAATCGCGATTTCGGTGGACACCTGTTTCGGAAATTTATCCGTCGTCATGATGCTTCGTGAAAATGCCGAATCGCCGTCGGACCGGAGGCTTCCAACAAGATGCGGGATTGCTTCTAAAATATTTTCCATTGGAAGCTGCCTTCCAATAACTCCCGTCGAGGCAACTAAAGTTTCGTCTTTAGGAATACGAAAACGTTCCGCTACTTTTGCCACGGTTTTCTCGGCGGATTTCATTCCGGTTTTTCCGGTGAGCGCGTTTGCACAACCGCTATTGACAATAATCGCCTTAGCCTTCGATTTGGAATCCAAAAGATTTCGCTTACATAATAAAACCGGTGCCGCAGGAAATTTATTCTTAGTAAAAACAGCTGCAGCTACAGCGACAGTTTCGCTGACGAGCATTCCAAGGTCAAGCAAACCGTTTTGTTTTATGCCCGCAATAATGCCGCTTGCCAAAAAACCTTTTGGATATGTGACCGAATGTTCGTAGTTAAAAATCATTTCGCTCTTCGTACCGCTTTTGCATGTTCTTTCTGTAAGAGATCCATCAACACAGGCAAGCGAAGAAAAAGCTTCTTTGGTTTTCTTGGTTTTCGCATTGCCAAAGCGTAAGATGTCAACAAAGGCATCGCCACCGTCGAGTCAAGATAAACCACGACAGTATCGGGCAGTTTGTTCGGATCAACTTTTCCCCAGCTTACAGCTTCCGACGGAGTCGCACCTGAAAGTCCGCCAGTGTCTGCTCTCGCGTCTGTAACCTGAATGAAAAAATCATGTCCCTTCTCGTTTATTCCGAGCACTTCTTGGATCTGGGGCTCCGTCTGAAGCATAAAATTTTTCGGTGAGCCTCCTCCAAAAATCAAAACGCCACTGCGTCCTCCTGACCGCTTTGCGTCGAGAACGATTGCCGCGGTCTCATTTACGTCCTTTGAAACATCCAATTTTAGCCTGTAGCCGTCGAGCGCCATTGCAGCCACATTCATGCCGATCGAGCTATCGCCCGGACTCGAAGTATAAACTGGTACAGCGTACCTGTATGCTGTTGCGAGAACCGAGCTGTGTTTTATTCCTAAAGATTTTTCCCGAGCAGAAATATATTTCCCAACCCTGTAATGAAATTCAGCCGTTCCCATCTCTTTTTGAAATTCCGGTTGAGAAATTAAATATCTAAAAAACTCGTCCGTTGTTAGAAGGACTTTGTAATCAAACAAAATATCGTATATCCGAATTACGCCTTCTTTCCGCAGGATTCGATCATCCACAAAAGGGCTTCCCTTGTGAAGAGAATGACCGATCGCAAAATGTGCATCGTGATAAAGATTAGCCCCTGTGGAGACAATCCAATCAACGAAACCCGCTTTAATGAGCGGAACTACGCACGATCCGCCCAATCCGGCAGGCGTCAGCGCTCCGGTGAGACTCATACCAATCGTCACATCAGAATCAAGCATTTTTTCCGCAAATAACTGAGCTGCCTCTTTCAAACGAGCAGCATTATACGCTTGAAAATAATTGTCGATCAGATCAGTGATTTTTATGTCTTTCGTGATTGGATGCGGGATTATTTTCTTTCCCGCGAGGTATCTCGATTTTGCCATGTTCAATTTTGCTCAAAAATAACAGTTTTTTTAGATCAAATGCAAGGAAATATTGAAAAAATATAAAAATTCGACTTTAGCATTTGAAAAGTTTGATTTTGGCAAAAATTCAACGATTTTTGTAAAACTGGTCTGGCGATGAGATATGGCGATTCCGCTGAGTATTTTAGCCCAAGGGATATTGTTCAGAGAACTGTGTTAAAGTCAGATCTGGGTCATGCTACACGAACCGAGTCCCATGTTGTTTACCTTCCAATTTCACTAAACTATTACATATGGTCAATTTTGCACGACAGTTTAGCTCGGCTTTTCTTCGCAAGGCACATTTTGTTAGGATGAGCGGCGTGTACGCCACATTTACAATTATTTTATTAGCCTAATTTTATCCACCAACAACTTGCTCAGTTCAGTTATCTTGGGATCATTCAGCATGTCCAACGTATTAGAAATTTGGATCAATTGAATTTGTTCGTCTTGAGTAATATCGAGAAAATAACCATGATAAAATTCTGAACCTTGCAATTGACCGTCACAGTATGTTTTCATTAGCGCATGGATAAAAAAGCAACGTACGCCGTAAGTATTCCTGAACTCGTAAATCGAATCAATATTCTTTTTACTATAACATCCGTCTGCTTCTCCTACGGCAGGTCCGTCAAGTGTGCGTGCCATGGCAAAACCCTTAAATATATCTATACTGTCAAGTTTCTTTGCCCGGCGCAAATAATAATCATCAAGACACATAGCGTTAGCAGCAAGAACTTCTTTCCCATCTTTCAGAATTTCAAATCCACCCCACGGTTGCTTCCAAATACGGACAGAGTATCCAGCCAAGGAATCAACCGAATAGTTATTTTGAAGAGATTTGGTCGTAATGACCTGTTCCTGGTCAAGATGCTGCATGGAAGGATGTGTTTGAGCCACCGCCCTCTCAGCGAGACATAATAAGATAAAAGATAAGGTCAATCTACAAGTTAGATTCCCTCTCACAAAAGTGGATTTCATAATTTCACCAACGCAATTCGCTCTAACTATAATTAGCCTGCCATATATCGGCATAACATTCCGACAGTAAGAATGTTATGCGCAGGCGAAACGTTTGTTCTATTCTCATTTTTAAAGCCCTAAGTTTGCTATTTTTTCCTATGTGCCAACTTGTTTTGCCTTGACATAATATATGCGGACGTTCTCGAAGAAACAATCTTTACGGGTGACTTTTAAGATTTGATTCGCACATCGTGAAAGAAGTGAACTTCTATCTTAGGTTAATTAGCCTTCGGCTGAGACCTTTGAGTTTTCTCAATTACTTTAAATTCATTTCACAATAATACTATTTGCGATTAATCTTGAAAACCTTTACATTTACCGATGAAGGTATGGTGCAGAATTTGTTTTCTTTTCCTAAAATAAATTGTGAGTCGTTGGATGGTAATCTGGCATAACACAGAGGATGCGCCGAGAACGCCCGCTGAAGTTTTTCAAAATGACAAAGTTGTATTATGGATTGGTAGTTATCCAATAGAATTAGGACAGACCGTCATTGTAGAAGTCTCCGTTTCGAACAAAAATTCATTAGAAAAGCATTACAACGTGGAAGCCGAATGGCGGTACAACGATTATAGCAGGAATAATAGTTACTGGACGGCAATATTAGGTCCATTTAAAGCCGGAGAAAAAGTGGGATACAAAATCAAAGGCATGGGACCAGACCAGATCCCACACGCACAGATTGACAACTTCATGGTTTTGGATAGACGGCAGCTAAATAACAAAAATGACTGAACTGAAAGAGATAGATTTGCTGAAAAGAGACTTAAAACGAGTTGAACTTCTTCCCATCTTTCGCATCTAATGTGTAACGAATGCATTCTGTCATACTTTGAGTCTAATAATCAAAAAATGAATGGGAGGGAAAAATGAGATTCTTAGCGATTCTTTTCGCAACCATTTTGTTCACAAGCGCAGTCTTTGCACAACACACGGGACAGCATCGACAGTTTTATGACACCACATCTGTCGTAACCATATCCGGCACCGTCGCCAGTATTGACAGTGTTGCTTCTCCAAGAGGAAACATGTACAGTGTACAGATAACGGTTAAAGATACGAGTGGCACCTCAACGGTCATGGTCGGACCAAGTTCATACCTTGCTCAACAGGGAATCGCATTCAATGCAGGTGATTCGGTTCAAGTTACTGGTTCTAAAGTTCATTTCAATCAGAATGATTTAGTTGTCGCTGCCCAAATAGTAATCGGCGGTAAGACAATCAAACTCAGGGACGATTCCGGAAGACCTGTTTGGTTTCGAAATAGCATGAGATAAATTGTCGGGCAATAATTGTAAGGAATCTTGGCGGGCTGCATATAACGGCTCGCCATTATTTTATTTGCAATAGAAACCATGATGCAACAATTGCTTATGGTGCATGATACGCGGATAAAACTTAGCGAAGGAAAACATCGTCGATATTCCGTCTGTGTTAAATTATAAATTATGACCGACGCAATCCTTTTCGGCCGCAATGATGAATCGAAGGTTGTGGCAGCATATCAGACGAGCGAAACTACCATTAAGATAGTAAAACGTGTAAACAACGCGGTTGTCACAGAGGAACGTAAATTTTATCCTTTCTTCTTTTTGCAAGATTCCTCCCTCCTTAAAGGATTCGAAAAAAAATTTTGGGAAATCAGATTAGCCGGCAGCAATCACTATCAACATCTTTGTGTTTTTCACAAGTGGAGTGACATGCGTGCCGCACTTCGAAGAGTCGCCGATAATTCACATCATGGCACAGGAGAATTTTCGCGCGATTATTCAAAAATGGGGGAGGTTTATGTCAAGCTCGATCCCGTCTTTCAATTTCTCATGCAAACGGGGATCACCCTATTCAAAGATATGGAATTCGCAGAACTACGGAGGATGCAGCTCGACATCGAAACTTTTTCCAGATCTAATTTTTCAGTCGCGTCGCGGCAGGACGACAGAATCATACTTATCTCGCTTTCGGATAATTCCGGTTGGGAATACGTAATCGACGGGCGCGAGAAAAGTGAAGCAGAAATGCTGGCTGAACTAGTCGAGATAATTAAGCAGCGGGATCCTGATGTTATTGAAGGGCATAACATTTATAACTTCGATTTGCCATACATCATGACACGCTGTGAGATGAATAATGTTAAACCCAAGATTGGCAGGGATTCTCTTGAGCCGAAGGTTTTCACGTCGCGAGTCTCTTACGCTGAGAAGGAGATTGAGTATTCGAGCGTCGAAATTCCAGGGAGGCATATCATCGACACCTGGCTTTTGGTGCAAAGTTATGATGCCACAAGGCGCGAGCTTGAAAGCTACGGGCTGAAAATTGTCGCGAAGCATTTTGGGTTCGCGGCAGAGGACAGAACGTATATTGAAGGTTCAAAAATTTCGGAGACGTGGCTTACAAACCCAGATCTGTTGGTTAAATACGCATTGGATGACGTGAGAGAAACAAGGCTCTTATCCGAACATCTGTCTCAGACAAGTTTTTATTTGGCGCAAATTCTCCCGTACAATTACGGTCAAATATCTCGCACTGGTTCAGCCGCAAAGATAGAATCGCTTTTTGTCCGCGAATATCTCAGGAAAAAACATTCGATCCCGAAACCGCAAGCCGGCAGGCAAACTTCCGGCGGTTACACCGATGTTTTTCTCCGCGGAGTTGTAGGTCCAATTATTCACGCAGATGTCGAATCGCTTTACCCTTCCCTCATGATTAACTACAAGATTTCGCCTCTATCGGATCAACTTGGAGTGTTTCAGAGAACTTTGAAACATCTTACCAAGTTGAGAATCGATACGAAACGACAAATGAAAGAAGAAGCGAACTCGATGAAAAAGTTCAAGTTAGACGCAATGCAGTCTTCCTTAAAAATTTTGATCAACTCATTTTACGGATATCTTGGTTATTCACGCGGAATATTCAACGATTATGCTGCCGCCAACATGGTTACGGAAACAGGACAAAAGATTCTTCGGCAGATGATAACGCAAATAACTTCAGAAGGTGGAACGCTCGTGGAAGTCGACACTGATGGGTTATACTTTGTGCCGCCGCCTGAACATATTGGGGAAGAAAAAGAGAAAAAGTTCATATCAAAGTTGTCGCGCGCTCTTCCGCAAGGGATAAATCTTTCGCTTGATGGAAGATATGAGAAAATGCTGAGTTATAAGAAAAAAAACTATGCACTCCTTAATTACGACGGTAAAGTAAAAATTCGCGGCTCCGCTCTAATATCGAGAAGCATGGAGAGATTCGGAAGAGATTTCATTTCCAACGCTATTGAGCTTGTGCTTCGTGAGGATATTCAGGGGTTGCACAATCTATATGTCGATTATGCTAATAAGATACTCAGCAGACAACTCCCGACAGAGAAGATGGTACGGACTGAAACGGTGAGAGAATCTATCAATGATTATCAATCGGAAGTCAGGGCGAATAAAAGAAACAGGACGGCAAGTTTTGAAGCAGCGGTTAACGCAGGATTAGATTTGCGGCCCGGTAATAGAGTTTCTTACTTTATTGTCGGAAGCGACCCGCACCAACGCTCGTTTTCCAATGCGCGTCTTTACGATAAGGACACAAAAGATCTGAAAGAGTACAATGCCTATTATTATCTAAAGAAGTTAGATGAATATGCAACCCGTTTTTCCGACTTATTCGAACCGGAAGACTTCCAGAAAATTTTTTCTTCTGATACAGATTCTCTTTTTGCAATATCACTTGACGGAATTAAAATGAGGGTAACGGAAGTCGGTGCCGGGGAAACGAAAATAGACGATGAGGAAAGTGAGTAGCGAGATTCGGTTGTGAGGAGGTTAACTCCTCCATAGCGATTATTAATTATCCCTCGAATTCTTTCCGTAAGATTTGAAATTCGCTCTGTTCCAGTATTCGGGCTGCCTGATCTTGAATTTGTTCCGTATCGAAAGATAGCCTAAACATTCCACCGGTTCCTTCTCTAACTTTAAGAAGCTCCATATCTTTTATATTGATATTGGAATCGGCAAGAGTGGAGGTAATTTCCTTGAGTACGCCGACTTTGTCTTCGACAACGACATAAAGATCGTAAAGCGGCCGCAAGAAACCTTTCCCGCTCCTTCGGATTCGCGACCTCGCCATCTTCGCCTTTTCAAATTCCTGGGCAATACCTTCGACGCTTGCATCATTGAGCAACTCACCCAAGCTGGTAAGTCGCCTTATAAATGCGCTTAGTATGCTTTCGATATTTCCGCGGTTGGATGAAATTACATCTTCCCACACCGCGAAATCACTTGACGCAATTCGTGTCATGTCCCTGAATCCGCCCGCGGCAAGCGTATTAAAGTTTTCGTCGCTCATCGAAAGTTCGCTTATCAAATTCACGAGTTCCACCGCGACAAGCTGCGGCAGGTGACTCGTGGCCGCCGCAATCTTGTCATGCTGGGCCGCATCCATAAAAAGTATTCTTGCACCGAGCTGTTGAACTACTTCAAGAAGCGGTGAAATTTCTTTCTCTGTATAATTTTTAAGCGGACTAATAACGTAAACTGCATTTTGAAAAAGGAATGGCTGCGCAGCTTCAACACCGGACTTCTCGGAGCCTGCCATCGGATGACCGCCGACGAAAACGACATTCTCGGGAACGCATTTTCGGGCCGCATCCATGATAGGCGATTTTACTCCGGCCACATCTGTGATTATCGTTCCCTGAGATGCAAATGAGGAAACTTCACGAAGAATTTCCATAACCCTTTCCGACGGCACACAAATGAAAACCACATCGGGTTTTTCACTGCACAGATTGGAAACACTCTTCATGCATTTCACGAATGGAATCTGTTTTACGATCGCCTTCTCGTTCTGCGGCAGGTCAAAAACGAGCACGTTGTGACCGCTTTTCGAAAGCGACAACGCGATCGAGCCGCCGATCATCCCACAGCCTATCACACCGATTTTCTTCTGAGCCAGAGGTTCATCAGCCTCCGGCCGAGTTGAATCAAAACTTTCGAATTCGTCCAAGTTGATTCCGATTAAGCGATTTCTTTGCCGATAGCTTCCGCTATCAATCTGATTTCTTTCATCATTTGCGTGAACTGGTCGGGAAAGAGTGACTGCGGACCATCAGACAATGCTTTGCTTGGATCATTGTGTACTTCAACCATGATTCCGTCAGCGCCGACCGCGACGGCAGCCCTCGCCACTGGTACAACCTTTTCACGAATACCGGTCGCGTGCGATGGATCAACAATCACAGGAAGATGGCTTTTCTTATGCACGACAGGAATCGCGTTTATGTCTAACGTGTTCCGAGTCGAATTTTCAAATGTCCTAATGCCGCGCTCGCACAGCATGACTTCCCTGTTTCCGCCTGCAAGGATATATTCTGCTGCCATCAGCCACTCTTCAACCGTGGCTGCAAGCCCACGCTTAAGCATGACCGGCTTAGCAATTTTACCGAGGTCCTTCAGCAAAGTGAAGTTCTGCATGTTCCGCGCACCAACCTGAAGTATGTCCGCGTACTGTGCCACGATGTCGATCTGACTCTTGTCCATCACCTCCGTTACCACAACCAGACCAAATTCGTCACCGGCCTTTCGCAACAATTTCAATCCATCTTCGCCCAATCCCTGAAATGAATAGGGAGATGTGCGCGGCTTGAATGCGCCGCCGCGGAGAATTTTTGCTCCGTTCTTCGCAATATGTTCCGCAATGGTGCAAAGCTGCTTCTCGTTTTCGACGGCGCATGGACCGGCTATAACGACAACTTCATTTCCGCCTATTTTCACGCCTTTAATGTCAATAATAGTTCCCTCAGGCTTGAACGTTCTGTTGGCAAGCTTGTAAGGTTCGGTAACTCGATAAACTTCATCGACACCGGGCAGAACTTGGATTTGCCTATGATCAAAATCCGGCTTGACTCCGATCGCTCCCACTATTGTACGCGATACACCAGTCGAGCGATGAACATCGAAACCAAATTCGTTGAGAACTTTTATTACGTTTTCGATCTCATTTTCTGTCGCTTCCTCTTCAAATATGACCACCATCTCTACTCCTTTAAAATTTTTTGTTTTCTATAAATCATGGTATAAATCTTATAGAAAGATTACTCTCGGCACTCAGCGTTCAGCTAAGAGCTAATTAACTATGGAAATTCGATTTTTTTGTTTGAAAAGATTATATTCCCCGGTGGGGGAAATAAAAGTAGGAATAAAAGAAGCTGCACCAGAACGACAGGGCGCCGGAACGGGATTGGTGTGCGGATTGATCGGATGATGCTATTCTTAATCCGCTTATGTTATCGACACGATTCATGTGTTGAATATAAACAATGTCCGTTGAATTATGCAAGCAATATTTTGATAAAAACTCGCTCGCTGATTAACTTTAATTTAATGTTGATAAGAAGTATTAATATCCTGACCCTCATTTTCTTGCTGGTGGTGACAACTTTTGCACAGCTAAATCTCCAAACGGGAAACTCGTTTCTAATAAATCCTATGTATGGGTTTTCCTATTGGATCGTAAACTCGTCGAACGACAGTGTAACCATCTCCTTCACTTATTCCGTTCCTTTTTCAAAAATTATTTTCACCAAACACGCGAGAAATTCCGCGAGCTTGGATGAAACATTCGATGCCGATTTAACTTTTTCAATAGACGCCGCTGATTCCGTCACGGGAATTAATTATCACAGTTTTCATCTAAAAAAATTTACAGCGGACAATTTTGATCTTACGCAAGATTCAAAAATGTTCGCTGAAGATGTTACTACAATGACTTTGCCGAAATCTGTGTTTAAAGTCGCAGCAGAATTAAGAGATGATGGTCAACAAATCACTTACCTGAGTGAAACAAAAAACGAAAATTTTGCCCGTGAAAAACTTACCGGCGTATTATCGACAATCTTCCTTGATTCGCTCTCTGAAAAAAAACTTTACCCGAATTTTCACAATAATGTCGCGCGATTTCCGGGAACTGTGAACGCGGTATTTCTCACTGAAGACACAAGCCATACTCCCATCACGTTAGAACTTGAGACAAATGGACATGGCTCGACAACATCACCACAAAGTATTTTGATTTGTAAATTAGATTCTCTATTTCCGTTAAAAGCGGCGTTGCAGCCGGCGGAAGATTCAGTAGACGGATCTAGTAGCTCCATCTCCTTCGCCATGGTGCCAAGCTCAACACACTCCTTATACGTCACAAAGTTCGACGTTGACACGCTTCAAGAAGGGAATTACACAATCGCAGTTTCTCTAAAAGACAAATCTGACAAGGTGCGCTTTTCTTATCTCTGGCTCGACAAACCTTCCACGCTCAAAAACTTTCCGTTGGCTCTTTCACTTCTAAAATACATCGTTACCGACTCCGTCTTTTCGTATATAAGTTCCGGAAACAATGAAGAACAAAGAGAAAAGTTCAACGAATTCTGGACGTCACATAGCCCAACTACCAAGACAGCTTTCAACGAGCTTGAATACGAATTTTACGGGCGGGCAGATTACGCTTATGAACATTTCAAAACAATCTCCGAAAATAACGGCTCTGCTACCGACCGTGGGAAAGCTTACATACTTTTCGGCAAGCCTGCTGAAGTTAAGCGCGAATTTCGAAGTGACGGCACCTATGAAATTTGGTATTACCCGAATCTGAAGAAGAGCCTCGTGTTTAGAAAGCAAGGCTTCGACGGCGATTTCAAGCTCTACCAAACTGAGAACCTATGAGCGTTGTTGCAATTACAATTGGTGACTACAACGGCATAGGTCCTGAAGTAGCGTTGAAGTCGGCAGCAAGCCGCACGATTCGCTCGAACTGCACGCCACTTCTAATCGGCCCCCTCAAAGCGTTCGAATACTACACACACAAATTTTCATTTCGTAGAAAAGTTCTAAGAGTTAATTCACTCGCTGACGCAGTGGGAAGAAGCGAGATAACAATTCTCGACACTTGCCCGAACTTCAGCGATAAAATCAAACCCGGGAAGCTGACAAAAGAAAGCGGTTTCTGGGCCGGTAATGCAATCGAGAGAGCCGTTCAATTGTGTGTAGACGATCAGGCTGACGCGATTGTCACAGCGCCCGTATCAAAAGAATCGCTTAGGCTCGCCGGATATAATTATCCCGGGCAAACCGAAATGGTGACACAACTGTCACATTCAAAGCGTTCCATCATGATAATGGCGTCCGGGTTTGCAAGAATAGCTCTTGCCACAATTCATATCCCAATCTCAGACATTTCGCGCACATTGACGAAAGAAATAATTTGTGAACGGTTAGCGATCTTCGACGATTCAATCAGAAAAGATTTCGGAGTAAAATCCCCAAAGATCGCAGTGTTGGGATTGAATCCTCACGCCGGCGAGAACGGCTTGATTGGAAAAGAAGAAAACGAGCTGATAAAACCCGCAATTCAAGAGGCCGCTTCAATGAAGATAAATGCAACCGGGCCTTTCCCTGCCGATGCATTCTTTGGAACTTATCGTGAGGGACTTTTTGACGGGATATTCGCCATGTACCATGACCAGGGTTTGATTCCACTCAAGATGAAATCCTTCTGCACCGGAGTAAATTTTACTGCCGGCATCAACATTATCAGGACTTCCCCCGACCATGGAACAGCTTTCGACATTGCGGGGAAAGGAATTGCAAATCCATCCAGCACGATAGAAGCCATTAAGCTCGCGCTGAAGATATCCAAAAGCCGCAAGTCAGCAAGGGATTAATTCTGCGAGTGCGAAAACATTCTTTCCGACTTCATCACGAAGACTTATTCGAATTAGAAGCCGAGGCCGTGCCACCATATACTGAATCCGCAGCTATCTATGACCATATGATGAGAGAGGTGGACTATAAAAGTTGGGCAAAATATATAATGATGCTGATGAAACTTGCCGGCGTCGAGACTCGCCGATCGAAAATCAAGGGACAGCGGCTGTGTGAATTTGCCTGTGGAACGGGCAATCTTTCACTTATTCTACATAAATTCGGCTACGATATTACTGGAATTGATAATTCCAAACGGATGCTTTTACAAGCGCAATCAAAAATCCGACACGTCGGCCATTCACTGAAACGCAGTGCTCAATTCATAAATCACGACATGCTGACTTATCGTTCACCGAAGCAATTCGATGCCATGGTGTGTGTTTACGACAGCATCAACTATGTATCGGATAAAGATTCAGTCAAGAAATTCTTAGGAAATGCGTTTTCGAACTTGAAACCGGGCGGCGTATTCATTTTAGACGCAAGCCTTGAATCAAATTCACTTAACGACCCATCTTTGTTTATTCAACGCGGCAGATGCGGAGGGATTCATTATCAACGACGCTCCCTTTACGATCGGAAAACGAAAACTCACACGACACAAATCAGAATAAAAAGAGAAGGGAAATTATTCGAAGAAGTTCATCAAGAACATATCTTCACGCTCGACACACTTCACAAACTTGCGGCAGGCAAAGGATTCATCGAAAAATTTGCCGCCGGTGATTTTACTATGCTCGAAGCCGATGACAGTTCGGAAAGAGTTCATTTTGTTTTGGTGAAACCCAGGATAATTGAAAGACATGATTAATTGCACAAATGTTGGATTCGCATACGATGAGCATCTAATTTTTTCGGATGTCAGCCTAACCGTATCTAAAGGCGAATTTGCCTACATAGTCGGTGAGACAGGCTGCGGCAAGACAACTCTTATGCGATTGCTATACATGGATCTTGTTCCAACTGCTGGGGTTGTCAATGTTGACTCATTCTCGTCGAAGTCAATCAAGAGAAGAAAACTTTATCGTCTCAGAAGAAAATTAGGCATAATATTTCAAGACTATAAATTATTGGACGACAGGTCGGTTTATGACAACGTCACGTTTGTATTGCAAGCTGTCGGTTATTCGACTCGCGACATGAAGATGCAGGCGACGCACGCCCTGACTCAAGTCGGATTAATACATAGGAAAAATTCTCCGGTTGGCGAACTTTCGGGCGGCGAGCAACAAAGATTGTCCATCGCGCGAGCTATCGTCAAAGACCCTGTCGCGATTCTTGCCGACGAGCCGACAGGAAATCTCGATCCTGTTACGTCGGCGGATATTTTGACTTTGCTCAAGAAAATTAATTTGGGAGGAACAACGGTTTTGCTTGCAACTCATAATTACGAGCTGATCAGAAAGTTCCCTGCCCGAACCATCATGATAAAAAATTATTGCTGTGAAGAGATAGACCCAACGAAGCTTTGATGGTGTGCCGCTTATCCTGCGGCAAGTTCTACCCTTTTCACTTCTTCCACTTTCAGCATTACAGCCCTCTCAACTCCTGCCCTGAGCGTCATCGGCTTTAGCGGACAAAGCGCGCATGAACCGGCAAACTTTACTCTTAAAATGCCATCTTGTTCAAGCTCGACGAACTCCACACTTCCGCTGTCAATCGACAAAAACTTGTTCGCTTCAACAAGTATTCTTTTTATTTGTTCAATAATTTCTTCTTGAGAGTCCATCATACCACTTTGTGCCTTTGTAAACTTGTGCCATTTTAATTATTCCATTACAATGCTATTTCTATCTTCTGTTTCCCATCGTCCGAAAGATTCGTTATACTTATCTGCGCTGCAAGCCGTCTCGCGACAGATTGAATTATCTGTGCTTGCTCCGATTCCGGTTCCATTATGACGATCGGCCTTCCGGTATCGCCGCCGATTCTGATCTGGGTGTAAATCGGAATTTCTCCGAGAAACGGAACTCCAAATCTCTCCGCAGTAGTTTTTCCACCGCCGTGGCTGAAAATCTCTTCACGTTGACCGCAATGCGAACAGACGAAGTAGCTCATATTTTCAATCACGCCGAAAATCGGAACATTTACCTTTTGAAACATTCGGATGCCGCGCCTCACATCAGCAAGAGAAACATCCTGGGGCGTTGTAACAATTACAGCGCCGGTTAAAGGTATCGTTTGCACAAGCGTTAGTTGAACATCGCCGGTCCCGGGCGGCAAATCGAAAATCATGTAATCCAAATCTTTCCATATAACATCCGTCAGGAACTGTTTCACCGCGCCGCTCGCCATCGGTCCGCGCCAGATCATGGGCGTTTCAGTATCGACAAGAAAACCGATCGACATCATTTTTATTCCGAACTTTTCCACCGGATAAATCTTAAAATGCTTTTCGTCAATCTGTTCGGTTTCCGGCTTCTCCGTGACACCAAGCATTAACGGCAGCGACGGCCCATAGACATCGGCATCCACAATTCCGACCTTCGCACCGTCTTTCGCGAGAGCCGCTGCTAAGTTTACTGCAACGGTTGATTTGCCAACTCCTCCCTTTCCGCTTGCAACCGCTATCGTGTTTTTAACACCTGGAAGCACCTGTTCTCTGATTTGGTTCGCGTGGCTTACAACCTGGCTCGTCATCACGACGTTTACTTCTCCATTGAAACCAAATTTTCTTAATTCATCAACAGCTTGCGATTTCATTTCATCGCGCACCGGGCATGCCGGAGTTGTTAATTGAATTTCTATATTAACTTTGCTGTCCGTTACTTCAACTTTTTTTACAAACCCGAGAGAAACTATATCTCTGTGAAGGTCCGGGTCTTTTATATTTGAAAGTACCTTTATTATTTCATCACGCGTCATTAATTTCTCCATCAAAAGGGTAGGTAAATTACAACCTGACTCCATTTATTTCAATGAAAGATGTGGCAATGGACAAGGAATAAAACCAAATCGCTCGCGCAGCCAGCGAGCATGCAACCGCTTTCTTCATGTTAGAGATTCAAAATGTTTCTTGCGATGACCATCTTCTGAACTTCGCTCGTACCCTCTCCAATTGTCAACAGTTTAACATCGCGATAAAATTTTTCGACAGGAAAATCTTTTATAAAACCGTAGCCACCATGGATTTGAACTGCTTCTTCCGCACACTTCACCGCTATCTCGCTTGCAAAATATTTTGCCGTCGCAGCAGCAAGCGCAATTTTCCTGCCATGGTCTTTCAAGTAAGCTGCTTTATATGTCATCAGTCGCGCCGCTTCTATCTTGGTCGCCGCCTCAGAAATTTTCCATTGAATTGCTTGGAATTCTCCAAGCGGTTTGCCGAATTGAGTTCGTTCCCTCGCATACTTCACGCTTGCATCGAGCGCGCCCTGCGCAAGCCCGACAGCAAGCGCGGCGATTCCAATTCTGCCGGCATCCAACACTTGCAATGCCTGTTTCAATCCTTCGCCTTCGTTGCCTATTAGATTTTCCTTGGGAACCCTCACGTCCTGAAAAATCATTGTGGATGTGTCACTTGCCCGCATTCCAAGTTTATTTTCTTTTCTGCCGACTGAAAATCCAGGTATTCCCTTTTCAATAACGAAAGCGCTGATCCCATTTTTGCCCTTTGATGGATCCGTGAGTGCCATCACCACTGCAATTCCACCCACGGAGCCATGTGTCGTGAACTGTTTTGTGCCATTCAACACAAAAAATCCTTCCTCGCGGCGAGCGGTCGTTCGAATCGAAGCCGAGTCGCTGCCGCTTGTCGGCTCAGTCAATCCCCAAGCCCCGATCTTTTTGCCGGAAGTTAAATCGGGCAAATATTTTTGTTTGAGTTCTTCGCGCGCAAAATTGTAGATGTGACTGGTACAAAGGCCGTTGTGCGCGGCTACCGACAATCCAATGGACGGATCAACTTTTGATATTTCCTCTATGATGGAGCAATAGTCGACGTAGCTAAGACCGGCGCCTCCGTACTTTTCCGGAATGGTGACACCCATGAAACCAAGTTCACCGATTCTGTGCATTATCTCAAATGGGAACTCTTGCGCCTCATCGTATTTCATCACCAGTGGTTTTATTTCCGCTTGAGCGAAATCACGCGCAAGTCTGCGCACCTGCTCATTTTCGGCACTAAGTTTTAACTCCATGGCACAACCTTTAGCTAATGGCGAACCACTAAAATCTATCTGTAACTTATTATTTCTTCTGCAAGTCGAACCGCAGACAACTTATTTGACAAGACAAGCTCCGACCTTTCTTCCAATTTCAAGAGCAGCTCCTCCGTCCAGAAATTTCCATGCAATCTCTCTTCGACAATTTCAAAAATCATTTTTTTTATTCGCTCTTTACGCTTCTTCAAAAGTTTATCGGTTTTTGACAAATACTCGTTGTGCCGCTCAATTCCTTTAACAACTTCATCAATCCCGCGATTCTCACTAGCCACAGTCTTAACAATAAACGGAACCCATCCGTTCACATCTGTACCAGTTTCACCTAAATGAGATGAAATCTGGAGAATCGTCGAAATTGCATGATACGATTGGTCAACGCCGGGACGATCCGCTTTGTTGAGTACGAAGAAATCAGCTATTTCCATCAAACCGGCTTTCATTGCTTGAATCGAATCCCCGGATTCCGGCGTAAGCACAACAATAGTCGTGTCGGCAGCCTCAACGATGTCAAGCTCCGATTGTCCTACTCCGACAGTCTCAAGCAAAACGTAGTCAAAGCCTGCGGCATCTAGAACATCTGCCGCCTGCTGAGAAGTTTTGCTGAGACCTCCGAGACTGCCGCGAGTTGCCATGCTCCTTATAAAAATTCCATCTCGTGAACTCAGATCCATCATCCTGACTCGATCACCAAGCAATGCTCCACCGGTGAAAGGACTCGTCGGATCAACAGCAATTATCCCAACTGTTTTATTTTTATCGTTAAGTTCTCGTGCAAGCTTGCTGACTATTGTGCTCTTCCCTGCGCCTGGCGGCCCGGTGATCCCAACTCTGTAAGCGCGACCGAATCTTTTGTGAATTTTTTCGATTAAGTCTAGAGAAAATTTATCCTGTTTTTCTACAATCGAAATAGCTCGTGCTACCGATTGCTTATCAGCAATAAACAGCTTTTCGATAAAAACATCGTCAATCATCAGTCTGGGTAGCCATTTGGATATCTTTTGTGCCACGACCAGGCTGTAGCGACAATGTCATCGAGTTTCGAATACTTCGGTTGCCAACCCAGATCGCGGATCGCCTTTTCAGCAGATGCAATCAATCTTGGTGGATCGCCTTCGCGCCGGGGCTTTTCAATCGTTGGAATTTTATTGCCGACAATGTCTTCGCAGGTTTGAATAACCTGCCGGACAGAATATCCATCGCCATTACCGAGGTTGTAGAAACCATTTTTGCCTGGTTCAAGTCCGAGCATGTGGGCATTAGCAAGATCTATGATGTGGATATAATCCCGAACGCACGTGCCATCTGGAGTTGGATAATCGGTGCCGAAAATTTCACAACGCGGCATTTGTCCAAGAGCGACTTTGAGCACATTTGGAATGAGGTGAGTTTCATTACGGTGGTGTTCGCCATAATTCTTGCTAGCTCCAGCGGCATTGAAATATCTGAACGCAATAAACTCCAACCCATAAATTTGATGATACCACTGAAGAATTTTCTCGAATATCAACTTTGACTCCCCATACGGATTGATCGGGCGCTGTGGTAAATCTTCAGTCATTGGGACGTTATCCGGCGGGCCATAAGTTGCACACGTAGAACTAAAGACGAATTTTTTAACACCACATTCCACTGCTGCATCCAGCAGCTTGATGCCATTAACTACATTGTTGTGAAAATATTTTTTCGGATTTGTCATCGATTCACCCACTAACGCGTTGGCAGCAAAATGCATGATGGCATCCGGCTGAAGCGATTTAACAGCGTTAAGAATATCATGCGGCTCTTCCGGCTTCCCAAGTATAAACTCCGCGCGTGAATCAACTGCCGATAGATGACCTTCGGATAGATTATCATAAATTGCAACCCGGTGACCGTTGTTAAGTACCTCTTCCGCGCAAATAGATCCGATATAACCGGCGCCACCTGTCACAAGAATTTTCATTAAGAATCTCTATTTTTTTCTTTCAAATTCGATGGCGCTTTTTGCAATGTCATGACGAAAGTAAATTCCATCGAAATTCACTTTACTTAAACGTTCATATGCCAGTCCGGCAGCGGCGGAAACTTTCCCCTTTCGGTCAACGCCTGTAACACCAAAGACCCTGCCACCAGACGTGACACATTGACCGTCAACTTTTCTTGAACCTGAATGAAACACTTTCGTCCCCGCAATTTCGTTCTCTAAACCAGTAATCACTTTCCCGACTTCATATTCATCCGGATAGCCTTTAGATGATGCGACGACGCAGACTGCGGCGGCATTGTTCAATCGCAGCTTGTATGAGCCGATTGTTTTAGCGGCGGATGAATACAAAAGATCTGTGATCGAAGAATCAACAAGTTGAAGGACGGCTTGAGTTTCCGGATCGCCGAACCTTGCATTAAATTCAACGACCTTCGGACCTTCACTAGTCAACATCATACCACAATACAAGCATCCCCTAAAAGGGAATCCCTCGGCGTTCGTCCCTTCCAATACTTTCTCAATAGCCTCAGTTTTTATTCTTCGCAACTCGTTATCACCGACAAATGGTGTCGGCGCGAATGACCCCATACCGCCGGTATTTTTTCCCGTGTCACTATCACCGATTCGTTTATGATCCTGAGCAGATGGAAGTACGACGTAATCTTTCCCATCCGTTATCGCAAAAACCGATGCCTCCTTCCCTGTCATGAATTCCTCAACGACAATCTTCTCTCCGGATTTTCCGAAGATTTTTTTCACGAAAAATTTTTCGACTTCAATCTTTGCCTCGTCAAGCGAATTAACAATCGAAACCCCTTTGCCCGCCGCAAGTCCGTCGGCTTTCAGCACCACCGGATAACAACATTTCTTTAAATATTCTACAAGATCACGATCCTCATTTTCAGAAAATGTTTTCGACTCTGCAGTCGGAATCTTCCACCGCTTCATAAATTCCTTTGCAAAAACTTTGCTTGTCTCGAGTCGGGCAGCAAGTTTTGACGGACCGAATATTTTCTTACCACGGCTTTCGAATATGTCCGCGATTCCTTCGTCAAGCGGCTGTTCTGGACCGACAACCGCAAGATCGATTCTATTATCTTCCACGAAATTTAGCAAAGAAGAAATATCGCCGACCTTAATACTGACTATTTCCGCCTGCTGGGAAATTCCCGCGTTGCCGGGTGCACAAAATATTTTTGCATCATGGTCACGCGATATTGCGTCAACAAGCGCGTGCTCTCGCCCTCCGCCCCCGACCACGAGTATTTTCATCTATCAGCTCCGACTTTGACATAAGAGCCCCGATAATCTAATTGGAACTGGAATTCACGCGCGAGTTCTCCGGTTAATTTCACTCTGTCATAGTCCTGAGAAAATTCATACGGAATCTCCGGCAAATGATTCTTTTCCCACAGCTCATAATATTCGATTATAGCTTTTTTTATACCATCGACATCATCAGGATTCAAAACATTTCCAGCGCCGCTTTCGAGTATCGTGGTCTTCGCAATTCCGTCCGGGACGAGTCCGAGAATTGGTTTCCTGCTTCCGATATATTCGTAAAGCTTCCCCGTCGATACCATATCTTCACCTTTTCCGCTACCAATCGTCATCCAAAGTACGTCGCTTGTTATTAAATATCTTACGGTCGATTTATGATCTAGATAACCGAAAACCTTTGCAACGCCCGTCAAACCGAGTGCGTCTATCATTGCAAGATTTTCTTTTCTAAAAGCGCCGATGAAAACAGCTTCGATTCTGTTTTTCAAATTAGGATGCTCTTTCATAACCTCCGATAACGCACGGAGAAAATACCTTGGCGTTCTGTTGCGGTAAAAAGTCCCCGCGTAGGTGAACCGCATTCTATCAGAGAACGGCAGCTTAAGCGTGTCCTCGACATGAAAATCTTCCGGATCGTATCCCTGCGGGATTATTGCGATGTCGTTATAACTTAGGAAACGATACCGTCGAAGCATTAGCTCTTTAATCCTGCGATTTATCGTGACAATGCGATTAGAAGTCCTCAAAACTTTTTTCTCAAGTTTCTGATGGAGAATTTTATGCATCGGGGTGATGTAGAAGTGCAGCGGGTTGTCAACCCAAGCATCTCGATAATCGAGAACAAGAGGGATGTTAAACTCCTTTGAAAGTGCCGCACCGATAAGGTGGCACGTATATGGTGGTGCGCTTGAAAAAATCACATCGAATTCTTCTTCCTGCAAAAGTTTTCTTCCCGCTTTTATCGCTTCGTGTTTCCAACCAACTTTGTTATCCGGGACAAAAACTGCTTGGCTTATCCCGCTCAGAAAATTTCTTAGCCTCTCGTGCGGCATCTTCACAGGCTTACCGCTTTCAAAAAGTCGAGTCGGGTCAAGCGAATTCGTGCGAACTGTCTTGATGTCATTTTCACTTACTTCCCGCATCATGCCATAATCGAGAGCGTAGTAGGCCGTCGGCGTAACCGTCAAGATAGTTGGTTCCCAGTCATAATTGCCAAGATATTTCGCAAACTTAAGAGTTCTTTGAACTCCGCTCATTCCCATGGGTGGAAAATAATAAGCTATGATTAATACTTTATTATCCATGAGCGGAAATATAATAGTCCATATCTTTTGAAAAATGTGAAAGCGATTCTACGCCGTTTGTTGTCACCAGGAAATCGTCTTCAATTCTCACGCCGCCGACTCCCGGTAGATAAATTCCCGGCTCAATCGTTATCACGTTCCCTTCTTCGAGCACATCGTCGCTTGTCTTTGACACCTTTGGCAGTTCATGAATTCTAAGTCCGACACCATGGCCTAGGCCATGACCGAAAAACTTGCCGTAACCTTTTTTCTCAATATAATCTCTGGCAGCCTCATCAACTTCCCTCGCATGAACACCTGCACGGGCAGCCTCAATTCCTTTTCGCTGGGCATCAAAAACCACCTGATAAATTTGAGTGAGCTTTGTTTTAATTCTATTGCCTGTTTGAAATGTTCTCGTAATATCAGAAGCATATCCGTCATAGAAGCACCCGAAATCCAACGTTATGAATTCATTTCCTTCAATAACCTTTTCAGACGCAACACCATGCGGCAATGCGCCGCGACTACCACTCGCGGCTATTGTGTCAAAAGATTCTTTTGAGGCACCTAGAATTTTCTGGTTGAATTCGATTGTCGCGGATAAATCTACTTCTCTTTTCCCGATCCAATTTTCCTGCACAAGCAACTCGAGAGCGCTCCCACTGATCCAACAAGCTTTTTTGATTCTTTCAACTTCCGCATCAGATTTCACCGAGGCAAACGCTTCAATCACTTGCGAAGTCTTTACCAATTTGCAGTTCGGCAGTCTAGAGCTTGCTTCATCAAAAGCGCCGACCGACAAATTATCTTCCACACCCACTGTTAATTTTCTAACGCTGGCCCTTTTGAAAAATTTTTTATTCAAAAAGTCGAAGACTTTGCCATTAAAAACAACAACTTCACAACTTATAACCTCATCAGCAGCTTGTGTCTTGTAACGGAAGTCGGTCAGAAAATAGGCTGAGTCTGGAAATATCAAACAAAATCCGGAAGTCCCACTAAAAGTCGTTAGATAACGAACGTTCGCCAAATCAGCAACAAAGAAACTATCCAAATGGTTTTTTCGCAAAAGCCCCTGAAGCTTTTTTACAGACTTCAAAGAATGGTTCTGTAGGTCCGTGCCCTTCATACGTGATAGTTCGGTGCCTCTTGAACTATGTCAACATCGTGCGGATGACTTTCACTGAGTCCGGCAGAAGTTATCCTCACAAATCTTCCATTCTTCTTCAACTCATCAATAGTCTTACAGCCCAAATAACCCATAGCAGCTCGAAGCCCGCCGACCATTTGATAGACAGTATCGCTGATTGGACCACGATATGGCACACGTCCTTCGATCCCTTCCGGCACAAGTTTTTTTATGTCATCTTCAACATCTTGAAAATACCTGTCGCTGCTTCCGGCTTTCATCGCTTCAAGCGAACCCATTCCGCGATAAGTTTTGTATGCCCTGCCTTCGTATAGGATTTTCTCGCCCGGGCTTTCTTCGACTCCGGCAAACAGATTGCCAATCATGACGCTGTCCGCGCCGGCAGCAATAGCTTTCGCGATGTCGCCCGTTTGCTTGATGCCTCCGTCGGCGATAATTGGTACTTTATATTTTGCCGCGGCCGCTGAGCATTCCATGACGGCGGTTATCTGTGGAATTCCAATCCCCGCAACAATTCGCGTCGTGCAAATACTTCCCGGTCCGATTCCGACTTTCACACCATCAACGCCTGCTTTGATTAGCTCAATTGTCCCTTCCTTTGTCCCCACATTTCCTGCCACAAGTTGCAATCCAGGAAATTTATTCTTCAACTTTTTGATCATATCGATCACACCGCGAGAATGACCGTGAGCCGTATCGACGATTACTAAATCTGCTCCTGCCTTGGCGAGCGCTTCGACTCGATCGACAGTTTCTGCCTTTACTCCGACCGCTGCACCAACTCGCAACCTTCCTCGTTCATCTTTACACGCATTCGGATACTTCTTCTTTTTTTGAATATCTTTGTAAGTGATCAACCCTCGTAATTTGCCCACCGCATCGACAACAGGAAGTTTTTCTACTTTATGTTTCTGCAAAATCTTTTCCGCATCTTCAAGTGTCGTTCCGACTCTTGCTGTTACGAGGTTTTCTTTTGTCATGTAGTCGCTGACTCTGCGATCATGGTGGTCAACAAATCTCAGATCCCTGTTCGTAAGTATTCCCACAAGCATTTCACCATTGACTATCGGAATGCCTGAAATATGATACTTGTTCATCAACGCAATTGCTTCACTAACAGCATGTCCCGGACCTAGCGTAACAGGATCTGAAATCATTCCACTTTCGGAACGCTTGACATGATCCACTTCTTCCGCTTGTTTTTCTATTGAAAAATTTTTGTGAACGATTCCAACGCCGCCTTCACGGGCAAGTGCAATGGCAAGTTCACTTTCAGTAACCGTGTCCATGGCAGCGCTGACTAGCGGGATATTAAGCTGGATCCCTTTTGTCAATTTTGTTCGCACTTCAGTTTCGCGCGGCAACACGGTCGAATAGTTAGGAACTAACAAAACATCGTCGAAAGTCAAAGCATCGCCAATTATTTTTTTATCAACCTTCATTAATATTTTCTCCGTCAATTGAACGCATCAAAACCTGTGATGTCACTTCCAATTATCAAAGTGTGAATATCGTGGGTTCCTTCATAAGTATAAACACTTTCGAGATTCGCCATGTGACGCATCACCGGATATTCATCGAGAATCCCGTTCGCCCCAAGAATTGTCCTGGCGACTCGAGCAATCTCAAGGGCAAAGTGAACATTATTACGCTTCGCCATCGACACTTGCGAAGGTTTACTTTTGCCTTGTTCTTTTAATCTTCCTAATTGGAGATTCAGAAGCTGTGCTTTGGTTATTTCAGTTAACATGAAGACTAATTTCTCTTGCGTCAACTGAAAAGCAGCAATAGCTTTGCCGAATTGGATTCTCGATTTGGCGTAACTCAAAGCCGTGTCGTAACACGCCATGGCGGCACCGACCGCTCCCCACGCGATTCCGTATCGTGCTTGATCGAGGCACATCAGAGGAGACTTTAGTCCGCCGGATTTCGGCAGAATATTTTCTTCAGGGATTTCACTATCTTGAAAAACGAGTTCACTTGTAACTGATGCACGCAGGGAATGTTTTCCTTTCATTACGGGAGCAGAAAAACCCGACGTACCTTTCTCAACAAGGAATCCTCTTATTGTGCCATCAATCTTTGCCCACACGACCGCAACATCGGCAATCGTTCCATTCGTTATCCACATCTTCGCCCCGTTTAAAATATATTTATTCCCCTTTTTTTCGGCGCACGTAATCATACCTCCGGGATTCGAACCATGATCCGGTTCAGTCAAACCGAAGGAGCCGATGGCCTCGCCTTTGGCGAGACGCGGCAGCCAATATTCCTTTTGTTCGTCCGACCCAAAAGTGAATATTGGATACATCACCAGGCTGCTTTGCACGGATGCGAAACTTCTTATGCTCGAGTCGCCGCGCTCTAGCTCCTGCATGATCAGTCCGTATGCGACACTTCCTAGTTCCGCACCACCATACTTCGCCGGCAAAGTAGAGCCGAGAAGTCCAAGATCGCCCATCTTTCTAACAAGATGGATTGGGTAAGTTCCCTCCCGATAATGCTTCTCGATGATTGGAATAACCTCTTCCGACACAAAGTCACGCACGGTGTCCCTCGCAAGCCTCTCCTCTGTGGAAAAAAGATTTTCCGTACTGAAATAGTCAACGCCGCTAAACATTAGTCCTCAAATTATTACAGGTGTTGAATCTCAGGATGCATGAGAATTGATACCTGTCACTGCAACCTAAAAATTTGGATAGGAACATTTGCTCATTATTCAAGAATCCGCCATGGAAAAGACTTAATTAGTTGAAATATTAGCGAAGAAACGCCTGAAAATCAAGGAGATTACTCGCAATGAACATCGAGACAGGACATTCCGTTATCTTTTGTCAATTCAGATTTGAAACTCATTCTTGATTTCCTTAGCTTTTCAAAACAAAAGAGATAGTTGGTTGTTTTTATTTCGTTTAAAATTTTTAGCAGGAAGGAAATAATTAGCAAATAAAATGAATACCTTCGCAGAAAAAACCGTCATTGTAACCGGCGCTTCGAGCGGCATCGGGAAAGAGACGGCAAGAAAGTTTTCTGAAAATGGCGCGAACATTGTTGCTTTTGCTCGGACTCAAAATCGTCTCGATTCTTTAAAGGGAGAATGCGCGGACAACCATGGGACAGTTATAACGATCACGGGAGACGTAACAAGGGAAGCGGATCGGCTGAAGCTGATCAAGGCGGCACTTGATAGTTTCGGCGGAATAGATATTCTTGTAAATGCAGCTGGAATAATTTCCAATGGAACTATCGAAAATACAACCGAGTCGCAATGGGATGAAATGTTCGACATAAATTTGCGATCGGTTTTTCGAATGATGCAGCTTGCTATGCCGCATCTCATCAAGCAAAAAGGGAACATCGTAAACGTTTCGAGTGTTACAGGAGTGCGCGCCTTTCCGAATGTACTTGCATATTGTGTAAGCAAAGCAGGAGTCGATCAGTTAACTCACTGTGCAGCACTTGAAATAGCATCAAAAGGAGTAAGAATAAACGCGGTTAATCCAGGAGTCGTCGTTACCAATCTTCACAAGGCCGGTGGAATGAATGAGGAGCAATATCAAAATTTTCTTGAACATTCCGGTTCGACACATCCTTTGGGAAGAGCGGGCACTCCGGAAGAAATTGCGAATCTCATTTTGTTTCTCGCCTCTGAAAAGGCATCATGGATCACAGGCGCAAGTTATAGCATTGATGGAGGACGAGCGCAAACATGTTTCAGATAAATCAATGGGAAAACCCGAAAATAACTTCATTCAAGTTTTGATTTTTGAATCTTGGTTTAAAAAAGGAGGTGCAGCATGACAGAAGAATTAGATGATGAGCTTCAGGAAATGTACGAAGACCCAAAGCGGCGCGAGAAGACGCTGTCGAACGAGGTACTCAGGCTACCGATAAAATCATTGAAACTTCAGGAAGCCATAATGGTTCCTCCTTCAACAACGGTTCAAAAAGCTGTCGAAGAAATGCAGAGACATAAAGTCGGCTGCGTGCTTCTGGTAACGTCAAAAAAACTAGTCGGTATCTTCACCGAACGGGACTTATTAAACAAAGTGGCTGGTAAAATAAGTGATTTCAGAAGCACTGCGATCTCTGATTGTTCGACACCCGATCCAGAAAGTTTACAAATAGGAGATTCAATCGGACACGCATTAAATCTTATGCATATTGGGGGTTATAGACATATTCCTATCGTGAATGAAAAAAATGAACCGACCGGAGTGATTTCAATCAAAGATGCGGTTGCGTTTCTTTCAGAATTTTTTCCAGAGGATGTTCTCAATATCCGATCAAAAACTTTGAGAATTACTACAGAACGCGAGGGTGCATAATTATTACCTTAGCGACCGCCTAAATCTATTCACGCTCAACGAGAGAACGACTGTCCCAATTACAAGGAGAGCGAGCGTCTGGGGGATTAGGTCACCGAAGCTGTCACCCTTCAGAAATATTCCCCGCACTATCTCAAGTGCATATCGGATCGGAATTAAATAAGTTAGATATTGAAAGAGCTTCGGCATATTCTCAATCGGAAAAATGAACCCGGACAAGATCATCATTGGAAACAGTAAAAAGAATTGCGCCGTCATGCTGGCCTGCTGTTGAGTTTTCGCAATTGAGGAGACAAAAATCCCGAGACCGAGTCCGACGACAACGAATAACACACTAAGGGTAAGCAATGCAGGCAGGCTTCCTCGCAATGGAACCTTAAAAAAGAAAACAGCTACGACAAGCACAAGAAACACCTGGATGAATCCGGTAATCGTAAACGGAATCATTTTGCCAAGGATAAACTCCGAATCGCGGAGCGGTGTGACAACGATCTGCTCGATCGTGCCGGCTTCCTTCTCCTTCACGATTGCCATTGAACTTAAGACGGTCATAACCAACATCAGAACCATCACGAGAACGGCGGGGATCATGAAATTCAAGCTCTTCAAGTCTTGATTGTACCATGCTCTGGTCTGCGCGGTTATCTGCGGCAGATCGTCAGGATTTTTTATCAAATTGAACTTTTCCGCACGCTGTACCAGAATATCCCGCGCATAACCCGAAGCAATGGTGCTCGCGTAACTCAAGCCTATTCCACCGGTGTTGGAGTCCGACCCATCTGCCGCCACAACAAGCTGCGGATTTTTTCCAGCCAACAAATCGCGCCCGAAATTGACAGGAACAATAAGAGCAATTCCCGCTCTGCTGCTCCGGAAATAGCTGTCTATGTCGTCAGGATTTTGTGTATAGCCTGCAATGTTAAAATATTCCGAGCTAGAATAATGTTCGATCAATTCTCTGCTCTGTTTACTATTATCCAAGTCGCAAACAACCATCGAAATGTTTTTTATATCCAAGGACGCAGCATATCCGAGAAGAACTAACTGAAGTATCGGAGCCACAAAAAGCATTCCGACCATTCTGCGGTCTCTTTTCATCTGGAGAAATTCTTTTCTCGCAACGTGGAACACTCTCTTCATGTCAAACGCCTTTCGCAGTCATGCGTCTCGACGTGACTATTAGCACGACGACGAAAATAAACACTAGTGGAACAATCTGGTCCCATATGTCGAGAATACTGGCGCCTTTTAAAAGGATCGCTCTCAACGATGCGATAAAATATCTGCCGGGAAAAATATATGTTACAAATCGAAGCCAGACCGGCATACTGCTTATCGGAAAAATGAAGCCGGAGAGGACCATGTTTGGCAAGAACCCCACTACCGACGCAGCCAAATAAGCTTGCGCCTGAGTGGCTGTAGCTGTCGATATAAGAATTCCTATACCAAGACCCGCAATCAAGAAAAGGATAATCACTAATGCCAGCAGGATTATGCTCCCTCTTACAGGAATGCCAAACAGGATGACTCCTGCAACGATGATCAGGACGGTAGCTCCGAAAGAGAGCATAAAATATAGGAGCGTTTTCCCGAGTATTACTTCTAACGGTCCGACAGGGGCAAGTAGGATGTGCTCCATGGTGCCGCGTTCCTTCTCGCGCACGATGGAAATTGCGGGAATCAATATTGTCAGCACCATCAGAATAAACGCCACTAAACCGGGAACAAGGTACTTCATGCTCTCCAAGGCAGGATTGTAATAGACCCTCGGTCTAAAATCTATCGCTCCCGTCGATATTGTGAAGCCCTTCTGATTCATGTAGTTCGCAGTTAAATTTTGGGAATAATTCTGGATTATTCCTTCAACATAACCCATTATGATGGTGGCATTGTTCGAATTTGTTCCATCGATCACGATCTGAATCTTAGCGCTCTTGCCAAGCAGGATGTCTTTCGCGTAGTCGCGGGGAATGACCATCACTGCTGTCGCCTTGCCATCCTGGATATATTTGTCCACCGCAGGTTCCTCAGGCACATTTCCGGCAAAATCAAAATATTCCGTGCTGAAAAACTTCTGAGTCAATTCCCGACTTTCTTTAGTATGTGATTCATCAAGCAGCCCCAACCTCACGTGCTTCACGTCAAAATTGAGCGCGTATCCGTAGAGCAAGAGCATCAACACTGGCGTGAAAATGATTGCTGTCAAAGTCAGCTTGTCGCGTTTGAGTTGACGAAATTCTTTTATGTAAATTGTCAGAATATTTTCAAACACTCTATGATCTTCCGCTTCCCCTATTCGCATTTATAAAGATATCTTCGAGAGTCGGTGCAGCTTTCTTGATAGAGAACTTCTCAATTCGGTTTTCTTTCAAGACGTGTTCAAGAGCTGCAACCGGATCATCTATCTGCACAAATACGTGGACGTTCCCTCCGAGGATTGCAGCTTCAGTTACCCATTGTTCGGACTCTAGTAAATTAAAAACCTTCATTGAACTTTGCGTTTCTATTTCGAACAACGGCAAGTCAGCAAATTCCCTTCGAATCCCTTCCGGGGAGCCACTCACCACTATCTTTCCAAAATGCATCATGATAATATTTTCACAAAACTCAGCTTCCTCAAGATGATGAGTAGTAACGATAATGGTTGCACCTTCCTGCGCAAGTTTTCCTATTAACTCCCAAAACTTGTCGCGAATTACCGGATCAACTCCACTCGTCGGCTCGTCAAGAAACACGACCTTCGGTCGGTGCAAGACCGCGCATCCGAGCGCAAGTCTTTGGCGCCAACCTAACGGCAGATCAGCCGTCAGAATATTTTCCCTCCCAACTAAATCGGCAACCCCAATGACCCAATCCATCCTTTCCTTCAGTTCGCTATTGCCGAGTCCATAGACACCGCCGTAAAATTCAATGTTCTCTTTGACTGTAAGGTCGTGGTACAGTGAAAATTTTTGCGACATATACCCTATGCTTTGCCGGACTTGTTCAGGATGATTTGCAACATCGAAACCTGCAACCATGGCCTCACCGGACGTCGGCTTCGTCAAGCCGCAAAGCATTTTGATAGTCGTAGTTTTCCCGGCCCCATTGGCGCCGATGAATCCGACAACCTTACCCTCTTCAACTTCAAACGAAATCGAATCGACCGCAGTGAAGCTTCCGAATTTTTTCGTAAGGTTTGCAGCTTTTATTGCCAGTGTCATTATGATTCACAATCTGCGATTATAATTGTCCGGTTGCCTTCTCTAAATTTACTCGTGCAATTTCCAAATCGGTGAGCGCTTGCGAGTAATTCAACTTTGCTTGCAATAATGCAACCTCCGCATCCATTAAATCTGTATTCGTTACCAGGCCGACCTTAAATTTCTGATCCGAAATTCGATAACTCTCATCGGCGTCATTCACTGCAGTCTGTGCAACCGCGATTTTATCTTTCGCCTGCTTGAAATTTAGATAGCTTTGTGTCACATCGAGGTAGACTGCATCTGCGGTTTGTTTCTCCGCAAGTTCGGCTTGTTCACGCTGGGCGCGAGCCTCATCCACTTTGGCTTCCGTCTGTCCCCAGTTCCAGATTGGTAGGCTGATTTGGAGACCAGCGTCCCACGTGTTTTTGAAAGCATCGATCGGCGGCTGGATTCTCTGGTTCGGACGCTGGTAATAATAATCGCCAACAATGGCTATTTGGGGCAGGTAAGCTCCCCAAGCAGCGGCAACAGCAGCATCCGCGGCTTGATATTTCAAATTCAAAGACTGCAGCTCACTTCGTTTGTCGAGAGCTAGTTGCAACGAGTTTCCTAACTGGGGCATCGTGGTGTCGCC